>DGNI01000012.1 GCA_002388885.1 Parvularculaceae bacterium UBA4496 | reverse complement strand
CGAGTCAAATCCGTTCTCGCCATTGATGAAATCGTCGCCGCTTTCGCCATTGATCGTGTCGTTGCCCAGCGAGCCCTCAACCGTATCCGATCCGCCGCCGCCGGCGATCGCGTCGTTCCCGCCGAGACCGCGGATCACATCGGAAAACTCCGTACCTGCGAGCGTATCTGCATTGTTCGTGCCGACGATCCCGTCGAGAATGCTCGAGGCCAGTTCCAAAGCGCCGATATCAAGTCCCGCTCCCACAATCCGGTCCGCGCCAACGCCGCGTCCATCGACCGGCAGGTCTTCGCCTGTATCAAGATCGCCGTCGAGGTCGAGAATATCCGCAGGCAGCAAACCGGCGTCACCCGCATTCAGTGCAATCCCCAGCGGATTCAATAAAACCGTATCTACCAAACCACCATTGTCACGCAAACGGCCAGAGGTTTGACCCGTATACGGATTAGAGATCGTTTCATTGAAAACGGAAGCGACGTCGGTAGTTTGAATATCACTCCCGCCGCCTAATCCCGACTGGCCAAAGATATTGTTGCCAAGCGAAAAGAAGGCGCCGCCTTCATTGACGTTGATATCATCATCGTCATTATCACTGTCGTTCCCCGAAAAGATCGTGTTACCCGAATAGCCGTTGCTGTACGACCCATCGACTTGCCACGCGCCCCCCAATTCTTCCGAATAGTTGCCGGTAAAGGTGCTGCTATATACAAAGAGCGCGCCGCCACGCTGTGATATGGCGCCAGCGCCGAAGAGCGCTTGATTTCCATAAAATGTTGAGTTGGTGATTGATCCGCCGGTTCCTTCGCCCGACAACTGCAAGGCGCCGCCAACACTGCCGGCGCTATTGCCGGCAAACAGGCTGTTTCCGATATTTATGGGACTATCGTAAATATAAACGCCGCCGCCGCTGCTTTCTGCAGTGGTATTGCCCGTGAAAGAGCTGTTGGTGATGCTTGTCGGCGCACGGTAAGCGCGAATGGCGCCGCCATTATTTTCCGAACTGTTTGCGCCGAACGTAGAATTCGAAATGGCCAGAGAGCCGCCATAAAGGTCGATGGCGCCGCCCGTGCTGTTATACGCCTGGTTCGACGTAAAGGTGCTGTTGTCGATGGATACATCCGCACCTTCGCCGTAGATCGCCCCGCCGGAGCCTCCGGTCGTGTTCGAATAGAATGTCGATCCGGAAACCGTAAGCCCGTCACCCTCATTCAGGAAAACCGCGCCACCGGAACCAAGGCCGATATTATCGCCAAAATAATTATTTGACAGCACGATAGTTGCACCGCCGCTGGCAGCGATGGCGCCGCCTTGCCCGAATGAGTAGTTGTTTGTGAATGACGTATCGTCGATAGACGCATATCCGTTGGCGCCGAGACGAATTGCTCCGCCATTTGACGAGGAGTTATTAGAGTTAAATTCTGACCCAGTGATAAACAGGCTTGAATACTCGCCGGTAGAGATGGCGGAGTTATTCATCCCGCTGAAGCTCGAATTCGAAATTGTCAGATTGACATTTCCGCCGGCGCCGATGGCGTAGCCGCTGCCAGATGCGCGCGTAAATGTAACGCCATCAACGCTCACATCCTGACCATCAAGCGGACTTCCGCCCGTCAAAGTCAGCGATGCGGTCCCGCCCCACATGTTGATAGTAATGTCAGCCGTGCCGTCATTATCGATGTCGCCGTCAATCGTCAGGTTATCCGCGCTGGTGGACAGCGATCCAAATTCGCCTCCCACATCAATGGTTTCGCCCGAAATTCCTGCATCAAATTCGATCGTGTCGCCATTCTGCACGAGCGCCAGCGCCTCTATCAGCGACAGCCCGCCGCCATCCGATGTTTCCGCCGCAAGGTCACCGCCATCGAATACGTCAGCGCCGCTGGAGGCGGACGTTGTGACCAGAAGCGTTTGCGTCGGCGCTGCCTCGTATGCGCCGGAGTCAACCGTGCCATTCTGCGCGCGGTCCTCGCCCCGCGCATCGACAGGCAGGTCTTCGGCAGTGAGCAAGTCATTATCGAGATCAAAGTCGTCCTGTGGGAGATTGGCGTTGTCGCCGGCATCAACCGCCACGCCTACAGGATTGAGTGCGACCGTAGCCACCGGTCCGCCATTATCGCTTAAGCCGCCAGCGGTACGCGCAGCAACCCCAGGCAAACTCACAACATCATCGAAAATTTGATCAAGATCACTTTCGAAGATATCGCCAACACCGCCAACACCGGACTGATCAAAAACATTGCCGCCAAGACTGTTAATGACGGCGCCTTCCCCCGCATAGACGGTATTGCGGCCTTCAGAGCCGTTATTCCCTGCGACGACGCTATTGCCGATATTGACGACAGCGTTGTCATGCGCGTTGACGGCGCCGCCGGGGCCGCTGTTGATCGTGTCGTTGCCGGTAAAGGTGCTTNNGTGCTGTTGTAGAGGTTTAAAACGGAGTCGCCGCCGATATTCACCCCCCCGCCAGCGCCACTTGCCTGATTGTCGTAGAACGTCGCGTTTGTGAACGTTGCGGTCGTGCCGCCCTGGATATCCGCTGCGCCGCCGTCACCGGATCCTTCATTGCCGCTGAAAGTTGAATTTAAAACGTTAAGTATGGTGGCGTTATACGCATAAATCCCGCCGGCGCCGCTGTCGGTCGTATTGTTGGCGATCGTCGAGTTGACGATGGTAGAACTGCTGTTTTCGTTGGAGTATAGAGCGCCCCCATATCCGCTGGCGTAATTTCCGCTGACGGATGAGTTTATAATCGTCAAATCACCACTTTGATTGAAAATCCCGCCGCCGCCGCCTGCGTCGTTGTCACTGATAGCTGAATAGGAAACCGTCGCCGTTCCTTCGACGAACACGCCGCCGCCAAGGTTTCCGGCCGTATTGTTTGCGATAACGGAACCGCTATCGACGGTGAGATTTCCGCCGCTCATGATGCCGCCGCCATTGAAGGCGTCGTTCAGGTATATAGTGCTGCCTTCAACAATCGTCGTCGTTCCGCGAGTGTATATGCCGCCGCCATTGTTGCCTTCATTATGGGCAATATACGAATTGGAAACGTATATCGTTGATGACGAAGAAATTGTCGCAACGCCCCCGCCATATTCAGCCGCTGTGTTATCGACGACTTCTGAGTCCATGAGATTGAGCGTCGAAATGCTGTTTACGAAAACACCGCCGCCGGAACCTTCATTCGCAATATTATTACCATAAATGTTGCTGTTCTGGACTGTAACGATTGCATCCGTGCCTATGTAAATACCGGCGCCGTCCCCGCCGTTTAGGTAACCGCCGGTAATCGCCAAACCATCAATGGTGACGTCATCCGGATCACTCTCCTGGCCGCCTTCCACGAAAAAGACACGGCTCAAGCCATTTGCATCGACGATGATGTCGAGATTGCCGTCGTCATCGAGATCGCCGTCGATGGTGAGGTCGTCTTGTGTAATAGTGAGCTGCGTACCGGCGAGCGTAATTGTTGATCCGGACAGCGCCATGTCGAATGTAATCGTGTCGCCGTCTTGCGCCAGCGCCAGCGCCTCTCTGAGCGAAAGACCATTGCCGTCCGCTGTCTCTGCGGCGAGATCGCCCGCTTCGAAGGTTTCATCATCAAGCGTTGTTACGGTGTATGTCTGAGACATTTCAACGGCGCCCAAGTCTAGTTCTGTTCCTGTCACGCGCTCCAGTCCGCGAGCGTCAACGGGCAAGTCTTCGGCGGTGACAGCATCGCCGTCGAGATCGAAAGCATCGGGGGTCAGTACGGCGCTGTCCCCTGCGTCTACGGCGATGCCCGAAATGTTCAGCGCCACGGTCTGCACTGGACCGCCATTGTCAGCGAGCACGCCCGAGGTCACGCCGGTGTCTGGGTTAGCGCCTACTGCGCCAAAAATAGTCGTCAGGTCTGCCGCGTAGATGTCCTGCGCATCGCCTGCGCCTGATTGTGAAAATAAGTTCACGCCCAAGTAAACGGCGGATGCGCCAGATGCTGTGTAAATGTCATCGCCGCCCGACGCAGACTCGTTTCCGGCGACAATCGAGTTTGTGAGCGCAAAGAAAATGCTGTCCTGCGAAATGCCGCCGCCGTAACCACCCGCCAAATTTCCCGAGAACGTGCTGGTGTAGAACGTAAGAATATTTGTCGATGACAAGCCGGCGACGGCGCCGCCGTCATTGGCGGCGTAGTTTCCCGCAAAGGTGCTATTGTAAAAACGCGTGTCGTCGCCGCTCGACGTTGCAACAGCGCCGCCGTTTACCGCTTCATTCCCGCTAAATGTAGAGTTGACCACTCGGTTGGCGCCGCCAAACAACCGAATCGCGCCGCCATCGCCAGCGGCAGTGTTTCCCCCGAACTCAGACCTGAGCACTGAAAGGGCTCCGCTACTGAAGAAAATGGCGCCGCCGGAACCCGCGCTATAATTATTTAGAAAAGTTGAGCCGTCGATGAATAAAGAGTTCAGACCAACAATTGCACCGCCGCTACCGGCCTGATTGCCGGAAATATCAGAGTTATAAATGAAGGTTTGGCCAAAGTTTGAAATCGCGCCGCCGTAGCCGACATTTCCGCCGCCCGAATATGCGGCGTTGTTCGAAATCACAGAATCATAAGCTCTGATTACGGTCGATGATGCTGAGCCGAAAATTGCACCGCCATAAACGGTTCCGGTGGACGCCGTCACTTGGTTGCCTGTGATTATGCTATGGCTAAGTATTAGGTCCGTATCGCCCGCTAGGTGAATCGCACCGCCATCATCATCCGTTAATGCGCCTTCGGAAAGGATCAGGCCGTACAGAGAAACGTTATTTGGATCACCTCCCGAAACGCCGGCTGAGACGCTGAAAATCCGGCTTAGATTATCACCGGAAATCGTTATGTCAGCGACGCCATCATTGTCGATGTCTCCATCGACAAGAATGTTGTCCTGGGTTATCGATAATTGCGTTCCACCAAGCGTTAACGTTCCGGCAGAAAGGGAAGCGTCAAAATCTATCGCATCACCGTCTTGCGCCAGCGCCAGCGCCTCGCGCAGGGAAAGCCCGTTCCCGTCGTTCGTTTCATCGGTCAGATCGCCAGAATCGAAGGCTTCGTCGTCAAGCGTAGTGACGGTGAATGTCGCCATGAGCGGCCTCTCCCTGAATGTATGGAGGACCGCTCGAGAGAACGCCCCAACCCCTATTCAAAGCGCGTCTGCGCTCTGTCCCCGGCATCAACTTAGGTCGGCCCCGCGTTACCGGCAAGCGGGAATTGTCCGTCCTGAATGTGTATTTGTTTCGCAAGACCGCTGGCCTGCAATGCAGTATCCGCGAAACCCGTCACGGGGTTTTCCTTCTTATTTCAATCCTCTACTGTCCCGCATCTGCGAATGATCGCAGTTGGAAACGTCAACAGGGGCGCCGAATGGCGAAGCAGCCAAAAACCGACAAATCGCGGAACTTTCATTTTATTTCCGGCCTGCCGCGCTCCGGCTCAACATTGATGGGCGCATTGTTGCGCCAGAACCCGCGCTTTCATGCCGGCATGTCGAGCCCGGTTGCGAGCCTGATGGAAGGGATAATTGCGCAGGTTTCAGCCGGCACCGAACTTTCTTCGATGGTGAACGAGGAACAACGCGCAGCGATTATTCGCGGCCTGTTTGACACATACTATCGAGACTGCAAGGAAGACGTCATTTTCGATACCAATCGCGCATGGACGGCGCAGCTTCCGGCGCTGATGAAACTCTTTCCCGATGCGAAACTTATCTGCACCGTGCGCAACGTCGCATGGGTGATGGACAGCCTGGAGCGGCAATATCGCGGCAACATGTTTGAAAACACGCGACTGTTTAATACGCCTGCGGAGCGTTCGACCGTTTACACACGCCTCGAAGCGCTTGCGGGACCAAACAGGCTTGTAGGCTTTGCCTGGCATGCGCTGCAGGAAGCTGTCTGGAGCGAGTTCGCCGACCGTATCGTGATCGTTGATTACGATATCTTCAGCGCCCGGCCGGATGAAGTTATTGGCCTCATCTATAAATTCCTTGGTGAAAAACCATACGAACATGACTTCGCCCATGTCGATTACGATGCGCCGGAGTTTGACACCCAACTCGGCGTCAAAGGCCTGCACAAAGTCCATGAAAAGGTCGAGCCGCGCCCGCGAAAATCAATACTGCCGCCGGAATTGTTCGAGCGCTATGCGAAACTTTCTTTCTGGTCCGGCCTCAAAGGATCGAAAGTCTATCGCATCGTGCCGCAAAAAACCGAAACCAAGGCGCCGGCGAATTAGTCTTCCTTTACAAGGTCGAGGGGCGCATCATCGGATAGGTCCGTCGCCTGTCGTACGTTTTTCGGTTTGAACCCGATATTGAAACTGATCGAGACACGATAATCTTCTCCGCGGTTCGGCTGCACCGAATGTTGCAGCCATGACGGAAAGACGAGCAACTGACCGGCCTCAGCCTTGTATTCGACCGCCTGAAGGTTGATGGGCTTTCGTTTCTTGACGGGATAGACATTCATCAACCGCGCCGGCACCGGATCGTAAAGCTCGATATTGCCTGAACCCTCCGGCGTTTGTACATAATAGGCGCCCGATAAAATCGCGTTCGGATGAATATGCGCCTTGTTGAAGTCTCCCGGCCCGTTTTTGTTGAGCCACATTTCCTTGATCATCAGATCGAAATTATCGAAGTCGAATTCCATGAATGTCGCGCACCCGACGCAGGCTGTGCCGATAATTTTACGGATTTCGGCGAGGTCATCGCGGTGGTGAATCTGATCGTGAGAATGCCAGCCGCCGACATTTGAACGCGTTATTGGAGCCGTCTCGGCTTCAAGCTTTTTGAGTACGGTCAGGATATGCGCATTTATGCGTTCGTGATCCACGACCTTACGCGACCAGACAGGCGTGTGAAACCAGACTTCCGGAATGAAACCCTGTTGGACAGACTGGTTATTTTTATGACCCTGCTGCATCATCTCGCCCGGCGGTTGGTTTCGCACTTTCACCTTAGTGAAAAGAGCCGCCCTCGCACAAGCATTTCACAGAATTACTTGTCGCGCAGCGCCTTTTGATTGATATCGGCCATCGGCTTGATGACATAGGCGAGCACCGACCGCTTGCCGTTGAGGACCGCCACATCCGCCGCCATGCCGGGAAGGATCTGAAGATCGCCGCGACGGCTTTTGAGCGACTCGGCCGACGTTCTCACCTTGATATTGTAAAAGCGCTCGCCGGTTTTTTCTTCTTCAATGGCGTCGGGACTGATCGTTTCGATCGTCCCGTCAAGCGAGCCGTAAAGCGAAGAGTCGTACGCCGAAATCGAAACCTTCGCATTCTGACCGACGCGCAGGAAACCGATATCGGCGGGCTTGATTTTCGCCTCAACGAGCAGCGTATCTTCGCTCGGCACCAGTTCGACGATGGTTTCGCCCGGCGCAACAACGCCGCCGACAGTAGAGACAAGCACGCGATTGACGACGCCGGCGACCGGCGCGCGAACATCGGTGCGCGCGACCTTGTCCTGCAGCGCCGGCAATTCGCCTTTCAATTCTTCAAGTTCTGCTTTTGCATTGGTGAGCTCATCAGCGGCTTTAGCTGAAAACGCCTTGCGAATACGGTCGACTTCGCCTTCGGCCTCGGCAATCTCAAATTCCAGCCGGCTGATGGCTATTTCAGCGCGCTGCACCTCACCCTTTGCTGCTGCATCGCGCTGACGCGCCCTCAATAGTTCGACTTGCGGCTCAATTCCCTTGCTGACAAGCCGCTGCATGATGCTGTGTTCTTCGGCAGCAAGCGTGTGGGATTCTTTGGCGGTCATCAGCGCTACGCGCGCATCCTCCAACCCCTTACGGCGTTGATCGAGCTTGTTCTGTTCGATGCCCAGCGCCGCAGCGAGCTCGTCCTGCCGCGCCTGATAAAGTTTTCGCTCATTCGAAGCGACGCCCGGCGCCGCGGCGACAAGCTCCGGCGGAAACTCAACAGGGTTCAGCGCCGCTTCGGCTTCCAGCCGCGCGATGCGTGCGGCAAGCGTATTAAATTCGTCACGCCCTTGCGCAAAAGCGACATTCATTTGCGTCGGGTCGAGCCGGACAAGCAATTGGTTCGCTTCAACATGGTCGCCAGCGGAAACGAGGATCTCCTTGACGATGCCGCCTTCGAGATATTGCAGTTCCTGCAACTGATTGGAGGTAACCACCCAGCCGGCGCCGCGTGTTACGCGATCAAGCTTCGCGAGCGACGCCCAGACCAGCGTCAACACGACCAGCCCGGCAATGATATAAAGCAGATACTGCGCAGCCCTCGCCGGTTCGACCGGCAACGCCTCATCGAATTCTGCGTCAGAAACAACCATCTCGCGGTTTCCTGTCATGACGCGGCCCTCATGGCGACGACTTTCGGCCCCGCAAGACGTTTCGTTTTTAACTCGCGCGCGGATGACATCGCGCGCAGAACGGTATCGCGCGGCCCGTCAACGATGATCCGGCCCTTGTCGATGACGATGATCCTGTCTACGAGACGCACCATCGACATGCGATGAGTGACGACAAGCAGCGTTCGCCCGCGAGTCGCGCGCTCCAGCCGGGCGATCAGGTTCGCTTCCGCCTGATTATCAAGCGCGCTTGATGGTTCATCGAGGAGCAGGATCGACGGTTTTGGCGCCAGCGCGCGGGCAAGCGCTATAGCCTGACGTTGGCCGCCGGAAAGCCCTTCGCCGCGCTCCGCCAGCCGCTGGTCGTAGCCGCCCGCCGTTGCACCCACAAATTCATGAACGCCGGAAATTTTCGCCGCGAGCAGAATATCTTCGTCAGAAACACTTTCGAGCCCTAACGCGATATTCTCACGAATGCTGCCGGAGAAAAGACAAACATCTTGCAGCACCGCGCCGATATTTGAACGCAGGTCCGCGGGCCGAATCTGGCGAATATCGGTATCGTCAACCAGCACCGAGCCTTCTGTGGGCTGATAAACGCCGGTGATCTGACGGACGATAGTGCTCTTGCCGGAACCGTTCTTGCCGAGAATTGCGACACGTTCGCCGGGCTCAATTGTAAATGAAACATCATCGAGCGCGCGCGCGCTGTCGCCTGAATACGAAAAACTGACGTCACGAAACTCGATTTTCCCTTTCAGCGTCGGCCGCGGCAGGTAATCCCGGCTCGGGTCGGTTTCACATTTCGCCGTCATCAGCTCATTGAGCGAATTGTAAGACGCCCAGGCGCTGTTGACGCGGCTTAAAAGCGACGCCACCTGCCCGAGCGGCGCCATGGCGCGACCCGTCAGAATGACGCTGGCGATCAGCGCCCCGGTCGTGATCTCATTTGCGCCGACGAGAAACACCCCGATAACGACAACGCCGACCTGGCTTGCCTGTTGCGCGAACCCTGAAGCGTTCACCGCAAACTGATTGAGAAACCGGCCAATGGTTGAAATTTTCGCCTGACGCATCACGCCGCTGCGCCAGCGCGAACGCATCAGACCGCTCGCCTGTACGCTTTTGACGGTTTCAAGACCGCTCAGCGTTTCAATCAGCACTGCGTTTTTATGATGCCCTTCGGCCATCGCCTGTTTCGTGCGCTTCATGATGAGCGGCTGAATGATGACACCAGAAGCGAGTGCAACAAGAACGCCGATCAAGGGCACCAGCGCAATCGGGCCACCGACGAGCGCAATGACGCTGATGAACAAAAAAATGAAGGGCAGATCGACAATGGTGACGAGCGTCGCCGAACTGAAAAAGTCGCGCAGGTTTTCGAACTCCTTGACGAGCCCGGCAATGGCGCCGGATGCGCCCTTGCGCGCGTCAAGCCGCATCGCCATCAGATTGTCAAAAACGCTGGCGCCGACCGTCGCATCAAGGCGCTGCCCGGCGATGTCGATGAAATAACCGCGCAGCGACTTCAACAGGAAGTCAAAAATATGCGCGAGGATGACGCCGATTGTCAGTGCGATCAGGGATTCAATCGCCTGATTCGGCAAGACACGGTCATAGACCGTCATGATAAAGAATGATGAGACCAGCCCCAGCAAGTTTACTATGCCGGCTGCAAGTATCGTCTGGCCGTAGACCTTGGCGTTGTCGCGCAGCGGCCCGAACAGCCAGTGCGATGTCGGCGCCAGGCTTTTTAAGAATTCATCCCTACTCATCGCGCGCCCCGGCGATGGCGTTTTCATATTCAAGCTGCGGCGAGAACAGACGCAGGAGATCGCCCGTATGCTCCATTAACACATAGCCGGCCATGTCGTGACCGGAGAGCGCCGTCAGATAGGCGACCGCCGCTTCGAAATAATCGTTCTCCGACTGCAGGACATCGATAAGGTCGCCGCGCGAAAGCCTGTAACGCTCCAGCACCAGATCGCGCGTTTCATCATGCGCGATCACCGCCTCCGCCAGCGCATCGAGACGGCTGTCCGAACTTTGCAGCCGTTCAAACGCCATTGCGGCGTCGCGCGCTATCTCCTGGCGGATGCGCGATTCATTAAACGATTCACGTTTGGCGCGAGACCTTGCGGTGGCGATGTCAGCGGAACGCGCGCCGCCCGTAAAGATGTCATAGTTGATATTCAACCCGGCGCGCACGTCAAAATCATCGCCGCTGTCGAAGACATCGTATTTCACTGCGTCAACCGATAGCCGCACTTCGGGATAGCGCGCGCCCTTGGCGGCTTTGAAATCGGCCTGGCGCGCATCGGCGCGGGCCTCCGCTGCGGCAAGTTCGGGGTTGTTTTCGATCGCTTCAGCAACGGTTTCATTGCGCGAGCCCAAAAGCGGAGCCGTTACGCCGGGCCGCGCCAGAAGCGCCGGCGGCTCACCGAAAAATTCCTCGTAACGGATATCTGCAAACTGCTTGCTCTCTTCGATCTCGGAGAGGCGCGCGCGCGATGCGGCAAGGCGTGCGCGTGCGCGGGTGACGTCCGCTTTCGACCCTGCGCCAAGCCGCTCGCGCTCCTTGACGCTTTCAAGAATATCCTCATGGCGCTTGATGAAATTACGCCCTAGCGCAAGAAGCGCCTGATGCGCCGCAACGTCATAATACGCCGTTAGCGCATTGATCGAGAGATCGTTAATCCGTGTCGACAACGCATTCTTGTATTCTTCATCGAGCGCGCGAGCGCTGCGAATACGCTGGATGGTCGCGCCGCCGTCAAAAATCAACTGCGATGCTGAAACACCCGCCGTGAACTGCTCGCGGGGGCGCAACGATTCAACGACATTATCGGTACCGGCGGCGAAATCGCGCGTAATGGAATAGTCTCCCCGCAGTTGTCCGGAAAGTTGCGGCAACAGGGAAGAGCGCGCCCGTTTACGCGCAGCCGATGACTCATCGAGACTGGAAGCTTGCGCATGATAGGCGGGATGCCGTCCCACGGCGCGGCGGATCAGCGATGCGAATGCTGCGTCGTCACCCTGCGCCTTGACGATATAGCCTGCCGGCCCCAGCGCTTTTTCTAGCGCCGGATCGGCCGCGCTTGAAGCCGCCCTGCGCGATACGGGTTGCGAAGTAACTGCCGTTGCCGACGGCGCGTTTTGCTCGGCATCGTCGGGATAAACAGAACCGTAATATTTGAGGTCTTCAGGCGTCGCCGCCGCCAAATTCGTGCTCGTCAACACGCTGAAAACGGCGCCAGAACATAATATCATCTGAAGCCTGAGCATTACGCACACCTGTCGTCAAACTATCCCGCACGCCAAAATCAGCGAGAATTATTAAGGTTAACCAAAACTTTAATAGAGCGAGATCACTGATAAAGGCTTAACTCATAGGCGAATGAGCCTTGCCGACAATATGAAAGGGAATGAAATTTTCTTAAAAGTTTTCCGCGAAGGATTTAATTAGTTTTTCGTAAATTTTCGGCCGTTGAAGAAATGCAAAGGCGCCTTCGCTGAGCCCCGCTCAATCCATCCAGAAAATAAGCGCCAATATCAATGCGATGGCGGCAAGCGCCCGCGCTTCAACTTTCGGATCTATGTCTATGCGCTTGGCACCGATCCGCCAGATAATCGGCAAAGCGACGAGCTCTATTACCGAAAAGCAAACTATCGCTGCTTTTTCCCCAAAAGTTGAGAAAGCGATCGGCGTCAACACCAGCATGGATAAGCCGGCGAGAACCGTCACGCCCGTGAAATTCTTGCTGTCGCCGCCAGCCAGAACGAGGGTGTTGATCAGCCGGAACGGCGTCAGCAACAAGAACGGCGACAGTAATTTCACGTAATATCCGACCCCTGCATAGTTATCGGGATAAAGCAGCGCAAAGGCCGGTTCGGCGAGGAAGAATGCGCCAAAGGCGACAATGACGGACGCGGCGTCAATCAACAGCCGGGACTTTCTATAGGCATTGTTCAGAGCGTGGGGGCGCTCACGAATGATTTCGCTGAACGCGGGGAAAAAGATGCGGCTGATCAGCGTTTGCATGGTCATGGCCGCCGCCGTGACCCACATGGCGGCTATGGCGTAGAGACTGAAGCTGTTGCTATCCATGTATCCGCCGAACAGGATCTGGTCGCCGCGATTGACCAGAAATCCAAAGAAAGACGCGATGATCAGCCATTTGCCGAAGTTGAAGATTTCAAAAAAGTAATCCCGCCGCAGCATCAGGCGCATTGAAGGACCGGGAAAAATAAAGTGACTCGCGATGCTGGAAACGCTGGTGCTGACAAGCATGCCGATAACCAGCGCCCAAACGCCATAACCAGATGCGGCAAAACTGATCGTGACAATCATCGCTAACACCTGCGTCCCGATTTCGAGACCGATTACGCGACCGAGCGCCAGTTTGCGCTGCGCCATGCCGAGATTCATTGAGGAAAACGCGCCTAGCATGACTTGCGCACCCGTACCCATCATCACCCAGGGCAGCATCGAATTGGCGTAAATGCTGTCCGCCTGGAATGTGTTCAGCTCCGCCAGCCAGTACACAGCCCCGGCTGCCAGAAGGATCAGCAACCAGATGAGCGCGTTGCGCAGGATCTTCATGGTCCACGCCGTGCGCAAAAACTCCGGGTCGTCGCTGTTCTTGCTGCGGATCACGCTGGATCCGATCCCGATATCCGTCAGCATGATCGCCCAGATGTTAATGGAGACTGCGACCGCCATCAGCCCAAACGCTTCAGGCGCGACGAGGCGGGTCAGGATCAGGTTTGAACCCAGCCTCAAGACCTGACCGGCGCCGAATCCGCCCATGGTCAGAAAGCTTCCGTGCTGCACGCGAAGGCGCAGCGACTGAGCGCCCCCTTCTGCGTTCAGCGGGATAATTTGGGAAATCAGTCCGGTTAACGTCTTCATATTTTAATATCGGCTAGGCTATGCAACTAAGCTGATTACCCGGCAAACGCCATGGCCGGGTTAATAAGCCGTTGTCTTCACCCGCCTGACTTTGGCGAAGCGAGACATTTCTGGAATACGGGAGCCATGAGTCCGCATTTTAAAGCCTTCATTGCGGTATTCGTTATTTCCGCCATGGCGCTCCTTTTCTTCCGGGCGGGCTTTGCGCCGTTATTGGGGCGAAAGAGGGCCACCCATTGGGCGATTGTCTGGCTCGCGGTCACGAGCTGCGTATTTCTCATTACGAATTATTGGCTGTTCCTGATCGCCTCCGGCGTTCTCGTGATCTTTCTGGTGCAAGGCGAGCCCAATCGGCCAGCGATTTATCTGCTCTTGCTATGCGTTGCGCCGACCCTCGGAGAAGCGATTCCCGGGTTTGCCGGAATCAACAAATTTATCGAGGTCAATCCGCAATTCGTCGTCATGGCCGTCGTGCTGGCGCCGGTCATGATTTCGGCAAAAGCCATGAAACGGCTGAACAAGACCGGAAGCAACGCTGACCTCCTGTTTCTCTTGTATCTGTTGCTGCAGCTGTCTTTATCCGTCAGAGCCGAAAGCTTCACTCACATGCTGAGAACAGCGCTGCAGGATTTTCTGATGATTGCGCCGTTGTTTTACGTCTTCAGTCGTTATCCAAAATCATTTGATGATATTCGCATTATGACGGCCGCGCTTGTGTTCCCGGTATTAATTCTCGCCGCCACATCGATCCCTGAATTCATTCGCAATTGGCATTTTTATAATTCCGTTTCCACCAACTGGTTCGGGCCGATGCCCTTCGGATACTCCATGCGTGAAGGATATTTGCGGGCGACAGCCTCGGTTTATAACCCGATTGTCTGGGGTTATGTTTCCATGTGTGCGCTAGGCCTGGGCCTCGCGGTTCTGAACGACAAGATCGGAAAACTTTATCGTTACGCCGGATTTGCTGTTCTTGTCGCCGGGATTCTGGTCTCCCTTTCGCGCGGGCCATGGGTCGGAACCGTGGCGGTGCTCGGGTTTTATATTCTGCTTAGTCCCAGCTTTATGATACGCGCGATGCAGGCGGGGCTTGTCGGCGCGGTCGCCCTGATCGGCTCTCTTGCAACACCGTTCGGCAAGGACATCATCGGGTTGTTGCCATTTGTCGGCGGCGCCGATGATACGATCAGCTACCGTCAGCAGCTTCTAAAAAACACGTGGGGCGTGATGTTGGAAAACCCGCTTTTCGGATCCGGTGACTTTCTTCAAAGTAGCGCGCTGCAATCCCTTCGGCAAGGCCAGGGCATTATCGATATCGTCAACACCTATCTTCAGGTGGGCCTCAAAAGCGGCCTCGTTGGACTTGCGCTGTTCACCGGATTTTTTGCTTGCGTCATGAGTTCTCTTTTAAAAGCGCACAAAGCGGCGAAAGATGCCAACCCTTTGCTGGCGAATTATTGCCGCGCTTATGCGGCGACGCTTTTCGGTATTCTTCTGACGATCTTCACAACCAGCAGCGAAGGACAGATTCCCTATCTTTACTGGTCGATTGCGGCGCTCGGACTGGCCCTGTCGCGTATCGCTTTGCAGCCTGTTCCAGAAAATACCAACCAACAGGAAACTGTATCTCCGCCTGCTGATTTGCCTGCGTTTAACTGGAAATAGGTGCTTTGAGTTTGGCCTCGCAAACATCATGAACAAGAAACTGAAGATCAATTTCCTTGTCTATAACCCTGACCTGGGCGGCGGCGACCGGGTAACAGCCATGCACGCAGGCTATCTCAAAAAGAAGGGCCACGATGTTACGGTAAGCGCGCTCAAGGCGAAGCCGGCGTCTCTGTTTTACCGGATTAAACGATACCTGCGCACTGGAAACTTCGGCAAAAGCAGCTTCACAACGGCTTATTTCGACAGAGTCGGCGTTCCCTTAAATGTCATCGAAAACAAAAACCGAATTGACGAAGCGGATGTTCCTGACAGCGATATTTTGATCGCCACATACTGGCTGACGGCGGAGTGGGCCATGACGATGCCCCTCGCGAAAGGCGCGAAAGCCTATTTCATTCAGGGCTATGAATCATTGTTTCCGTTTTCGCACACAGAACGCGTAAACGCCACATACAGGGCGCCTTTCGGCAAAATTGTCATTTCAAGCTGGCTAGATGGAGTCATGCGCCGGGATTTCGATACGCCGCCCATCGCCAAAGTGCCGAACAGCGTAGACATGATTCAGTTTCATGCAGACCCCCGCGGGAAACATGCACCGCCATGCGTGGGCTTTTTGTATGGTGATAGCGACAACAAAGGCGTCGATGTCACGCTCAAAGCGATAGAGAAGATGCAGGCGGAGATTCCAGAACTGAAAGTCATGACGTTCGGCGCAAGTCACGTGACCGAGACTCTGCCGTTGCCGCAAAATTGTGAATATCACTACAAACCGGATCAGGAAAAAATCCGCGACCTATACGCTAAGTGTGATGTGTGGATGAGCGGAAGCCGCATGGAGGGGTTTAACCTGACTATTCTCGAGGCGATGGCGTGCCGCACGCCCGTAGTTGCAACAAAGGCCGGAGCAGCGCCTGATCTCATTGAGAGCGGCGCACAAGGATACGTCGTGAGCCTTGAGGACTCCAATGCGCTAGCTGAAAAAGCGCTCCACATATTGAATTTGACTGAGCCAGAATGGCAGCGCATGTCGGACGCGGCTTATGAAACGGCGACACGTTACACATGGGACGACGCCGGCGCGCTGTTCGAAGCGGCGCTTTATGAAATCGCGCGCGCCGACGGGCGCATTTAGAGCAGATCAAAATTTCTGCAGCTCGCCTTTATAATCATTCTCACTCTATACAATCGGATATAATCGCCTAAGTTTTTGCAGCTTCATGCCGAAACGCAGGCGCTCGTCTGGACAAAGGCGTGCACGAAGGTGCATTCAGGTTCCGGGGTGGCCGTCGGGAGATAGTGCTATGTCTGTTACATTCAGCGTAAATGGCGAAGAACGAAAAGTGGATGTGGATCCGGAAACCCCGCTGTTGTGGGTGTTGCGCGACGATCTGCGTTTGACGGGGACGAAATTCGGGTGCGGCATCGCGCAATGCGGCGCCTGCACGGTGCATTTGAACGGATTGCCGCGGCGATCCTGCGTCACGCCCGTCGGCTCCATCGAAGGCCAGTCGATAACGACAGTCGAGGGGCTTGAAGGACCTGAAGCCGATGCCGTGCGCGCCGCATGGGCCGAGTTCGATACGCCGCAATGTGGTTACTGTCAGTCGGGACAGGTCATGGCCGCTGCAGCGCTGTTGACGCGCAATCCGAACCCGACCGACGAAGACATCGACAACGCGATGGCCGGCAATCTGTGCCGGTGCGGCACCTATCCGCGCATCCGCGCCGCCATCAAACGCGCGGCGGCCGAAAAAGCCAGAACGGGAGCCTGAGCCATGGCCTCTCTCGGAAAGATCGCCCGGCGCACCTTCCTGATCGGCGCCGCCGCCGTCGCCGGCGGTGTCGCCGTCGGTTATTATATCTATCGCCGCCCCTACCCCAACCCGCTCGAGGACGAACTCGCCGAGGGGGAGGCGACGTTCAATCCCTATGTGATGATCGGCGCCGACAACACCATCACGGTGATCGCACCGCGCGCCGAGATGGGCCAGGGCGTG
>DGNI01000195.1:19055-19317 GCA_002388885.1 Parvularculaceae bacterium UBA4496 | reverse complement strand
TGTCGGAATATCATTTCGCCGGATTGCTGCGCGGGAGAAAAGTCGATCTCGTCGATTGCAAGACGCAGCCTTTGAAAGTGCCGGCGGAAGCGGAGATGGTGTTGGAAGGCTACGTTTCCCTCGACGATTATGAAGATGAGGGGCCGTACGGCGATCACACGGGGTATTATAATTCCGTCGAGCGATTTCCGGTCTTTACGATCACCGCCATTACACACCGCAAGGACTCGATCTATCTTTCGACCTTCACCGGCCGACCGCC
>DGNI01000195.1:0-18990 GCA_002388885.1 Parvularculaceae bacterium UBA4496 | reverse complement strand
ATCACCGATTTCTGGCTGCCGCCTGAAGGATGCAGTTACCGCATCGCGGTCATTTCGATGAAGAAGGCCTATCCCGGTCACGCCAAGCGGGTGATGATGGGCGCGTGGTCTTACCTGCGCCAGTTCATGTACACGAAATGGGTGATCGTGGTTGACGACGATATCAACGCCCGCGACTGGAAAGACGTGATGTGGGCGGTCTCCACCAAGATGGACCCCGCGCGCGACATCACAGTGATCGAGAATACGCCGATTGATTATCTCGACTTCGCCTCGCCGGAGTCAGGCCTCGGCTCCAAGATCGGCCTCGACGCCACCGACAAACTCCCGCCCGAAACCAAACGCGAATGGGGCGCGGAAATCCGAATGGACGAGGAAGTCGTTCGCCGCGTCGATGAGATGTGGTCAAAGCTGGGACTTTAACATTCTGTACACCACGTTATTCCAGTCATAGTAAAAATCTGGCGCAGTTATGCAAATAATCTGCCGCAATTTAGCTGCAAATCTAATCAATTCCTTGAAGCATTCGTAAAACTCTCATCGGGTATTTTCAGTGTCTGCCATTGGTTTGGCTGAACAGGGACGAAGAAAATGACTCGGAAACTGTTGAGCGCTTTCAAGCGCGCAAAAAAAGGTTCAGTGGCGATTGTCTTCGCCATCGCGGCGCCCGTTGTCGTCGGCTTTTCGGCGCTCGGCGCGGAGGTCATGTTCTGGCAGTACACGCACAGAACCCTGCAGAGCGCCGCAGATGCTGCCGCGTTCTCGGGCGCTGCGCAGCTGGCGCAAGGCAAGGGCGCAAGCGCAGCGACAAATGCAGCGTCAAACGCTGCCTATGAGACAGGTCTCAATCCGGCCCGGGCAAATACGCCGATAATCGCTTCGCCGCCGACGCAAGGCGCCTTTACCGGAGACTCGCGCGCCGTTGAAGTCAGGCTGACGGAAAATCTTCCGCGCCTGTTTACAAAGATGTTTTTCGCCACCGACACGGTGCAGATCAGCGCGCGCTCGGTATCGCGCACGGCGGGCGCCCNNCCCGCCCGGCCTGCGTGCTGGCGCTCAACAAGTCTGCGAATAAAGCGGTCGGTTTCGCCGGTTCATCGACCCTGCTTCTTGAAGGCTGCGACGTTGCTTCGAACTCAATCGCAAATGACGCTATCGACTTTCAGGGCGCGACGCAGGTGACAACCGAATGTGCGTCCGCGGTTGGCGGCATCGATGGCGCCAGCGGCTCGCTGACGCTGACCGACTGTGCAGCGCCCTATGCCGGCGCGCGGCCGTTTCCGGACCCTTATGCGGGTCTGCCTTTCCCGACGCCGGATACATGCGATCAGACGTTGAAGAATACGCTTAACGAAAATAACGGCGTTCACACGGTCAATCCCGGCACGGTCACGACTTTCTGCGCCGGTAGCCCGAACATCTCGATCAAGGCGGATATTACGTTCAATCCCGGTATGTATATTTTTGACGGCGTTGATGTGCACGTAAATGCGGGAGCGGTGCTAGATGGTGACGGCGTTACAATTTTTCTGACTGGCAACGCGCGGTTGACCATGAATGGCGGGGCGGATGTCGAGCTTCGGGCGCCAACCTCCGATCTCGATCCATATCAGGGCGTTCTTATCTATGCTGATCCCGCGGACTCAACGATCGAGCATGTATTGAACGGCAATAGCGCAACGTCGTTTACCGGCGCGCTCTATTTCCCGACCAGCGACGTCGTGTTTTCCGGGACTAACGATGAAGACCTCAACGCCTGCACGCTGCTCATCGCCGATGAGATCGAATTCACCGGCAACAGCTTTTTCGGTTCTGACTGCGCCGCCATCGGCGTCGATACGGCTGAAACGGCGCAGGTCGTTTTGATTGTGGAGTAAGGCAGTGTTGGTGCGGATCATGAAAAAAGCGAGCGATGTGCTGCTGCAACTGGTTCGGGACTGCCGCGGTCTCGCATCGGTGGAGGCCGCATTCTTTGCACCGATTTTTGTGCTTGGCGCCCTTGCCGTGTTTGATCTCGGGCTTGCCGGCACCAAACGCATGGAACTCGACCAGGCGCTTAGAGCGGGCGCGCAGCTTTCAATGATCAACGTCAATGATGAAACCCAGATCAAGAATGCGGCGCTTGCGGCGCTGGGCGAACAGTCAGCCGGATCTGTGATGGAAGACGGCATCTGTCAGCCGGATGCGTCATGCGTCACCGTAAACTATGCCTGCGAATGCGCAGACGGAACAACCCATGCATGCGACTCGCTATGCACGGCAGGGGATATCCCGTCGGCGTATCTGACCATCGCCGCATCGCGACGCCATGAGGGGCTATTGTTTCCGGATATGAACCTGAACACCCAGATCATGGTGCAGACACGATGAAAAAGTTCTGCGCGAATAAGCGCCGTACCGGAATGTGCCAAGATGACAGCGGCGCGACAGCGGTGGAATTCGCCATTGTCGGACCCATCCTGTTCGCTCTGATGTTCTGGTTCGTTGACTTGGCGTTTTCGCTTTACGTTCAAAACACATTCACGCATGCGGTGAATTCGGCAGCGCGGGAAATCTACGTCGATCCGGACCGCACCGAAGAGGAAATAAGAACCCAAATCGAAAGCGAATTGTCCCGCTTCGGCGAGCGGATCACCCTGACGATGACGCAAGAGACTGTTGGCGGCCTCGACTATCACGTCATTGTCGCCAATATGCAGTATCACTTTAAATCGCCGCCCTTCAGCGGCGCGTCCGTAACATTGAACGCTGAAAGCCGGGCGCCGGTCATCACCTATCAACTTGAGGAAGAAGCGGAAGCTTCGTGACACTAGCGCTTTAAGGCGCTCTCCACGAGGTCAAGAAACGCTTCCGGCGTTTGCGCTTGCTCAATTGCTCGCGCGGAGACTGTAACGCCCCAGTTGTCGGCGATGGCTTTATACCGGGGCGCGCGCCAGTCGATCAGGCGTGCAAAACCCCAGCGGATAAAGGCGTCAGGATCGACTTGCGTCTCGGCGAGTCCTGTTTCCGTTAAATAATCCGCCCAGACGCCGCGCAAAAAGTCTTCATTGTAATACATCGGTTTCGGCGATTTATCGAACCGCGCCTTTAACGCTTCTTTGTGCGCCCGGTCGCCTTTAATATAAAGAATGAGGCACGTCTCGCTTAAGCTTTTCAGCACCGGGTCATTGCTGTCATCGGGATCGACGACTTCACATACCGACCCGCTGGTGTCGCAGATAAAATGTTCGTAGCCGTAAATGCCGCGCGCCTTTTCAACAAAAAGCGGCGTGTCGAGCATGGCGCTGATTTCCGCTTCGCGATGCTCGCGCTGCCGGCGGATATATTCGTCAAACGCAATACCGCCCTTAGATGGATCGCCAGGCTTGCCGAGATAGGTCGAAAGCGGGTCGAGATTGTCGAAGGTGATGTTCGACGAAATGTAAATCGAATCCGAGAGGAGAAGCTCGCGCAGCAGCGGCGCCTTCATGGCCTCGCGCTTGAAGTTGTCCTCAATTGCTTCATCCATGTAGCGCGTACCGATGCGGTAATCGACGGAATAGTGAAACCAGCGCGCCTCGCGGCGCATCATCGCGGCAATGCGCGTCTTGCCGACGCCGGACATGCCAAGCACCGCAATCGGATCGCCTCGTTTGTACTTTTTCACGCCCTTCGCGCTCCCGGCGCATTTGTCAGTTTCCGGCATAGCCGGTTCTGATGAAACTGCCAAATGTTTGAAGCGCGGTTAAGCAGGCGTGTTCGCCCCGATGTTGTCCCGATATGCGCCAGGCGGTTGTCCGAAACAACGTTTGAACGCCTTGGCGAAACTCGCAAAGTCTGAATAGCCGACGGCGTGGGCGGCGCTTTCCAGTGAGAAGTCCTGTGTTTGAAGCAGACGCGCTGCGAGATGCATGCGCGCGTTTTGATGGTCTCTCATCGGCGATACCGCATAAACCCGGCGGTAATGATGCGCTAGGTAAAATTTCGAGAGCCCGGCGACTTCGCTCAACTCCTCAAGGGAAATGGGTTTGGCGGCGTTTCTGCGAATATAGGTTCTGGTTCGCTCAAGCCGTGAAGTAATGTCAGCGCGGGTGCTGTGACGTAAAAGGTTTGTTTTTTCCGAAAGGGTTGCTAGCCGGCAAAGTGATTTTACGCCGAACTGAACTAATTCGTTTTTAAACGCGTTAATTTCGTCAGCGCAAGCGGCGCCAGCGTTTATTGCTGCGTTTAGTTCAGCGGCCCGTTTTTGCAAGCGCGCAGAAAGCTCGATTTTGAAGTAAGGTTCGTCAAAAAGTTCGTAACCGGCGCCTCCGAAATAGTAGCACATGCCAGTCGTGTCTCGCTCCGGCGCGGTAGAAACTTCAAGCACGACGCCTGATTTCACAAACAGCATTTCGCCGGCGGAAACGCGTATATCCCGATTGCCGATCCTGTATATTTCTTCACCTTCAACAACCAGTTTAAACGACGGTAACTTCGTTCTTTGCTTGACTTTCGACGGAGCAAGGCGGGAGTGAATAAATACATTGCTGAGGTCGGGATCCTTGAAATCCTTTGATTCTGTCAATTGCATAAAGTTTAATGTCATCTTTACTCAACTCGTTTCCTGGTTCCCACGAATTTCGGTCTAGCCGCCCAGCGATTTGAGGTTTAAAAACTCGCGTCGGGTTTTCGGACCATATGTCGTGAAGCTCGGGTTCGGCTGTTCGAGATAAGCATGTTTGCGCTTTGCCAGCGTGTCGCCAGAAGCGCGCTTTTTTGCTTCTTCCAGTGAGACTTTGTACGGAACCATGGCATTGAGTCCGAATATTTTTGCTTTCAATTGCCGCGTCATAGGCGCGTAACTGAACCGCTCCTGATACTCGCTGGAAATTTCGAATGCGCGAAACGCCTGAATCTGATCCTGAGGGCTGCCGTACCAGATTGAATCCGTCCCCCACAAAACATTGTCCTCGCCGCAATATTTGACGAGTTTTCCAAGCGCATGTGCAGCCTGGTCCATGTCACGCATCAATAATCTCCAGGTACTGCCGAGTTCTGCGTAGACGTTTGAATTCGGCGCTACGCCGGCGTCGAGGAGCGACTGGCACAGACGGTCTACGCCTGCAGATTTTCCCGCGCCGGGCGTAAAGGCCTCCTCTTTCACGGAAAGATCGAAGCCGGAGTGATAGAGAATGAAGTTAATGTCAGGGTGGCGTTTCGCGGCTTCGCCGATATCAGCGCAGGTGGAATGCTCATAGGACTGCGGGCCGAATGCCAGTCCCTTGTGAATGGCGATGTTTTTCACGCCTAGCGCCTTTGCTTTCGCGATCATTGCTTCGCCGGCGTCGTCAGTCATGAAAAATCCGCCGACTCCGTCTGGCCCCCATTGCGTATAGGTTTTCCATGCAGCGATCGGGAACTCCGCCGCAAGCCGGTCCATATCTTCTAGATCGCCGGGCTGGTTTGGATTGACCCGGCCATGCAGCATCAGGCGATGATCGCCGTCCATGGCGTCAATGATGCGACGTGTCTCGTCAGCTTCTTCGATGGTTAACGGTTCCGCATCGCGTGCGGACGGGACGAATGACAAGACCATCATGTCTGTGTCGGAATCAAGGAATACGTCCTTGATGAATTCCTCAGAACCCAGACAATTCAGATACTCCCGATCCTCGGTTCCCGCCGCCGTGACACACGTATTGGGCATGCCTGAAAGTGGCCGCGCTTCATCAGGCAGCTTGCCGAGCCAGGCGCCGGTCGGGTTCACATAGTGACCTTGAACGTCGAAGATGAATTCGTTGCCACCCAGCGCTTCCATGGCGGCGTCAGCGTCAAGCGCAGCATCAGGCGGGACATTAAATTTCGCTCCCTTTTTTGAGGCGTAGGCGTTTGCCTGATTAACCGCCAGCAATGTTGTAGCAGCGCCGCAGGCAGAGACCATAAAACTGCGTCGGGACTCGCCTTTGCGCCTTGCGTTCTCACTCGCCCACTGATGCGCGATTGCGTTGCCCTCGACATTGTGTTTTTCGAGGGCGACAGGCGAGAATTCGCCGTTGGAAGTTGTATCTATTCTGATCGGCAGCCGGGCTCCTTCAGGATCACGGTCGCCATTGAGAACATTTTTTTGATTCGCCATTTGCCCCTCCTGGAATAGTTTCAAAATAGCACAATTTATGCGGATGAGGCTGGCTGTTCGTCGCTTAGATTGCTCGCTTTGTCGGCGCCAAGCCGAAAATGCGCAAAAGCAGTGGGCCTAGGCCAAACGCCATATTAACCATGATTGCGCAGTATCGTCCGAGTTTCGTGGGCAGTCCTGTGTTGATGGCGTTAAGAATTTCACAACTAATTTTCGCGCTTTCGCTGTTCGGCATTGCGCCGGGCGCGCTTGCCGCGGACGACGACGCCTATGAGACGCGCGGCAGCATTTATCGCGCTTTTCAGCATGATGACGATGCGTTTGAGATGGTCAGCGTCATGCCGGCAGAAGGCGCAACCCAGTCCAGCGCGCCTGAAAGAGTGCGCGAGACCGGCGAAACTGTGATTGCATCGGTCACAGCGGCATTGGCGCATAATCCGCAGATCAATATCGCGCAATCACGCCGGGATTCTTCGAGGGCGGATCAGTTTCGTGCACTCGGCCAGTTTCTACCGGAAATCGAAGCGACGGCGTCGTATGCTGATGACAGCTGGCGCAGCCAGACGCTGCAGACTTTGCAGGACCGTGACGGAACGACCGTAGGCGTCACGGCCGTGCAGCCGGTGTTTCAGGGTCTTGCAACCATCAATCGTTTTCGCGAAGCGCGCGCACGGGTGAGCGAAGCCGATCTGTCATTGCTTTCAACAAGACAACAAATTGCGCTTGAAGCCGCGCGGGCGCATGCGGGCATCGTACTCGCCAGAGCGATCGTTGCACACCGTGTTGAAAACCTGACGCTCGTCAATCGGCAGTTTGAAGTCGCTGATCAGCGTCAAAAAGCGGGGGCCCAGAGCCGTACCGGCGTCGAACAGGCGCGCATGCGACGCGCACAGGCGCAAGTCGATCTTGGGCAAGCGCGCTCGTTACTTGCAGAACGTGAGGCGGCGTATGTACGCATCACGGGCCGTCAGGCGCCGGCGGAATTTGCGCCGGACAATGGCGATCGGACCGGTGAGCTTTCCTCCCTTGATGAAGCCCTGGAGCTTGCGCGCGAGTTTAACCCTACTATCAACGCTGCGGAAGCATCGTGGAAGGCCGCGAAACACGCCAAAAACGCCGCCATCGGAGACTTTGCGCCGCGCGTTACGCTTGAAGGGAGTTATTTCCGTCGCATCGGTGAAGAGCAAATGCTGGCGGCGGACGATGAAGAATACCAGCTGGTGGCGCGCATGCGCATGCCGATCTTTCATCAGGGACGCAACATCGCCGGGCTTAAATCTGCCGGCGCATCTGTCAGCGCCGAGCAGGCGCAAATGGTGACAACGCGTCTTGCTGTCGATGAAACGGTCATGCGCAGCTGGCGCCAGCTTGCTGAAGCGGAAGCCAAGCGGCTTGCAGCACGCCATGGCATTGACGCCGCCGAGCAATCGGTGATGGGTCTGCAACTTGAGTATGAAGCGGGTCAGCGTTCCGTGATTGATGTCCTCGACGGGCAGCGCGATCTCGTGCAGGCGCAGATATCGCTGTCGCAAGCCGAATTCGATGTGCGCAATGCGCAGTATGAACTCGCGGCGGCGACCGGATTCATTCTCGAAGCGTTCGGCATTCAGTCCGAAGGACGTTAGATCAGCACTTCTTCGATGTCGGTGAAGTTGATGGTCGAACCGTCGCTCAGGGTGATTACGCCGTCTGCGTCTTCGGTGAAGTTAATGCCGTTTTCATCGGTGGAAACGATCGAACCTTCGGTAAGTTCAATGGTCCAGTCGGCGCCGAACTCGCCAAGCGGCGTTTCGCCGTCGCCAAGCTGGATGGAATCGGTCCAGCCGCCGGCGCCGCCATTAACGCGGTCGTTGCCGTCGCCCATCTCGTAGACGAAGACGTCGGATCCGTCGCCGCCGTCGAGCTTGTCGTCTCCGGCGCCGCCGACGATCGTATCATTACCGTCGCCGCCATGGATATTGTCTTTTCCATCGCCGCCGAATAGCAAGTCGTCGCCATCGTGGCCGTTGATCTTGTCGTTGCCGTCAAAGCCGTAAATCTCGTCAGGACCATCGCCGCCTTTGAGATTGTCCTTGCCGTCGGTGCCCAGAACAATGTTGTATTCAACATTGCTTTCGGTTTCATCGATATCGGCGACGCTGACGGACACCGTATGCATGGTCGATTCGCCGCCAGCGCCGACAGCCTCGATCATGACATCGTAGGAGTCCTGCGATTCATAGTCGGTTGCGACGCCGTCTTTCAGCTTCAACTGATTTCCAGCCAATTCGAACATGCCGGAAGGATCATCCGCGATGACGAAATTTGTGACGGCTTCGCCGGTTTGCGGATCGGTTGCGGAAATCACGCCGACCATGGCGCCCGCTTCGTTCTCCATCACTGTCGGCGCGCCGCCGAAATCGCTATCGACGATACTTGCTCCGCCACGCAACTGCAGATGATCAATGCCGACACGATCTTCAATCACGCCGCCGGATTGCGCGTTCATAACCCAGTTATTGACGAGGCCGGGTTCGGTTTCCGGGTCGTCGAAGGGCCTACCGGCATTATCGGCAATCTCTTCATCGCTGCGCGCATAATCGAAGATGCGTACTTCGGAAATCTGGCCCTCAAAGACCTGGCCTGAATTGAACCCGCCGCCTTCCGCGTCCTGCTCCTGCCCGAAAACCAGCGTGCCGTCTGCTCTCAGGTCGCGGATGTTGATGCTGGTGGAAAATTCCTGCTCGCCGTCAACGTAGACTTTTAACTCGTTGCTTGACTGATCCCACGAAAACGAAACCTGATGCGGTTCGCCATCCAGGAGCGAGG
Source organism: Parvularculaceae bacterium UBA4496 (assembly GCA_002388885.1). Lineage (GTDB taxonomy): Bacteria > Pseudomonadota > Alphaproteobacteria > Caulobacterales > Parvularculaceae > Hyphococcus. Next base: position 10,085 of record DGNI01000195.1, on the reverse strand, counting down.
AATTGGCGATGCCGGTGTTGATTTTCTGACCTGCAAGAAAAACGTGCAGATTGCCGCTCGACCCTTCGAGCCACAGCAGCGCCTCGTTATCCGAACCGTTGCTGGCGGCGTACGAAAAGAGCGGCGTACCGTTGCCAACATCCGTTTGCGAGGAGGCAATCGAGACCTCGACCGTCAGCGCGTCGGTCGGGAAGCCTTCCATATTGGCTGCAGTTGCGTAGTCATCCGTTCCGCCATCTTCATTCAGGGAGAGCGCGCCGTTTTTGAGCGCAGGGTCGAATGAAACGTTGATGGGCGCTTCATTGATGTCGGCGACATTGATGGTAACAGTTTGCTGGGTCGTCTCGCCGCTGGCGCCGACAGCCTCGACCGTGACTTCGTATGTATCCTGAGCCTCATGGTCCAGCGATGCGCTGTCTTTCAGCTTGAGTTCGTTGCCCACCACTTCAAAGAGGCCAGAAGCATCATCGGCGAGCGTAAAATTGGTGACGGCTTCGCCGGTCTCGGGATCGCTGGCCGAGAGCGTGCCGACGACGGCGCCGGCGTCGTTTTCGACAACCGTCGGCGTCTCGTAAGCGGGCCCGCCCTTTACCTCAGCACCGTTTAACAGCTGCAGATGGTTGTTTCCGGCAACGTCCTGAACCACGCCGCCGTCAGCGCTGTTCATCACCCAGTTAGAGACGAGGCCCGTTTGCGCTTCCGGTCCGGCTAGCGGCTCACCGGCGTAATCGGCGATTTCTTCAGCGGAACGGGCGTAATCGAAGATCCGAGCTTCGGCGATTTCGCCCTCGAACACCTGATTGGCGTCGAAGCGGCCGCCCTCAGCGTCCTGCTCCTGGCCGAAGGCGACTGTTCCGTCGGCTCTGAGATCGCGGATATTAATGCTGGACGAGAATTCCTCTTCGCCGTCCACATAGACTTTGAGCTCGTTCGATGCCTGATCCCAGGTAAAAGAAACGGTGTGCTGTTCGCCATCAAGAAGCGACGCATTCGAGATGCCCGTATTGACGGCTTGCCCGGCCAGATAGATGTGCAGATTGCCGGAACCGCTTTCGAGCCAGATCAAGGCTTCGTTGTTGGAGCCATTGTCGGCGGCGTATGAAAACAGGGGAACGCCTGAGCCGACATCTGTCTGCGAAGAGGTAAACGTGACCTCAACAGTCAGTGCGTCGGTCGGAAAGTCCCCCATATTCGCGGCAACCGCAACGTCGTCATTGCCGCCATCCTGATTGAGCGACAACGACCCGGAAGCCGCCACAGGCTCAAGTATGAAGTCGATCGGCGCTTCATTCACATTGGCGACATTGACGGTGAGGGTTTCGGAATATGCATTTCCTGCGCCGTCAGTGACTTCGACAGTCACATCGTATGCGTCTTGCGCTTCGTGATCGAGCGAAACGCCGTCTTTCAGTTTGAGCTCGTTGCCGAGAATCTCGAAAAGTCCGGAAGCATCGTCCGCAATGGCGAATGTGGCGCTGTCTCCTGCGTCGGGATCGGCGGCGGAAAGGGTGGCGACAACGGCGCCGGCGTCATTTTCGCTGACCGTATCGCCGCTGAACGAAATATCCGTCGGGCCTTCATTGACGTCAGCGACGGGGATTGAGAATTCCTGCGATGAACTTTCGCCATGCTCGTCCGTCGCGGTTACGATAACGGTGATTTCCGCGCCTGCTTCATGATCGACGGATACGCCGTCTTTCAGTTTGAGGGCGACGCCGTTTTCGTTATCGATAAGCTCAAAGCGATCGTCGTTGACTTCGTATGTCACTGCGTCGCCTTCAGCGTCGACGATGGAGAGCACCGCGGCGACGTCGCCGCTTGCATTCTCGGTAAGGCCGAGCTGGTCTTCATCCGAATAACCGGGGAGGCGGTAGGAGTCGCCGCCGATCACTTCCTGCGCGCCGCCGGTATCTGGCCCGCTCCAGGAAAGCTGCAGCGTCTGGTTGCCGCCGTTTTCGAAGTAACGCACTTCGATTTCGTGGGCGCCCGGTTCAAGATCAAGCGTTACCGTGCGCGTGCGCGTTCCATGCAATCCGTCATTGTCGAGCACCGGTTCGCCGTCAATGAACAGCATCGAACCGTCATCGCTTGCCATGGAGAACGTATAGGTTCCGCCTTCGCCAACCATGAGCTGGCCTTCATATTTGGCGGCGAAATAATCGCCCGGGGCGCCGTCCCAAAAGGCTTCCCGGCCTTGCATGTAGTCGAGGCTGCCGACCACGCCTTCGGCGTCGGGCGTTGCGTCGAAATCAACCTGATCAAGATTGCTCAGGGAATGACCGATATCGTAGTAGGAGGCTTTAAGGCCTTCGCCGCCGACGAGACCGATTTCCGGCGCGGCGTTCGTGTCTTCGACCGCAATCGAATACTGCGCCGTATCGCTGGCGCCGGCCGTATCCGTAACTGTAACCGATACATCGACAGCGCTTTCGGTTTCATAGTCCAGCGAAACACCGTCTTTCAGCTTCAGCACATAGGCGCCATCGTCCTCGACAACTTCGAACCGGTCATCGGATACTGAGAATGTATGCGTGTCGCCGGTGTCGGGGTCGGTTACGGTCAGTTCGGCGACAATCGCGCCAGCCTCATCGTCGCCGACGGAAAGGGCGTCAGCCGAATATCCGTGTTGGTAAGAATCGCCGCCGATAACTTGATTGGCGCCGCCGGTGTCGGGCCCGCTCCACGCCAGCTGCAACGTCTGAGCGCCGCCATTTTCAAAGTAGCGCACCTCAATCTCGTGCGTTCCTTCGTCGAGGTCCAGCGTTACCGTGCGGGTGCGCGTGCCGTGTAGTCCGTCATTATCCAGCACCGGCTCGCCGTCGATGAACAGCATCGAGCCGTCATCGCTGGCCATGGAGAAGGTGTAGGTTCCGCCCGTTTCGACAACGAGCTGGCCCTCGTATTTCGCAGCGAAAAAGTCATTAGGCGCACCGTCCCAGAACGCCTGCTGGCCCTGCATGTAATCAAGGTTGTCGACCACCCCGGTTGCATCTGGCGTCGCGTCGAAGTCAACATCGTCGAGATCGCTCAGTGAATGGCCGATATTGTAATAGGATGCCGCAAGACCCGGTCCCGTGGCGAGACCCAGAGTGGGGCCTTCGTTGACATCGTTGACGCCGATTGAAAAGGACTGCGAGTTAGCGGCGCCCGCTGAGTCAGTCGCCGTGACGGTGACATCGATTGATTGAACGTCGTTGAAATCGAGTTCGACGCCGTCTTTGAGTTTCAGCTCATCGCCGACAACTTCAAAACGGTCATCGGAAACGGTGAAGGTCAGCGTATCGCCTTCATCCGGATCGAACGCCGTCAGCGTGCCGACAACGGCGCCGGCGTCTCCTTCGGCGACATTTGTGTTCGAAAGCTGGATGTCTGTCGGACCTTCGTTGAGGTCGGCGACGCTGATGGTAACGGTTTCAGTGTAGGTTGCGCCGCTCGAGTCCTCCACTTGCAGCGTGATTTCGTAGGACTCCTGCGCTTCGTGATCGAGTGAGACGCCGTCTTTCAGTTTGAGCTCGTTACCGGCGACTTCGAACAGGTCGGATGCGTCTTCTGCGATAGAGAATGTTGCGGTATCGCCGGCGTCCTGATCGGTCGCAGAAAGCGTTGCGACAACGGCGCCAGCATTATTTTCGTCAACGGATGCTCCGGAAAGATCAATGTCCGTCGGCGCTTCATTTAAATCGGTGACCGCAATCGAGAAGGACTGCTCCGTTGAAAGTCCGCTTTCATCTGTCGCCGTAACCGTAACCTCGATGGAATCGAGAGTTTCATGATCAAACGAAACGCCGTCTTTGGCTTTTAACTCATTCCCAACGACCTCAAAACGGTCGTCCGAAACGGTGTAAGTCAGACTGTCGCCATCATCCGGGTCGACCGCCGTCAGCGTGCCAACGCTGGCGCCAGCATCGTTTTCTTCGATGCTTGCATTTGACAGTTGAAGGTCCGTCGGGCCTTCGTTCAGGTCTGCGACATTGATCGTGACGACTTTTGTGTAGACGTTGCCGGCGCCGTCCTCAACCATCAAGGTTAGTTCGTATGAATCCTGCAGTTCGTGATCGAGCGATACGCCTTCCCTGAGGCGAAGTTGGTCGCCGGCGATTTCGAACAGGTCCGATTCATCTTCAGCAATAGAAAATGTCGCCGTGTCATTTGCATCGGGATCGGACGCGGAGAGCGTCGCGACCACGGCGCCGCTATCATTTTCATCTACTGAGGTTTTCGAAAGGCCAATGTCAGTTGGGCTTTCGTTTATGTCGCTAATGTTGACGGTGAATGTTTGTGTTGTTTCTAGCCCGCCCTGATCGGCCGCCGTAACGGAAACGTCGATTGTGTCTGCGGGTTCATAATCAAAAGAAACGCCGTTCTTGATCTTCAATTCATTCCCGACGATCTCAAACCGGTCATCGGAAACGGTGAACGTCAAGCTATCGCCCGCGTCAGGATCGAACGCAGATAATGTCCCGACAACGGCGCCAGCGTCGTTTTCTGCAACATCGTTGCTAGACAGGGTGAGTTCCGTCGGGCCTTCATTGAGGTCAGCCACATTGATCGTAACGGTTTCGGTGTAGACGTTTCCGGCGCCGTCCTCGACGAGCAGCGTAAGTTCGTATGAATTTTGCGCCTCGTAATTGAGGGCGGCTCCGTCCTTCAGCTTCAGTGCGTTTCCGGTAATTTCAAACAGGCCTGATGCATCGTCGGCAATCATGTACTGGGCGGTGTCGTTTGCATCCGGATCAGAAGAGGAGAGCGTTGCGATTACCGCCCCGGATTCGTTTTCATTGACCAGGGCGCCTGACAGGGCGATATCGGTCGGCGCTTCATTTACGTCGGCGACGTTGATTGTTACGGTTTCGGAATACGTGTTTCCCGCGCTGTCTTGGACTTGAATCACGACTTCATATGAGTCCCGCGCTTCATAATCGAATGCCGCGCCATCGCGAAGACGAAGCTCATTTCCGGCGATTTCGAACAGGCCGGAATTGTCTTCGAGCAGCGAATATGTCGCTGTGTCGCCCGCGTCGGGATCCGTCGCTGAAAGAACGGCGACTGTCGCTCCCACATCATTTTCGGCGACCGTATCATTGGAAAGTGTAATGTCAGTCGGTGCTTCATTGGCTAGCGCAACTTCGTTAGTGCTAGCTTCCGGATTGTTTTCCGACTCCTGGGCGCCAGTCCCGCCTTGTGTTGATGCGGCCTTTACCGTCCGCGCCGCCGGGGCGGGGGCGCCGACTGTTGAATCCTGGGCCGGTGAAATGCCCGAAGCATCAGTCCCTTGCCGCGCATATGTTGTTTCAAGCGCATTGGCCTGCGTGCCGGGTTCACTGGTTAAGGTTTCCATAACAGGGCCTTCGTCCGGTGCGCCCTTGCCGCCTTGTACGGCGAGATTTGCGTTATTGTCAGCTTCACCCGGTAATGCATTCGCATCAAATTCGCCGCCATTTGAGGCGGACCTAGCGTCCTTGATCTCCCCGTTTTGCTGATCGCCAAAATGAAGATTGCCATATCCGGCGGCGCCGTCGTTTCCGTCAGCGTCAGGCAAATCCGCATCACGTGCTTTTTTCAGCGCCTCTCGCTCGTTTTCGAGGGTTAAATCCTCACTCGTGAGCGTTGAGGCGTCCTCGCTGTTCGTGGACGGATCCTTTTGAGAGACAGGCTTTTTGCCCTGTGCGTTCGCCATGGGAAGTACTCGTTACTAATGCATGCACGCGAGAGCCTATGGCAAAGGGCTTAATCAGAAACTTATCATTCTAGTTAATCTCCCGTAAATCACGATCTGGATTCGCCTTTGTTTATGCTTTCAGAAAGGATTTAACCATAAACAAGTTCTGAAGATTTGCTGTAATGAGTTGACGTTTTTCGCATGTCGCAGAACGCGCTGAAATCGATTTTCGGGTTCGCAAGAACTGAGGACACCGACAGTACAACTATGTCGGAGCCTCCCTTGAGCATGACTGTGTATTTCGCTTCGTCTGTCGTTAACCTACTTGCATTGGCGTTGCCTCTGACAGTTCTGCAAATTTACGATCGCGTATTGCCAAACGCCGCCTTCGATACGCTGGCGGTGTTGATCGCTGCATTGGTTGGCGTCGTCGCAATCGACGCCGTGCTGAAATATTTCCGCGCATCGGTGGTGAACTGGTCAGCGGCGTCTTTCACGCACAAGCTGACGACAAAGGCCCTGGCGACCATGCTGACGACGCGTCCGTCCCAATATAGCCGCACGACCGCAAGCGAACATCTTGAGCGTCTCAACGCCATTTCAGGACTTGGCGGGCATCTCGGCGGGCAGTCGCGAATCGTGGCGGTCGACATTCTGTTCATTCCCATATTCGCAGGCGTCATCGTTATGGTGGGCGGAGCAATCTTCTTCGTCGTGCTCTCGTTGTTTGCGTTTTTCGGCTATCTGGCTCTCCGCCGCACGCGTGCGCTGAATGATACTATTGCGGAACGCGAAACCCATGAATCGCGCAAGCATGATTTTGTCATCGAAGTGCTGCGCGCGATGCAGACGGTGAAGGCGTCAGCGATGGAGCCGCTCATCATGCGGCGCTTCGAGCGGCTGCAATCGGCTGCAAGCATGATAACGAAACGAACGATCAATCTTACGGGCACGGCGCAGACCTATAGCGCCATGTATGCCTCGCTATCGGTAATCGCGATCGTTGGAATTGGCGCGATATTGGTGTTAAACGGCCGTTTAACGCTCGGCGCGCTCGCTTGCTGCATGCTGTTGTCTTCACAACTATTGCAGCCCTTGATGCGTTCGCTTGCAAGCTGGAACGAAATCCAGCTGGCGAAGCACCGGCGCGAGCGCATTTCCACAATCTTTTCCGATAGCAAAGAGGAAGCGCCGGCCCAGGTGCATTACCAGCGTAAGGTCAACCCGAAAAAAATCACGCTGAAGAATGTGACGGTGCAATATGGCGACGCGCCGCCAATATTCAGCGGTGTCTATCTTGAGATACCAGCCGGCGCGCTGGTCGCTATCAAGGGAGCCGACGGCTCCGGTCGTTCCTCGCTATTGCGCCTGCTTATGGATGATACGCCCGTCACCCAAGGCGAAGTGCTGATTGGCAATGACAATAATCTCTCAAACGCCAGAGGTTCGGTGCGATATGTCNNAATATGGCGATGTCCCGCCATTATTCAGCGGCGTCAATCTAGAGATCCCGGCCGGCGCGCTTATCGCCATCAAGGGCGCCGATGGCTCCGGTCGTTCGTCGCTTTTGCGCGTGCTTATGGACGATACGCCCGTCACCGAAGGCGAGGTGTTGATTGGCGACGACAGTAATCTCTCAGGCTCTAGAGGCTCGGTGCGTTATGTCGGCCAGACGCCGACGCTCTTTCGCGGCACAATCCTCGATAATCTGACTCTGTTTGGGGAGTTGCCGGCGAAAACGGCGCTTATGGCCTCCCGCATTGTCGGGCTCAACGATGAAATCGTGCGCATGCCGCAAGGCTATGACACGATGCTGAAAAGCGCGGCGGGCAGGGACATTCCGGCGCCGACGGCACAGCGTTTGTGCATTGCGCGCGCGATCGCCATGCGGCCGTCTGTTCTGATCCTCGATGAAGCCAACACGCTTCTCGATTTCGCCGGGGAACAGCGTTTCATCGAAGCGCTGGAGCGTCTGCGCGGAAAAATCACGATTATCGTCGCGACGCACCGTCCTTCGCTGATTCGTATGGCGGATCAGGCATATGAAGTCGCCGGTGGCGGCGTCAAACCGCTTGACCGACATACGCCTGACGAAAAGGCGGCCGCGTCATGACAGTTATGCCTGAAAAAAATGAGGCAGCGGCAGCGCTGGACGCCATAGGCGAACATCCAGTGCATTCGATGCAGCAGCGTCTGCGGTCTGCGTTTAACGAAAGTCAGGGGACGCAAGCCACTTTGAATGAAGACTGTGTTACGGTCGTCAATCGTTTCCTTAAATTGACGGGCTGGGCGCAGGGGCCGCGGCGCGTTTTCGAGGCGATGCCTCATGCCGACGCGGTGGTGTCGGTCGCCGCGTTTCGATCGGTATTGTTCCGGCTTGGGTTTAACACAAGCACCGAACCAGCCTCGCTTGAGAATATGCGCGGGGAATACCTGCCGTGTTTCATAAGGCGCGATGACGGCCGGGTGCTGTTGGCTGAAAAGCCCGACGAGAATGGCGCCATCATTCTTTTTGATCCTGCGCAACGCAAACGCTGCAAGGTTTCACCGGAAGAGATCGAAGGCATGGCGATCTTTCCCGAAAGCATTGAAAAACGCGATACGCAGGGTGCGCCTGCGCCAAGCTGGTCCGCTTCTGTTCTTACAGCATTCAAACCGATCATAAGACAATTGTTCCTGATCAGTTTTGTGGTCAATCTGTTTGCGCTAGCGCCGCCGCTGTTCGTAATGTCCGTCTATGACAAGGCAGTCGGCGCCAGGTCTTTCGACGTTCTTATTGGACTCGCCATCGGCATCAGTATTGTCGTGGCGGCGGATTTCGCGCTGCGGCAGGTGCGCGTTCGGTTGCAGTCCTATCTCGGCGCGCGGCTTGATGAACAATTAAATGAAACGGCGTTTCGTCATCTGTTGCATTTGTCCTTATCGCACACGGAAGACGCCCCAATCGGTTCGCAGTTAACGCGCCTCCGGCAGATGACATCCCTTCACGAGGCTTTTACCGGGCCGCTTGCCGGCGCCGTGTTCGATCTGCCTTTCGTGCTGCTCTTCATCGCCGTCATTGCCTTAATCGGCGGCCCCCTCGTCTGGGCGCCGCTTGCTCTTGTCGGCGTTTACGCCGTTGTTGCTGCATGGGCGTTGCCCAGAACGGCAAAACTCGTCCGTAAGGCGGGTGACGTACGCGCGCAACTCAACAATCTCACCGTTGAAGCCGTTTCTTCTCAGCGCGCCATTCGCGATCTTGCAGCGGAACATATCTGGTTGCGCCGGCAGCGGCGGTTATCCGCGGAAGCCTCGGTCGCAAACATGAAAGCGCGGCAGTTCAATTTTCTCATTCAGACCTTCTCACAGTCCATGGTGGCGATGGCGGGCGTCGCTATTTTGACCCTCGGCACGGGCATGGTGATCAACGGTGATTTAAGCGCTGGCGCGCTGATCGCTGTGATGGCGCTTTCTTGGCGCGTCCTCGGGCCAATCAGGAATATCTTCCTGAGCGGCTTGACGCTCGGGCAAACGATGCAAAGCGTTCAACAGATCGACCGGCTCGTAAAAATGCCGCTTGAGCGCGAACCGAACAGCGGCCCTTCGATTCCAAGGACATTCAAGGGGCACGTCGTCTTCGACAAGATATCGTTCCGCTACCCGGGCGCGCGCGAACCTTCGCTGCGAGGCGTATCGTTTGAGGTGAAACCGGGGCAGCTCCTTTGTCTTTATGGACAGAGCGGATCGGGCACATCCACGGCGCTCCGGGTGTTGATGGGGCTTTATCAGCAGCAAGCCGGGTCGATTTTTGTCGACGGTCTCGACCTTCGCCAACTGGACAAGGGCGAATGGCGTCATGCGCTTGGTGTCGGGCTGCAATCGCCGGACCTGTTCCACGGCACGGTCGCGCAGAACATTCGCCTTGCGCGCCCTGATGCAAGCGACGAAGAAATCGATGCGGTAGTACGCAGGCTTGGCATCGATGAATATTTCGGCGGTGCGCTAGACGAAGGGCTCGAAACACGTTGTTCCGTTATGGCGCGCGCGACATGGCCGGACCCGCTCGTCTCCCGGATCATTCTTGCACGCGCCTTCATCAAGGACGCGCCGATCTATCTGTTGGATGAACCAGCTGCGACGCTCGACTTTTCGGGTGAGCGAGCGCTGCTTTCGATACTTGAAGAAAAACGGCGCACTAGCGCGATCATCATGACGACCCAGCGCCCGAGCCATATGCGTCTTGCCGATACCGTCGTGTGGCTGGATCGCGGGCTGGTCAGGGACATCGGCGCCCCCGATCAGGTCGTGCCGAAAATCATGGCGGCGTAAGGACATGGAATTGCGAGCAGAACAATGACGACTACAGCGCAAAATACCGAACAGCATCATGAAAATGTCGGCGAACGACATGGTCTGTCCTTGCCGATTGAGCTTGAAGAAGGTGCGC
>DGNI01000188.1:204-13036 GCA_002388885.1 Parvularculaceae bacterium UBA4496 | reverse complement strand
TCCGCCGCATATTGCGAACAGCTCGGCGAATGGCGGCAACGCACGCCGAGCGCATAAAGCACCGGCGACAGGCTGCGCCGGTAGAGCCAGATCGCACCGATAATCACGCGCCCCGACAGCCCTGAGGATGATGACCCCATCAGCCGAAGGCCCGTAGGCGCTTGCAATCCACGGCCAGCGCGCTAGGCAAGCCGCTTCGAATTCGCCCGAAAAAGCACATGTCGCGCATCAAACCTCTTTTCGATCGGCTGAACGCGGAAAATCGCGCCGCGTTCATTCCCTATATCATGGGCGGCGATCCCGATTTCGAGACTTCGCTGAAACTGATGAAACAACTGCCAGGCGCCGGGGCGGACATCATCGAGCTTGGCGTTCCTTTTACCGATCCCATGGCGGACGGGCCCACCATTCAGGCGGCGGCGTTGCGCTCGCTTAAATCCGGGCAAACCCTCGCCAAAACCCTTGAGATGGTTCACTCGTTTCGTAACGAGGACGATGAAACGCCAGTCGTGCTGATGGGCTATTACAACCCTTTCTACGCTTACGGGCCGGAGAAATTCATCCGCGACGCCAGCGACGCCGGCGTTGACGGCCTTATCATTGTGGACCTGCCCGCAGAGGAGGACGCCGAACTCTGCATCCCGGCGAAGGCGCAAAACATCGATTTTATCCGCCTCACGACCCCGACCACCGATGACGCGCGCTTGCCTGCGGTCATCAAGAATACGTCAGGTTTCGTGTATTACGTCTCAGTCGCCGGAATTACCGGCAAGGCCAGCGGCGACATGACCGCCGTCAAAGCCGCCCTTTCGCGCATCAAGGCGGCGTCGGGCTTGCCCGTAGCCGTCGGTTTCGGGATCAAAACGGCTGAAAAGGCGCGAGAATTCGCCAAATTCGCTGATGCCGTCGTGGTCGGCTCCGCTCTGGTCGATCTGGGGGCGAAATCTTATGGAAATCCGGGCCTTGAAGCGGAAGCCGCAGAGGCAGATAATGGCGTTAACGCGGTCTTGAGGCTGGCGCGGGATATTTCGGGGGCGATCCGCGCCGCACGCAACGCTTAAGGCGTGACGCCAGCATAACCGCATGATCAAAGTGAAAGACGCGAGTGGGACATGAGTTGGCTGTCGAACATTCCTCCGGGCATTAAAAACATCTTCAATCGCAAGGACGACGGCTCCGACACGCTGTGGACCAAATGCGGCGGTTGCGGAGAAATGATTTTCCAGCGCGACCTCGACGCCGCACATCAGGTGTGCCCGTCTTGCGACCATCACCTCGCCATCGGGCCTGAAGAGCGCCTGAAGCTGATATTCGATAATGGCGCCTATGAAGAAATCGAGCTGCCGGAACCGGTTACGGATCCGTTGAAGTTCCGCGATGAAAAGCGCTACACGGACCGGCTGAAGGAAAACCGCCGCAAGACGGGCCAGCAGGACGCTATGCTCGCCGCATACGGAACAATTGACGGCGCGGGCGTCGTCGCGACTGTACAGAATTTCAAATTCATGGGCGGCTCTATGGGCATGGCGCTCGGCGAAGCCATGATCAAGGCCGCCGAAGAGGCGATCGCCCGCAAGGCGCCGCTGATTGTTTTCGCCGCGTCAGGCGGCGCCCGCATGCAGGAAGGTATTTTATCTTTGATGCAAATGCCGCGCACCACCATCGCCGTGCAGATGGTGAAGGAAGCGGGCCTTCCCTACATCGTTGTCCTGACCAATCCGACAACCGGCGGCGTCACCGCCTCTTACGCCATGCTAGGCGACGTCAATCTGGCCGAGCCCGGCGCGCTTATTTGTTTTGCCGGCCCGCGCGTCATCGAACAGACCATTCGAGAAAAACTCCCTGAAGGTTTCCAGCGCGCGGAATTCCTAGAGGAAAAAGGCATGGTCGATATGGTCGTGCGCCGCACCGACATGCGTGAAACCCTGTCGCGGCTTATCCGCGTGTTGATCAAGGAACGCCGGCAGGCCGCACCCGTCGCAGCGACGCCCGCACAGATTGAAAAACCAGCGGCGGTGACGAAATTCGAAAAGCCAAAAAAAACAGTTTCCAAAACTCAGCCAAAGCTCGATAAAGCCGCCGAGTAATTTCCGCTCCAGTCGATAATTCAGGAAGCACCCGCTTTGAGCGATATTGAATCGGTTCTTGCAGCGATTGCGAACCGGCGACCGGTCATTATCGACCTGTCGCTGGATCGTATTCGCGCGGCGCTTTCTCGCCTGAGCGATCCGCAACGCAAACTGCCGCCGGTTTTTCATGTGGCCGGCACCAACGGTAAAGGATCGACCGTCGCCTTCATTCGCGCGATTCTTCAAGCGGCCGGACACTCCGTACACGTCTATACCTCGCCACATCTCGTGCGTTTCAGCGAACGGATTGTCGTCGCGGGAAACGAAATCGAAGACGCAGCGCTAATCGACGCGCTTGAGCGCACCGACGCCGCCATGGGAGACGACATGCTCACCTATTTCGAGACAACAACTTGCGCGGCGCTTCTAGCGTTCGCCGAAACGCCCGCCGACTACGCCGTGATCGAAGTCGGGCTCGGCGGGCGGCTCGATGCGACGAATGTCTTCGATGACATCGCCGCTGCGGTCGTCACGCCAGTCGATCTCGATCATCAGCAGTTTCTCGGTGACAAACTTTCCGGCGTTGCCGCCGAAAAGGCCGGCATTTTCAAGCGAGGCGCGCCAGCCGTCATCTCCCCACAATCACCTGATGCGATGGCGGCGCTACAGGAGTGCGCGCGCAAGACCGGCGCGAAAATTTTCGCTTTCGGCGAGCAATGGAATGTCTGGTCTGAACACGGGCGCCTGATTTATCAGGATGAAAACGGCCTCTGCGATCTCAAGCTCCCCCGCCTTCCCGGCGCACATCAGATTGAAAATGCAGGTACGGCGATCGCCGCCATTCGCGCTGCCGGACTGAACCTCGAAGACGCCGTCATCTCAAGGGGGTTGGAGAACGCCCGCTGGCCCGCGCGGCTGCAACGGCTGACGATGGGGCCGATCATTGAACTTGTGCGCGAACGCCTTGGCGAAGAGCCCGAAATCTGGCTCGATGGCGGCCACAACCCCCATGCCGGACGCGCCGTCGCGCGCGCCATGGCGGATATGGAATCGCGTCATTCAAAACCGCTTCTGATGATTTCCGGTATGCAAGCGAATAAGGACGCCGTTGGTTACTTCACGCCATTCGGCGGGCTTGCAAAAAAAGTTTACTGCGTCGCGGCGGACCATGATGGGGTGATGAAGCCTGAAGACGTTTGCAAAGCAGCAACAAAGGCGAGACTGAACGCTGAAAGTTTCGACACCGTCGAAACCGCATTCGGTGCGGCATGCGCAGATGCAAACGAGCCGCCAAGATTCCTCATCAGCGGCTCGCTTTATCTTGCCGGAGAAATTTTAAGGGATAACGCCTAGGCCGCGGCTTCTTTCAGCACTTCGTCGACCCATGCCGCGAGCGCGCTCTTCGGCGCGGCGCCGACGCGCGTCGCCACATGCTCGCCACCGGAAAAAATCATCAGCGTCGGGATGCCGCGCACCCCATATTTGCCAGGAGTTTCCGGATTCTCGTCGATGTTCACTTTGGCGATCGTGATCTTGCCTTCGTATTCGGTGGCGATTTCTTCAAGCGCCGGGGCGATCTGCTTGCACGGCCCGCACCATTCAGCCCAGAAATCAATGAGGACGGTATCGCCGGATTCAAGAACATCGGCGGAAAAGCTGGTGTCGGTGACGGTTTTGATAGTCATGGTGCGGGTTACTCCTGATCGCGCGTTCCTATGCGAAACGATGAAGATAAACCGAACCGGCGAGGTTTCAACCCGCCAATCCGATACGCACGGCCGCGTGATCGAGCATGTTGTTCGGGACAGTCATCAGACGCGCGTCATAGGTCCACAAAATGCCGCAGACGACCTCACGACCGGGATAGATTTCCCGAAGCAGCGCGCGATAAGCGGCCATTTGCGCCACATAGGCCGGATCTATATTCGCCGCTTCTTTCGGGGGCGGGCGGTTGGTCTTGTAATCGACAACAACAATCTGTGATTCGGAAATCACCAGACGGTCAATCTGGCCGCTGATTTTGAGGGGCGCGGTATTCGGGCCTAGCGTCCCGGCGATCGGAACCTCCGCCATGGAGCCCGGCGCAAAAACGCTGGCGAATGACGGGTCGTTCAGCACCTTCAAAACTTCATCGCGCCATTCATTGCGTTCGGCGATATCGACATCGCCCGCAAGCCGGGCAAGCAGCCGGTCAGCCACACCAGCACGCTCGTTCACGAAAACATCTGGTAACAACTCCAGCAGGCGATGCAAAGTCCGTCCACGGAAATATTTATCGTGACCGAGCAACGGTGAATAGGAAACGTCTGCGCCCTCCAGAAACTTGTTCGCTTCTTCTCCCGCAAGCCTCGACGGTGCGAGCCGCGGTGTCGCGGTTTCTTTTTTCGCCTTTGCAAACAACCACGCCGGAGGTTTTATGCCGGCTATCGCTTTTTCCGAATATTCATCCTTAATCGGCGCTGTCTGATCGCAGCTTATCCGGCGTAGAACATCGTCGCCGCCTTCCCAGAACGGTTGGGCGCCTTCTGAGACGTTAGTCATTCGGCCAAATGCAGCTTCCGCCAGCGCGTGCCATGTTTTCTGGTTTGCCGGTTTCTTGTGCGGGTTGGTTTTCTTGCCGCTTTCAACGCCACAAATATAGAGCCGGTCCTTGGCGCGCGTCGCCGCCACATAGAAGAGCCGGCGATATTCCTCAAAAGCTTTTCTGCTGAGTTCGGCGCGAGCAGCTTCGGTCAAGGCGATGTCATTCGACTTCGCGCCGACCAGAAGCGATGCCCCTTCAGCAAGGTCGCCGTGTTCACCATCCAGCGTAATCAATGGGCCGATATTCCTGAGATTTACTTCGCGATGCGCATCGAGGAGAAAAACGATTTCCGCCTCCAGCCCTTTTGCTCCGTGCGCCGTCATCACCCGCACGGCGTCATTCTCTCTTTCCATCTCCCGCTTGATCTCTGCGGCAGCGCCATCAAACCAGTCGACAAAAACCCTCAAGCTGCGCGGGTTGGCGTTCTCAAAATCAATCGCCTGGCGCAGCAACTCGTCAATTGCATCACTCGACGCCTTTCCAAGTCGCTCGTAAAACCGTCGCCTGCCCGACGGATCGCCGGTATTGAGAACGTGGTTGAAGAATGCCAGTGGTCCTTCATAGGCAGCAATCAATCGCGATTCGTTGATTTCATCTGCAGCAGCCCGCCAATGCTTCTGCTCATCGGCGCGGCGGCAAAGCGAGCGCCACAATGTTTCATGCTCGCCGCGTTCATGCGCCAGCGGAAAAAGATCGGCGTCATCTTCGAACCTGAATAGCGGACTTTTGAGGATTTCCGCCAGCGACAGATCATCCGATGCACTTAATGAAAATCGTGCATAGGAAATCAAATCCTCCACCGCCGGGTCTTCATTCAATTTCAACCGGTCCGGACCCGCCACAGGCACCCCCAGCGCCGAAAGCCGGGAAATAATTTCCGTGAACAGCGTCCCGCGGCTTTGCACGAGAATGAGAATGTCGCCAGCCCTTACGGCGCGACCTTGCGACTCCAGAATTTCGTCATTCTCACGCCAGCCCTTGATGGTCGTCGCCACGCGATCGCACAACACGCGCACAGGATGATTACCGGCCGGCGCATCGACCGGCGCATCCCACGGATTGATGTCGACTTTTTCGGGGTACGGCGTCAGCGGCCATAACTCGACAAGCCCCGCCTCCCCTTCGCGCTTCACGCCGTGAGCGGGAACAACATCGCCAAGACCTTCTGCTGCTTCATCAACAAACACAGCGTCAACAAACGAAAGCACCGGCGCCGTCGTACGGAAAGAAAGACTGAGCGGCACGCTTTTATAATCGGTGACTCGAGCCAGCTTTTCTCCGAGGCTCTGTTCTTTCTGCTTGAACAGGTCGACATCGGCGCCCTGAAACGAATAGATCGACTGCTTCAAATCGCCCACGGCGAAGAAGCTTCGTTGAACCTCGCGCGAGCCGGCGCCGCTGAAAAATTCTTCAAACAGGCTTTCAATGACTTCCCATTGCCGGGGGCTCGTGTCCTGCGCTTCGTCCAGCAGGATATGCTCAACGCCGAAATCGAGCTTGTACATGATCCACGCGCTTTCCGCGCGCTTGAAAAGAGCGCGACAGCGCAAGATCAGGTCGTCGAAATCAAGCGCCGCGCGGGCTGCCTTCGCCGTTTCGTATCGCTTGCGCAACGCAGCCGTTAGACGCCATTGCGCGACCGTATCCTGAAAAATTTTGAAGGCTTTTCGCTGCTCGATAGCCGCCGCAAACCCGGAAACCAATTCCTGCAAATACGGCTTTACCCATGGGTCATGCTTGTCGGTCGCGTTGGTCGCGAGCCGTTTGTAGGGCGTGCCGGCGCCGGTCAAAAAGAATGCTTCAAGCGCTTCCCATTTTTCATCGTCACTTGACGCTGAAAAATACGGTGACAGTCTTTGCGATGCTTCCTGCGGCTGTGTTCCTTCCGCAGCGAGACCGTCATGCGCGCGTTTCAGTTCGTTGTCGTTCAAGGATGTGATGAATTGAGACGCAAGCGTCTCACCACTTAAATCAGGATCAACCCGCAACACCTGCTCCAGCACAGCGATCCGATCATTAACGTCACCGCCGTTTTCCAACGCCACCCCATTCGACGCGGCGCCAACCAGCAATTCGCGGAGCTGGTCTTCGTTGCGTTCCGATGTCAATTGATCAAACGCGGCGGCAATTTCAGCATCTCTTCCGGCGTTGCGAGCGATCTCATCAAGCGCCGCATTCATCAGCGCGAAACTTTCAGCATCTTCGAGCACGGATAATCCGGGCGGCGCGCCGGCCTCCAGCGGAAAACGCCTGAGCACGCTTTCACAGAACGAATGGATTGTCTGGATTTTCAGACCGCCAGGCGTTTCAAGCGCCCGCGCAAACAGCCGCCGCGCCTTGGCGAGCTCGTCCGCATCGCGTTTCTTTTTGACGCCTTCGAGTTCGTGTAGCGCCTTGATGAGATCACCATCGCTGGCGAGCGCCCAATCGCCAAGAACGGAAAACAATCGGTCAGCCATTTCCGCCGCCGCGGCTTTTGTGAAGGTGATGCAGAGAATTTTTTCAGGATCGATATCATCAAGAAGCAGCCGCGCAACGCGATTGGTGAGAACGCGCGTTTTACCGGAACCGGCATTCGCCATGACAAAAGCCGAGCGCGCCGGCGCCGCCGCCATGCGCTGATTTGCGACTGTTTGCTCAAACGGGGTCATTCGTCTCCCCCTTGAGCCTGACGTTCACGGCGGCGCGCAAGATGATCGAAATCGCCGAAACGATTCGCATATTGCGGGCGCGGCTGTGACGGAAAGCTCGTCGACGGATCGGCAAAGTGGCGTAAAATGGAGAAAACGCCGTCGCGCGTTTCACCAATCAACGCAGATGCGTCACCACCTGCGAGTCCAACGGATTTGTCACCGCCCTTTTTGCCGCCGACAACGCGCAGAAACTCAAACCCGGCGACGGAAACGGAGCCAACTTCTTCAAAGCCGCCATGCTCAGCGATCAGCCCTGTCAGCGGCAGTTGCGGACTGAACGTCGGTAACTGTTTCAGACTTGGCGGCTCGCCGGACTTGTAATCGACGATGTAGGCGCCGCCGTCATTAAGCATATCAATGCGGTCGGCGCGCGCGCTCAACGTAAATTCGAGATCGTCGAGCGGGAAAGTCCACGCGCCCTTGCCCTCGATAACCGCCGGCGACCCGAGGCGGCGGCGTTCTTCCTCCCACGCAGCGAAATGCTGAAACGCATCCTCTGCGCGGCGGCCCAAGAACCGTAAATGCGCTTCATTGACGCCATAGTCTTTCACATGGCGATCAAACAGGCGCCGCAGACGCGTTACAGGCTCATCGTCATTGTCGGCTGCACTTTCTTTTGCAAAATCTTCCAGCACATTGTGAAAAATATTGCCGAGATAACGCGGGCCGAATGCTTCACCGAGCGGATCAAGAGATTCAAGGCGAAGAATGCGCCGTGCATAAATGGCGTAGGGATCGCGCAGCAGGGTTTCAATTTGCGTGACGGAATACCGGTCGGGCCGCGCCGCTAGTGGCGGCGCCGGCAACGGCGCGCCAATAGTATGAATGCGTTGAGGCTTGTCCAGCAGTTCCGATAAAGCTTCCCAGTGATATGTCTCATCAATATCCCTCAGCGCATCAGCGCCCTTCAGAATATTCTTCAGGCGAACAATCCAGCGCGACGGCTTTGTCGGCTTTCCGCCAGCGCGCGTCGAGCGCGTGAGCATGACCTCGGCTCTCGACGTCATCTGCATGAAGTCATGCGCCGCAAGACCGATGCGCCGTTCCGGCGACGGCAGCCCCAAATCCCGGCGCATCGGGCGCGACAGGAACGGGTCGATGGCTGCATCACGCGGCCAAACGCTTTCATTGAGCCCGCCGAGGATGACGACGTCGGCCGTTTGCAATCGCGCCTCAAGCGGGCCCAGGATAGTAATGCGCGGATGCGCAGGCGCGCGGCGACGCACCATGACGCCGGCGAGCAGCCGCGTAAAAATATCGGCGTACTCTTCCGGCAGGTCTTGTGCTATCAGTGAAAGCGCTTCCCTTAGCTGCGGCAGCGCGGCGGCGCCTGCCTCCCCGTCATCGCCGCGCCAGAGAAGTACGTCTCCGCTTTCTTTGCCGGTTCCCGCAAGCATCTCCGCTGCTGCGAGGTGCGCTTCAAACCTGTCCGTGAAAGGCGCATCACTTGCTGGCCATTGCGCGGCGGCCCTCTCAAGCACCTCAAGTAAAACCTTGACTGCCTCCGGCGCCGGCTCAACGCTTTCAAGTTTCAGCCTGAGGCCAGCCATGCCCGGCGCGGGGCGCAGACCACGCAGGGCGTGATCGAATACTCGTTTTGCTATTTGAAAATCGCTGAAGCTCATCCCAGCGCCGAATAATGGATGATCAATCAGCGCCATCAGGCTTACAGGGTCGGAAACATCACCCAACCATTGCGCCGTCAATCGAAGGAAGCCGCCGCAAAGCGTGTTCGCAAACGGTGCGCCGGCGGAATCATCGACAGCGACGCCCCATCGCCGCATTTTGAGCGCAACGCGCCGCGAAAGGTCGCGATCGGGCGTCACTAACATCGCGGTGCGTTCCTGTTTTTCAATCGCCTCGCGCAGTTTCAGCGCAATGATAGTTGCTTCGCGTTCTTCGTCGCGTGCTTCAATTAGCGACAACCCGTCAACCGCCTCAGCAATAGACGATTTTGCGGCGCGCGCTTCCGCCGCCCAGTCGCGCCAACCGTCGGACGCATCCGCCGGGCGCAGCGCCACCGTGATGAGATCGGCGCGCGGATTTACTACCGGCGCGCCTGATGCGGGCCAGATGCGAACACCATCGCGCTCGATCTTGAGAGAACCGAGCAGCGCCTTGAGCCCGCTTTGCGGGTGCGGCTCGTCCACTGCGGACCAGACATCTTCACGTGCACTGAGATCAAGTCCCGGCAAAACAACCGCACCGGCGGGAATTCCGGCAACCACTTCCATCATTCGCGCCACCGCAGGCGTCGAGCCCGTCGTGCCGGCGATAATGATAGGCTTTTGGGGCGGATGCTTTTTCCAGCGCTGCGTTTGCATTTCGATCAGGGCGACCCGGCGCGCCGCCGGATCCATCAAGCCCTGTTCGTTCAAAATCGATGGCCATTCGGAAACGATAATGGAAAGGAATTCGAGCGAATCCTGCCAGTGATGCGCGAGCCCCTCCGGCACGATGTCCTGAAGCTTTCTCGAATCTATTTCCTCCGTATAGAGAGAATCGAGAAGTTTCCCGAGTTCGTCAGCAGCGGAGATCGCGGCCGCCCAGCGCCGCTGGCCGTCAAAAAATACTCTGTCGCGCTCCGCGATAAGCCGCGCCAGCATTAAACGCCGCTGCACGCCCGGTATCGCCGGCGGCAATGAAGCTTCGTCTTCAGCATCGCCCTCAAACATGACGAGCTCGTCTTCGTCGATATCGCCAAGCGCCCGAATACGCGGAGCAAGCACGGCGCGCGCGCCGCTCGCTTCGAGAAAAGCGTCGCCAAGAGCACGCATAGCGCGCCGCGTCGGCAGATAGATCGTCACGTCGGGAAGCTGGATGCCCGCCTCACCGCAGGCGTCTTTCACGCCTACAGCGAGGTCCAAAAGAAAAGCACGCCCCGGCGAAATGGAAAAAAATCTCGGGCCCGACGCGGAGAAAATATCCGTAGATGCTGTCATCCTGCCGTTGAGACTACACCATCGCGCAAGCGTTTTTCAGCCGCTTCAAGTCCCGCCGGATCACCCACATGCAGCCACTCGCCGTCATAGATAACGCCGTAAAGCCGGCCATGCGCCGCCGCTTCATCCCATAACATCCTCGTTGAAAAAGCGCCGTCCGGCCCCTTGTCGATCAGCGCCGGGGAAATAATCTGAAGCCCGGTGAACACAAAAGGCGCCGTTTCGCCCGAGCGCAATGCGATCCGGCCGTCTTTTGCGCAATCGAAATCTCCCTTCCCATCATAGCCGCTGGTGTTGCCAATGGGGACGAGCAGTAAAAGCGCATCCATGCGCGCATCCTCCCACACTTGAGCAAGCGCCGCACAAGCCTCATCACCTGCGCCGTCAATCATGATGGCGTCGGTGTTTGTGCAAAAAATCGGATTATCGCCGAAATGGCGCCGCGCTTTTTTGAGACCGCCGCCAGTCTCAAGTCGCTCGCCGCGCTCGTCCGAGACCACAAAGTCGAGGCCGGAAACATTCGCCATATGCGCCTCAATCTGTTCGGCGAGATGATGCACATTGACGACGGCGCGCTTGACGCCCGCGCCCGCAAACCGTTCAAGCGCGTAATCGATCAGCGCCTTACCGCCGACTTTTATCAGCGGCTTCGGCGTTTCGTCGGTTAGCGGACGCATGCGCGTGCCGAGCCCGGCGGCGAGCACCATGGCGGTATCGGGCATCTGCGTCATGGCGCCAACTCCGGCAGGTGTTTTTCAATGAACTTCGACAGCGGCGCCAATGGTTCGCGCCGTAAATCATTCCTGAAATGCGCCTCGACGCGCGGCAGCAGGTCAAGATAGCGAGGCTTGTTATCGCGTTTCGCCAGCCTTGCGAAAATCCCGAGAATTTTGGCGTTTCTTTGCGTAGCGAGGATGGCGTAATCGCGGCTGAATCCTTCGTGATCGAAGTTTGCGTCGGCATGACCGACATAGTGCGCCAGCATTTCATCCGCCAGCGCCCGCGCAACATCCCGTCGCGCGTCCTCAAGCAGCGAAACAAGGTCATAGGCGGCATGGCCGAATAGCGCGTCCTGAAAATCAATGACGCCGACCCGCGCCGCGCCCTTTCGATCGGGAAGCCATAACAGGTTTTCCGCATGATAATCGCGCAGCACCGGCACATGCGGGGCCGACAGCGAACTCAATGCGTCCCGCCACAAGCTGATATATTCCTGATAAAGATCATCGCCGATCGGCGCGCCTTTTTTCAGCGGCCAATACCATTCCGTCAGAAGCGTCACTTCCGCCTCAAAGGCGACTTCATCATATTCGAGCATGCTGTAAGCGTCGGATGCAGGCGGCCGGACCCGCGCTTCGTGCAAAGCCGCAAGCGCCTCCACCGCAGCCTTATAGAGCAGATGTTCATCAACCTTGCCGGCGACGCGCACAAAAAGATCATCGCCAAGATCTTCGAGCAGGGCAAAACCTTGCGCAGGATCAGCGGCGTAAATTTCCGGCGCCGAAAGGCCGGCGTCACGCAACGCGTTCGATACGGCGACAAACGCGTTGAGGTTCGGGCCAGCAAGACGCGCCATGGCGTTATAGCCGAGCGACCGGCGTTCGTCGGCGCTGGCGCCCGTCGGACAATCTGGCGTTTCGGCGGCCGGCGGCGCGATCATTAAAATCGCCGGCTTCCCGTCCATCTGCAGCCGCTCGTAACGCCGCGTGGATGCATCGCCTGCAAGCGGCGCGGCCTGCGCCCGCTCCCAACCGGCGGACTTCAAAAACGCCGCGCGCTTCGTTTCCGTTTCATGCAGCATCTCGTTCATGACTTTACTTTACGCGATTCCCGCTTTTTCAAGGCGCGCTTCCCACAGATCATTCGCTTCAATCTTCGCCTGACGCATATCGCCCGCAATATCCAGCTTAATGACCAGGGCGGTTTCCGGCAGGAACTGTTCAGCATGCTCAGGCCATTCGATGATGACGGCGCCGTCCTCGAGCGCTTCTTCCAGCCCCAGCTCCCAGACATCTTCCGCCTTTTCGAGCCGGTAAAAATCGAAATGCCAGATGCGAAAATCAGGCGCATCATACGTTTCAACGAAGGTAAAAGTCGGGCTCGGCGCATCGCCCGCGCCTGTCAATTCGCGAATAAGCGCGCGCGCCAGCGTCGATTTGCCGGCGCCGAGATCGCCCTCTAGCCGCACAACATCGCCTGAGCGCAACAAATGCGCGAGCTGCACGCCAAGCGCCATTGTCGCCGCTTCATTCGCCAGTTGAAGAGAAATACTCATCTAATTTTGCTTCTACCCGCGACCATAAGCGGCGAATGGTGAAAAAGGGCTTGCCCTCAAGGCCTAAAGCTTTACATCGACGCTCTGATTTTTCCATTAGATGAACACCTCGAGCCACATGCCCAAGATCACCTATATCGAATTCAACGGAACCGAACACACGGTTGACGCCGAAGAAGGCGTGTCCGTGATGGAGGCGGCTGTCAAGAATATGGTGCCGGGCATCGACGCTGACTGCGGCGGCGCGTGCGCCTGCGCCACCTGTCATG
>DGNI01000188.1:0-176 GCA_002388885.1 Parvularculaceae bacterium UBA4496 | reverse complement strand
TGCTCGATTTCGCCGCCGAGCCCAAGGAAAACTCCCGGCTTTCCTGCCAGATCAAGGTGACCAGCACCCTCGACGGTCTTGTGGTGCGCCTGCCGGAATTTCAGGGCTAGTTTCAAGTCTTGGCTTCGGTCTTGACGCATCGCTTGTCGTGGCGTTTCATGAACAAATGCAGAACG
>DGNI01000039.1:9975-12785 GCA_002388885.1 Parvularculaceae bacterium UBA4496 | reverse complement strand
GCGCCGCCGGCGGTGCAGGACCCGTGCACGACCGCAATCTGCGGAATACCGCGCGCAGACAAATTCGCCTGATTATAAAAGATGCGGCCGAAATCGTCCTTGTCCGGAAAAACCTCGTCCTGCATCGGCAAAAATGCGCCGCCGCTTTCAACGAGGTAAATGCAGGGCAGGCGGTTTTCGAGGGCGATCTCCTGCGCGCGCAAATGCTTCTTCACTGTCATCGGGTGATAGGTGCCGCCCTTCACTGTGGGGTCGTTGGCGACAATCATGCACTCGACGCCGGCGATGCGGCCGATGCCGGCGACGACGCCGGCGCTCATCACGTCGCCCGAATACATCTCCCACGCGGCGAACTGGCCGATCTCCAGAAACGGCGCGCCGGCGTCAAGCAGGCGCGAGACACGTTCGCGGGCGAGCAGCTTGCCGCGCTGTTTATGCCGGTCCGCGTAGCGCGCGCCTCCACCCTCGGCCACGCGGTCGATATTCCTGTGGAGGTCGTCCACCAGCCCCCGCATGGCTTTGGCGTTGGCCGCGAAGTTTTCAGAGCGCGGGTCGATCTTGGATTGGATGACAGACATGGCCGGCGGCGTTTCCCTTTTGTTTTGAACGGTCTATCAAAGGGCCTCGGGAAAGGGAACAGGAGCGATGACCCTAGAAGTAAAGCCCAGCAGCGAAGCTTGCGGCGCCACGGTTACGGGCGTCGATCTGACCCGGCCTCTGAGCGACGAGACTGTCGCGGCGATCCGGTCAGCATGGCTGGAGCACCATGTGCTTGCCTTTCCCGATCAGGCCATGAGCGACGACGATCTGGAGCGGTTTACGCTCTATTTCGGTCCGTTTGGAGACGATCCGTTCATCGCGCCGATCCCAGGCCGCGACCACATCATCGCGGTCAAACGCGAGACCGATGAAACCGCGCCGGTGTTCGCCGAAAGCTGGCATACGGACTGGAGCTTTCAGGCAACGCCGCCGGCGGGAACCTGCCTTTTCGGAATCACCATTCCGTCAATGGGCGGCGATACGCTGTTCGCCAACCAGCATCTGGCGCTGGAGAAAATGCCCGATGATTTGCGTACGAAGCTTGACGGCAAGATCGCCATTCATTCCGCACGCGTTCCTTACTCCAAGGGCGGCGTTTATGGCGAGGAGGACGCGCAAAAGCGTTCCATGGATATTCGCGCTTCCGATGAGGCGCTGACTGCGGAGCATCGCCATCCGATTATTCGAAAGCATCCCGAAACCGGCCGCGAAGGGGTTTTCGGTTGCGTCGGTTACATTACCGGTTTTGAAGGATTGAACGAGACGGAAAGCATGGCGCTGCTTGCTGAACTCTATATGTGGCAGACGCGTGAGGAGTTTCAGTACCGTCACAAATGGCGCAAAAACATGCTGGTCATGTGGGACAACCGCTCGGTCCTGCACATGGCGACCGGCGGCTATGACGGACACGCACGGCTGCTGCACCGGACAACGATTGGCGCGCGTTAGACGGTTGCTCTTTGCCTCAACAAAAACGCGACAGCAAACACCCAGCCGAACAGTGAAAAATCTGCCATACGCTGGAACAGCCCCTTGAAAGCGGCGTTTTCCGGCGAGGCCATGCCAAGAAAACCAACCACGCACAGCGCCGCCGTCAAGAATGAGAGTACGCTCAATAGTTTCTGACTGGTCTTGTTGAAATGCAGTCCTATCAAAATCAACGCAGGCGGCGCGGTGAGATAACCGATGACGCCGAGAAGATTATGCATCAACTGGCTTTCAGACCCTTCTATCGGACAACCGAGATCACAACGAAAGAAAACCGCGCCGAAATAGGAGATGGATGTGCCGAGCAGAAGACACGCCCCGGCCAGCAGCGACCCGCTTTTGGGCGCGCGCAGATAAAGCAGCGCAATTGAAAGCGTCCAAAAGATCGACACGGGCAGAAACCCGCCATAGGTCATCCAGATCCCATGCGGCGCGCCATTGGCGCCAAGCTCGCTCAGATAATTCTCCGTCCAATTGTACTCTGGCCACAGCACGCCAAGCACCGTTGGCACGACGATTCCAGTGGCGAACAGAAGCATCGCCGTCAGTCGAAATACAGAATTCATGAGCGCCCCTCCCATTCGCGCAATGCGCGTATGTTTGAAGTAGGACGTCAGGCGAGTATTTCAAGCGTGCGGCGCAAGGCGTCGGGCAGGGATACAGGCCGTCTGCTTTCCCGGTCCACATAGACATGAACGAAATGGCCTTCTGCGGCGGGGGCGTCATCGCCCGCTTCGAATATCGCCAGTTCATATCGCACGGACGAATTGCCGATATGGGCGACGCGCAAAGCCCCTTCGAGCTTTTGCGGAAATTCCAAGGCTGAGAAATATTTGCAGCCCGTTTCGACCACAAGGCCGATGACCTCGCCTTCGTGAATATCGAGCGCGCCGGCGCCGATCAGGTATTCGTTCACGATGGTGTCAAAGTAGCCGTAATAGGCGACGTTATTCACATGGCCGTATACGTCGTTATCCGCCCAGCGCGTTTGCAGCGGCAGGAAGTGTTTATAGTCGGCGCGTGTAGTGGAAGCGNNCAGTCGGCCTCGGTCACGGGGCGCGGATTGTTTTTCATCAGCCGTTCGATTTTCGCTGCGTCTTCCGCGAGTTTCGGCAGGACGTTGTGCGAAACGCCGACATCGGAAAGCTTGTTCGTAACGCCGGTGGCGGTGCAAATCTCCGTCATCTTCGCGACAAACGCTTCAGAGCGGGTTTCAAAATCGCCCGTGTCATTCGCGCCGATGACGTCGCCGAGCTCTGCGTAAAGCGGCGCGGCGACGGAGG
>DGNI01000039.1:0-9925 GCA_002388885.1 Parvularculaceae bacterium UBA4496 | reverse complement strand
GCGAGGGCGTGCACGGCGGCGACCGGCGCGTTGGCGAACGCCTGACCCGCCAGCATGGCGCCGAGCAGCATCGCCTCGCGCGCTTCAATATTATCGGGCTCATCGCAGGCGGTGACGATGTTCGATGACAACAGCCGCAACGCTTCCTTCGCCAGCGCGTCGGAGAGCGGGTTCTTTTTCAGTTTCGATGTGTAGGACTCGATGGCATGGACCATGGCGTCGATGCCAGTGGCGTTGGTGACGTGGCGCGGCATGGAAAGCGTCAGCGCCGCGTCGAGCACGGCAATGTCGGCGTAAAGCTGGCGCGCCACGACGCCCATTTTCTGATCGTCGTCGGAGGTGATGACGGAAATGTTGGTGACTTCCGAGCCTGTGCCGGCGGTGGTGGGCAAGAGCGCGAGCGGAACGCGTGCGCCTTTCACCATGTCGATGCCGTAGATGTTTTCGAGGCGTTGTTCAGAGTTGATGAGGCAGGCGATGACCTTGGCCGTGTCCATTGACGAGNNCGTAAATTTCCTCCAGCGTTTGCGTGGAGTTCAACAGCACGGCAACGACTTTGGCGGTGTCCATGGAGGAGCCGCCGCCGAAACCGATAACGCCGTCGCATTTGTTTTCGCGCGCCGCATCGATGGCGCCGCGCACGACTTTCGCCGGCGGGTCGGCCTCGACGGCGTCGAAGAGATAATAATCAAGCCCGGTGGTTTTGAGACTTGTCAGCGCGCCGTCGATCAGCCCGGCGGCGATGACGCCCTTGTCGGTGACGACGCAAGGGCGCCTCATCCGTTCCTTGACGGTTTGCCCGAGGCGCGCCGCCGCGCCGGTTTCAAAAATGATCTGCGGAACGGTGTCGAAGGTGAAGTTCATGAGTTCACTCGAACGTCAGTTTTTGAAATGAATTTGTGGCTTACAATTCTTGCATCTTCACATCGGCGCCGCATTTGGGTTCGTCTATTTCCATCTGACTCCGCCCAGTCATTTCTGACCCAATAAAATTTTCCCTTGCCGGCTTTTACCCAGGCCCAGGTGACTGGTTTTCCGTAAACATCAGTTCTGGTTTCGTTGTCGTATCTGATCCAGAACCGATCCGTTTCGATTCTTATTATGTCAGCGGTATGTCTGTATGTACCATATTCCGATGCGTAGCGCATATTTTCTAAATCAACCGTTACCGTAATTGGGTTCAGCGCACACCTGAAGTCGTCAGGAAGTGTAAACCCGTCGTCATAGTCATCAGTTAGGTCGAGTTCCCACACTCCAGCTGCTTCAGCAGGCGAAAACGGATACATTTCATTTTGGAAGTTAGTATGCTCGGCTATGAAGCCTGCGATTAATAGCGGTATGATTGATAAAAGTTTCATACTCAGAGTGATCCACAATATTTTTGCGATTATTGAAATCTCACCAATCTTCCCGGTCTAGCCTCCGTCACTTCATCATTCGCAACCACCTGTTCGCCGTTGACGAACGTGGCGCGATAGCCGGAGACTGGCTGCAACAGGCGCTGGCCGCCTGCGGGGAGGTCCTTCACCATGCGCGGTGCGCCAAGACGTAAGCTTTCGTGATCAATAATATTGATGTCGGCGCGAAGCCCGACCTTCAACCGTCCGCGATCCTTTAGGCGCAGATAATCGGCGCCGTCGGCGGTGAGCATCTGGATCGCGCGCTGCAACGGAATTTGCCCTTGCGCGCGGTCGCGGCACCAGTGCGTCAGCAAATAGGTTGGAAAGCTTGCGTCACAGATCGTCCCCACATGGGCGCCGCCGTCGGAAAGGCCCGGCAAGGCTTTTGGATGGGTCATCATCGCGCGCACGTTTTCGTAGTTGAAATCGGTATAATTATAGATCGGGAAATAGATGAGCTGTTTGCCGTCCAGTTCCAAAAGCGTGTCGTAGAGTTTTTCCATGGCGGTAACGCCGTCGCGCCGCGCTTCGGCGCCCAGCGATTGATCCTGCGGCTGTTCATAGTCCGGGTTCTCGCCAAGACGGAAAAACTTGTTCGCCACCATTTCGATGGCGGCGATCATCACGTCGGCGATAGGCGGCACGGAGGAGCCGGGCCCGGCTAGCTTCACTGGGGTTTCTCTGAGGCATTTTTTTTTGAATTCCGGATCGCGCATGATCGCAACGCGTTCATCGAGCGGCTTGTCTTTAATGGCGATATAGCTCGGCTGCGCCATGATCGGATGAAACGTGCATTGCAGCCCCTGAAAGACGCCGATGGCGCGCGGGGCGACCTGTACGTTGAAGTCGACGCCGTCCTTGTTGAGGCGGTCGGTCTCGTCAAGAATCCGCTGCCAGTCGTTCGACGCCATGTCACGCTGCATCAATGAAATCGACGCGGGTTTGCCGGCGCCGGCGCGCACGAACGACTCAACGATGTTGAACTCCTCGCGGAACTGATCGCCTTCTCGCTCCAGATTGAAGTCGTTGACGATCTGCAACACGCCGTGATCGAGATCGGCGAGGGCGCCCGAAAGCGCGACGAGTTCCTTTTCCGCCGCCTCGGCGCTCGGCGTCCAGTCGCCGTCGGCAGTGCGGTGCACATCCGTGCGGCCAATGGAAAAACCTGCGGCGCCCGCCTCCATGGCTTCGCGAACAATGCGCTGCATTTCGGCGATGTCGTCATCATTGGCTTGCTCGAACGCGCTGGCGCGCTCGCCCATGGCGTAAACCCGGACGGGATCGTGACCGATCATCACGCCGAAATCGATGGTGTGCGGCATGGCGTCAATCGCGTCCATATATTCAGAGAATGTCTCCCAGTCCCAGGTGAGGCCTTCGTGAAGCGCCGTACCCGGAATATCCTCAACACCCTCCATCAGACGCACCAGACGGTCATGGTCGGTCTTGCGTACGGGCGCGAAGCCGACGCCGCAATTGCCCATGATAATGGTGGTGACGCCATGATTGACGGATGGCTTCAATTCCTGATCCCAAGTGATCTGTCCGTCATAATGGGTGTGAAGATCCACAAAGCCGGGCGTGACGATGGAGCCATCCGCGTCGACGGTCTTTTCCGCCGGTTCATTGCAAGCGCCAATCTCTGCAATCCTGCCGTCTTTGACGCCGATATTGGTGATGATCGGTGCGCCGCCGTCGCCGTCATAAACCTTGCCGCCGGTGATCTTGAGATCAAACGTCATCAGAGCCTCGCTTTTCTTGCATCAACAGTGCGGAACAGGACGATCATAACGCCGCCGGAGAAGAAGTGCCAAACGCCCCATGCAGCGGCTATGGCCGCCGCGCCGCCAAGGCCGTTCAGCTGCGCGAGCAAGAGGACAACCGCGAGCCCGGCGTTCTGGATGCCGACTTCAAATGTAAGCGACCGTCGCCTCGCTTCGTTGGCGCCGAGAAGACGGCCTGCGCCCGCGCCCAGCGCAAACGCGCAAGCATTATGCGCGATGACAGGAATGGCGATCAGCATCCAGCCGGCGACGAGCAGCGGCCAGAAATCCGCAACGCCCTTGATGATGACAATGGCGAGAACGGCGCCGCCGAAAAGGGCCAGCGGCTTACGGATTTTTTCCGCCGCGTTTGGAAAACGGTACGCGGTGAGCATGCCGAGCGCCAGCGGCGCAGCGAGCATCAATGTCGTCTGCAAGATGAAAGATACGCGATTAAACTCGATTGTTTCGAGCAGCGCCGCCGTGGGCGGGTACGCTTCAGACCAGAGCAGGATCGCGGCCGGCGTCCACAGTGCCGCAATCACGCTGGAGCCGGCGGTGAGGGACACGGAGTACGCCGTATCGCCGCGCGCGCCCCAGGTCATGAAGTTGGAAACATTGCCGCCGGGGCACGCCGCGACGACAATCATGCCAAGGGCAATCGACGGCGGCGGCGACAGGACCGCTGCGAGCGCGATGGTCATCAGCGGCAGGCCGATCAGCTGCGCCGTGAGCCCGCCGAAGAACAGTTTTTTATGCGTGCGCAGGAAACTGAAATGTTCCGGCTTCAGGCCGAGAGCAATCGCAAACATCATGATGATGATGGCGCCGGCGAGCAGGCTTTGCGCGCCTTTGTCCAGTGCGATGGTCAGCTGGTCGAGGGTTTCTGCGTCCATTCAGATTGGAATTTTTAGTAAAAGCCCCACATCAGGAGCCGGGAGATGATCAGCAAAATAGACAGACCCGCCCAGAATGTAAGGCGCAGGCGCAGCGCGCCGTACCATTTCGGATAGAGGCCCGCTGACGTGGCGTTCATATCGCGCATCAGGAGATAAACCAGCAGCACCAGAATGATGAAGTGACGCGGCGCCGCGCCAAGCCACATGAACAAAACGCCGTCAGGAATGACCGCCACGAAGGCGACAAGCGCGATCAACTGGCCGGGGACGAACGACTCGCGAAGCTTTTGCGTTGGCGCCAGCGTAACGCCCGCGCCCGCGCCGGAAAGGTAACCGACGATAACCGCGCCATAGACGAGCGCAAGCCAGTGGAAATCAAGCGCCACATGCTGCGGCAGAACAATCGGGCTGATCCAGAGCGCGGCGGCGGAGATGACAAAAGGCGTCAGGCCGTAAAAGCCCAGCTTCGTCATTTCTTCCTGCTGCCTGTTCGCCGCCATTCGCCCACCCTCCCCAAAGAGTGTTCAGCCTAGCTCAAAAAAATCATTTGCGAAACGCAAGCGCCGCCAGCCATCCCGCCAGCAGCGCAATCGCAACGCAAACAAGCCCATAGGACACGGGCCGGTTGTGGGCGAATTCATAAATACGCCGTTCGGCGCCGACCTTATTCACGGCGAGCGTCGTCTGGTCGGCATCGAGCAGCACGCCATCACGGAACAGAAATACGGAAACGCCGTACTCGCCCACGGGCGTGTTGGCAGGAAGATCGACAGTGATCGTAAACAGCGCGCCTTTTTTAAATTCGATACCGGTTGTGCGCGCGCGGTAAAGGCCCGTCTCGTGGGCTTCGGTCAAAAAGGCGTTGCGGTAAAGCTCCGCGGTTTTTGCGTTTTCTGGCGCCGCTGCGGTAGCAGAATCGCTGACGGCGATATTCAGAAAATCAGCATCTAGCCGGAAATCGGATTGCAGGGGCAGGGGGGCAATGTCGTTGATGTTCCGCGTTGCGTAGGTGTGATAAAGCGCCGGCGCGCTGTTGATGACGCGCGCCTTGCCGGGCGTCCAGATCAGGTTCGATTTTTCCATCTTCCGGATTTCAAACCGCGCCGCCGGGCCGCGGATGACCGAAACAATATCAACAGACTCTGCGGGATTGTCGACGCCGGTGACGGCGCCGAACAGCGTCAGCCGCGCGCCGGAAAAACCGGTGTCCACCTCAACACGGTCATCAGTGAATGCAATGTCGATTTCGGCGGCGTGCAATGGTGCGCCAATGACCAGAAACATGAAAGCGATGAGCGCTCTCATGACGCCATCTCGACAACAAACGGCGATGCAGGCGGCAGGGCGAGCCCGATAAGCAGACGCGCGCAGACAGCAAGCACGATCAGCGCGAGTAGTGCGCGCAATTGTTCGGCTTTCAATTTCACACCGGCGCGCACGCCGAGCTGCGCCCCAATAACGCCGCCCGTCAGCAAGAGCAGCGCGAGAACAATATCGACGGTCTGATTCGCCGCTGCATGAAGGACAGTCGTAATCGCGGTTACGAAGATAATCTGGAACAGCGATGTGCCGACAACGACGTTGGTGGGCATGTTCAGAATGTAAAGCATCGCCGGAACCATGATGAAGCCGCCGCCGACGCCCATGATTGCCGCGAGCACGCCGACGCCAAAGCCGAGAAGGATCGGCGGTATCGGGCTGATGTAAAGTCCCGATGCGCGAAACCGCATGGCGAATGGAAGAGAGGCCATCCAAGCCGGGCTGCGGCGCTTGCGGCGTTTTCGTTTTTGGTCGGGTGATCTTAGCAGCGTGCGGACGCTCTCCAGCATCATCAGGGAGCCGATGATCCCCAGAAAAACGACATAGGAGCCTGAAATCAGAAGCTCGACCTTACCCGTTTCGCGCAACGCCCGGAATATCATGATGCCGACAACGGCGCCCATCGCGCCGCCGGCGACAAGAAACCCGCCCATCTGAAAGTCGACGGTCTTGCGTTTCAAATGTGCAAGTACGCCGGAAACCGAGGAGGCAACGATCTGCGATGCTTCGGTGCCGACCGCGACCGCCGGCGGAATGCCGTAAAAAATCAACAGCGGCGTCATCAAGAACCCGCCGCCAACGCCGAACATGCCGGAAAGGAACCCGACCGCAGCACCCATGATGATGACCACAAAAGGGTCGACCGGAATCTCCGCGATGGGGAGATAAAGCTGCATCTACGAAAGCCAAAACCAGAATAACGCTGCGGCCTTATAGGCGCGCCCGGCGCGGGCCCGCAAGCAAAGGTGAGAAAAGAAATCTAGCCCTGGCTCAAGGCGTTCGCCGCAGGGTTTGCGTCTTGCGCCGTCCACTCGGCGACGCGCCCGTCGACGGCGGCGCGTTCGGCGGCGGTGAGCCCTGAGGCGACGCCGGCGGCAAGCGGTTGTGCCGCTTCGTCGCCGTTCCGCGCGGCGAGCGAGTACCAGTAATAGGCTTTCTCCGCGTCCTGGATCGCGCTGCCGTTCTCGCTCGGATGATAGATAGCGCCGAGATTGTACATGGAATCGACAAGTCCGAAATTCGCCGCTTGTTCGAACCATGCGATTGCAGCAGCGCTATCGGCAGGCCCGCCATCGCCGCGCGCCGTCATGACGCCAATGCGATGCATGGCGAGAACATTGCCGCCATTCGCCGCCCGGCGGAACCAGACGCGCGCCTGACCGAGATCCTGCTCGACGCCCTGACCCGTTTTGTGGAGTTCGCCGAGCTGTAACTGCGCCGGCGGGAAACCGAGCGCCGCCGCATCCTGCAGCTTGCCGATGGCTTCAATCGCAGCGGTTTCATCGCCCGCTGCGTTGAGGTCCGACATCGCTTCCAGATAAAGCGCTTCCGGATCGATTGCCGGCGCTTCGGGCACGGCCGGGAGATTGTCTTGTTGGGTCGTCTGCGCGGCGGCAGTTTCATCGATTGCGGTTGCAGGTTGTTCACTTTGACTTGGCGAAGAGGCCGAAGGATTTGCGCCGTCGTCAGGTTTGAAGACGAAATCCTTCACCAGAAAGACGAGAGCGGCGATCGCCAGGATAATAGCGACGCCAAGCGCAAGCGTCAGCGGCCGCGCCGATGCCGTCGACTGGAGGGTTTTGAGGGCCTCACGATCGCCATTGTGCTTGCGCTCTGCTTCGGCCGCGGCGTCATCGGCTCTGATCGACGCGGGAGCTTCATCGCCTGCGGCGGACTTGTTCCTGTTGCGTCCGATCCTGCTGCGGGCGGAAGAAAGCGCTGCCGTGATTTTCGCGAACCGGCCGCCCGGCGATGCATCCTCGTCATCGCTGGCGTCGGCATCATCATCTTGTTGCGGCTTTGGCGAATGGTCTTCCCCGCCATGAATCGCCAAAGGCTCGTCGTCGTCAGCTTCCGCTTCCAGCTTTTTCTGGCGCGCCCGCGCAGCGAGGATGGCGCGCTGTTTCGCCGTCAGATTGCGGCGCGTCGGGCGCGCGGCTTCTTCTGCGCGGCTGGCTGCAGCTTCCTTTGCGCGGCGGCGCGCTGAAGCGAGGTAGTCTTCCTGCGGTTCAGGCGAGGCGGAATTTTCCTCGCCTGATTCCAGCGCCGGTACTTCTGCTTCGCTTTCCGCGGCGCCAATTTCGTCGATCTCATCATCGCTCTCGAACTCGACGTCGGAAGCCGGCGTCAGCGAAGCGGTGCCAGCGGCTTGCTCGTCTTCGTCGTCTTCATCACCGAGCGGTTCCGGCATCGCCTCGTCGAGATCGGAGAGAATGGCGTTGATTTCATCGTCTTCGTCGTCCGCCGTGTTCTGTTGGCCTGCTTCTTCACTGAAGCCTTCGCCAGACAAAGCGCTTCTTACTTTCGAAAGCCGGGATTGCGCATCGCCAACCTGTTCGGCTGAAGCTTCGGCTCCCTGTGTGTCGTCTTCGGCCTCCGCATCGTCGTCCAGCTGAAAGCTGAAATCCTCAACGGGCTCATCTCCATCAGCGTCATCGGCTTCCGCTTCGATATCATCATCTGCGAAAGCGAACGGGTCTTCTTCCGCTTCGAGAGCGGCGACGGCGTCCTCAATATCGTCAACGTCGTCCTGTGCGGATGGCTCTTCTTCTGTTGTTTCGGCCGGCGCCGCCATCTCCGGCTCGGCATCGGTTGCTTCCGGCGCGATCGCATCCGCGACCGGCGCCGCTGACTGTTGCGGCGCGCCTTTCAGATGTTCGATGCGCTCCTTCATTTCCTCGAAAGAGCGTTGCAGGGCTTCGATGCGTTCTTCGGACTCCTGCCGGGCGTTTGCGAGCAACGCTTCAACCTCGCCGCCCTTGTCCGCTTCCGCCGCGGCAACGCCCGCAAGCACTTGTTCGCGGACTTCAGCGATGGTGTCAGACACTTTCTGAACACCTTCAGAACTGCGCTTTTCAGCGGCTTCGATCTGGTCTGCGAGCTTGGCGATGGTGTTTTCAAAGGCGCGGATCTGATCGCCGCCGCGTTTGATTTCGTCGCCAAGTACGCGCAAACGTGCGCCGGTCTGTTCGACGAATTCCGGATCGACGGATGACGCGGCCGCATCATTTAACGCCGCTGCTTCGTGCGCGACTTTCTCCGCGCGGGCAACGCGATCTGCGAGACCTTCGATTGCCGATTTCAATGAGCTGATATCAGCGGGCTCGGAGCCTTCACCAACATTATCGATGCGTTCGGCGAATTCCTGAAGCTGCTGTTCGGCGGAATCGAGGCGGTGCAGCGTCGTCTTCTGGGCGCTGGAAAACTGGACGGCGACCTGACTAACCGCCTTTTCCAGGGCTTTCAGTGCATCGATACGGTTGCGGTCGCCACTGGCGCTCTCGATCTTTTCAAGGCGCGCCGCAAGATCCTGATAGGAACCCTCGGCGGGTTTCACCCGCTCAAGACGCTGCAGGCGTTCGACGACGCCGCCGACGCTGCGCGACAGGGTGGAGGATGCTTCCGTGTTTTTCTTTTCCGCTTCGACGATGCGGTTGCGAAGGTGCTCGATCGCCGTGATGATGTCGCGGAGTTTGAGCCCCTCGACTTCGCCGCCTGAGGAGGCGCTTTCCTGTCCGTGGCTGTAGATCATGTGGTTCAGCCATTCGCCGACCGTCATGCCTTCACGGCGCGCGGCTTCCTTCGCGGCCTCGCGGGCGTCCCGCTCAATTCCTTTGACGCTCCACGGCGCGTTCGATTTCATGGCGTTCCACCGTAATTCGTGAAGGGGATCCGCATTGGCGAAATTCCCCGTTTTCGTCCAAAGCCAGCGCGAAAACGCGCCCAGGTGAACACATCACCGTTAAGCTGCTTCGTGAGGCCCGCAAAGCCTTCGGCAAGCAAAAGAATTCCCCACTGAGCACTTCAGATTAAGGATGATTCGCGCTGGAGACAGCGACATTTTTGCGCTCGGCGCGTAAGCGCTGTCATCTGCGCTTTGACGCGGGGCCTCGCGCGACTACATTGCGCTCAAATTCCCAGTATTTCCGTGACGGAGACCTGTTCGATGACCACCTATAACGCGCCTTTGAAAGACATGCAGTTCGTTCTCAACGAAGTGCTGCAAATCTCAAAATACTCGAATCTTCCGGGCTTTGCGGACGCAAGCGAAGATATTGTCGAGGCGATTCTCGAAGAGGGCGGCAAGCTGGCGGCCAATGTCCTGCATCCGATCAATCATTCCGGCGATAAAGAAGGTTGCATCCGTCATGACGACGGCTCGGTTACGACGCCGAAGGGATTCAAGGAAGCTTACGAGACCTACAAGGAAGGCGGCTGGCAGGGGCTGAGCTTCGATCCCGAATATGGCGGGCAGGGGCTGCCTTATATTATCGGCGTGGCGGTTTCGGAAATGGTGTCGGCGGCGAATATGGCGTTCGGCATG
>DGNI01000043.1:10028-11623 GCA_002388885.1 Parvularculaceae bacterium UBA4496 | reverse complement strand
GTTGCATGCTCACTGTGCTGAATTTTACCGATAGCCTTGATATCGCCTTCACCGTCTTTTCCGCCGTGGCCGCCGCTTTTTTTCTTCGTCTTTTTCTTTTCGTCGTGACTGTCGGCTTCATCACTATGTTCGTCATCTGCATCAGCGTGCTGTTCTTCACCATCGCCGCCGCCTGGCGCAAACATGAAAGCGGCGCCGGCGGCGACGCCGGCGACTACGATAGCCGCGATAATCATAGGGATGAGACCGAGGCCTTTTTTCTTTGGCTCTTCGGTTTCTTCGCCTTCTACCGGCTCTTCTTCCGCTGTCGTTTCTTCTTCCGCCACAGTTTTTCCAGTTGATGGGCCGTCTGTTGATGGCCTGATCATGGTTAATCTTGGAACGCACTTTAGGCATGCATTCGTAAACTCAAAATTAATCAAACATCTAGAAATTAATCATGAAAATTAGAAACGCAGCGGACAACGCTTTCTGCAAATAGGCCGGGGTTAATGCTAAAACTTGCTTCTGTATGGAACGAGCTTTCCTTCTCGCGCAAAGCCATTCTTGTAGGCGTGCTCGTCACGACGCTGATCGTTTGTTCAGCGGTGATGAATATGGCGACCAAGCCGCGTATGGCCTTTTTATATGGCGGGCTTGATGCTTCGGCCGCGGGGGACGTCCTTTCTGCGCTTGAAGCGATGGATGTGGAAGCAGATGTCCGGGGCGAGGCTATTTATGTGCCGGAACCGCGCCGCGATGCCCTGCGCATGGCGCTCGCCCGGCAAGGGTTACCGAGACAGGGCCAGCCTGGTTTCGAATTGCTTGACGATTTAAACGGTTTTGCAACGACTTCGGAAATGTTCGACGCCGCCTATTGGCGCGCCAAGGAGGGCGAACTGGCCCGCACGCTGCTGGCGACGCCGGGCGTAAAATCTGCTCGCGTACACATTGCGGTTCCGAAATCATCCTCATTTACTCGCCGCCGGCAGCCGCCCAGCGCCTCGGCGACGATAACCATGAGCCGCGGCCGCCTCGACGTAAATCAGGCGACCGCCATGCGTTACCTGATCGCGCTCGCAGTGCCCAACCTCAATCCGGAGCAGGTGGCGGTGATCGATTCAGTTAACGGCGTGATCTTGAAGCCCGGCGCTGGCGACCCGATGGAAGTGGCCGAGGGCGAGGTGGGCGATCGCGAGCGCAAGCTTGAAGGCAGCCTCAGAGACCTGCTTGAAGCCCGGGTCGGTCCCGGCAATGCGCGGGTAACGGTTTCTTTAGATATTGATCGCGAACGCGAGACGGTTTCCGAACGGATCCTTGACCCCGACAGCCGGGTGATGATGGGCCGCGAGACAACCGATATGTCGGAATCCGGCACCGGCGGGACGAGCGCCGTAACGGTCGCAAGCAACCTGCCGGACGGCGAGGCTGGCGGCGCGCAGACGCCGTCGAGTAATTCGCGATCCGAAACCAATGAAACAACGCGCTTTGATATTTCAGAAGTGCAGCGGCAGCGTGAAAAAATGCCCGGCGCGATCTCACGCGTGCATGTGGCGGTGCTGATCAACGAACCGCCGGCGGTCGAGGGCGAAGCCGTTACGCCGCGTACGGATCAG
>DGNI01000043.1:9791-10012 GCA_002388885.1 Parvularculaceae bacterium UBA4496 | reverse complement strand
CGCTGCTGTCGGATTCGAGGAGGCGCGCGGAGATGTGGTCACTGTGAAATCAATGCCGTTCCATGAATATGAAGTGGTGGAAACGCCAGAGGAAACCGGCGGGATCATGCTGTTCCTTCAACAGAACGTCATGTCGATCCTGCAGATCGTTATTCCGGCGCTGGTTGTCATCGTGCTCGGCATGTTCGTGTTGAAACCGGTGCTGACGCAGGATGTCGCCG
>DGNI01000043.1:0-9717 GCA_002388885.1 Parvularculaceae bacterium UBA4496 | reverse complement strand
GTCAGCGCCGCCGATAAAGATGCGACCGCCACGGTTTTGAAATCCTGGCTTGGCGATACGGAAAGGGCGGCGTAAATGACCGGTTCCGCTCTCGCCACATCGGAAGGAAGCGCGCGCCAGAATGTGCGGTTTCCCGTGCTGCCGGGCCGCACGCCTGTTTCGCACGGCACGGATACGACGTGTGAATCCTATCGCACCGGTCACCGCGACGCATCAATTGAGTACGCGGAAGAAAAAGCGAAACTGCAGAAATCTCATGATGCATTCGTCGACAGCGTCGGCGTGATGCTGAACGAGATGGAAGCGCGTTATCGCGATGAATCTTTATCGCTGATCGCGCGGCTGTTCTCCGCCGTGGCGCCCGCTATGGCGCGTGCCTCGTCGCTATCGGAAATCATGTCGCTGGTCGAAGAACGCATTACGCGCTCGGGCGATGAGCTGAAACTGCGTGTTCATCCCGACCTTGTGTCGCATTTGCCGGGTAAGGCGCAGAAAACGCTGAGTGAAAATCCGCGCATCAACCTTGAAACCGATGAGGCCTGTTCGCCGTCCGCCATCGATGCAAAATGGGCCAAGGGCGGTTTTGTCAGCGATCCGGACGCGTTGATTGAAGAAATCTTGAAAACGCTCGGCAGTGAAGCGCCAGGCGCAGAGGAGACGAATGATGAGCAGTAACGCCAATGAAGTGGTTGCCGATGACGATGTCGTCGCCGAAGCGGTGGCGGATGAGGGCGCCTTGCGCAACAAGAACATTCTTGAACTCCCCGTGCGGATTGTTGTTTCCGTCGGCGGAGCTCAGGTCTCTGTCAAAGACCTTCTTGACCTTAAACAGGATACCGTCATCGATCTCGATGCGGCGATTGACGATCCCGTAGACATCTATATAGGCGACCGCCTGATCGCGCGCGGTGAATTGGTTGAAGCCAGCGACAATGAAAACGGCATCGGCGTTAAGCTGATCGAAGTTTGCGGTTTGGGCGCCTAAGGCAAGCATGCGCCGGCTGACCGTCATATTCGCATTCCTCATTGCAGCGAGCTTCATGTTTGCGTCGCCTGCCTATGCGCAAGAATCGGCGCCCATCGGCGAGAATATTGCGGACGGTGTTGGCGTTCTCGATGCAGTGGATGAAGCGGGCGGTCTTTCAAAACGCATCATCCAGATTTTCCTGCTGGTCACCGTTTTAAGCCTCGCGCCGGGCATCGCCATGATGGTGACGTGCCTGCCGTTTATGATCATCGTCCTGTCGATTTTGCGTCAGGGCGTCGGCCTGCAGCAGGCGCCGCCGAACATGCTGATCGTGTCCGTGGCGATGTTCCTGACGTATTTCGTCATGGAGCCGGTGTTCAAGGATGCGTGGACCTCCGGCGTGCAGCCCATGCTGAACGGCGAAATGCAGGAAGACGCGGCGTTCGGCGAAACCATGCGGCCGTTCCGCAGCTTCATGGAAGCGCGTGTCGATCCCGGCGCTGTTGATGTTCTTCAGGATGCGCGGCCGGTTGAAATGCAAACCCCGATAGAAGAGGGGGCGACGCCGCTGTCGCTTCTGGTTCCGGCGTTTGTGCTGTCGGAAATTCAGCGAGCGTTTGAAATCGGTTTTGTCGTGCTCCTGCCTTTTCTGGTGATTGATTTGCTTGTGGCGTCGATCCTGATGGCCATGGGCATGATGATGGTGCCGCCGGCGATTGTCTCCCTGCCGTTCAAGGTGGCGTTCTTTGTGCTGACAAACGGGTGGGTTGCTGTTTCGGGCGCGCTGGTAAGAGGGTACACGTAATGGCCAACACGGCATTGCAAAAAGTAGATCCCAATTCGCCCATGGAGACCTGGTTCACCCGGTCGCACAAGGCGGCGATCGTGCTTGCGTCCCTGTCGGCGGAAACGGCGGCGGCGATTGTCGAGGACATATCCGACGCGCAGCTCAAAGCTTTCGCCAAGGCGTTTTGCGAACTGAAATCCGTGCCGCCGCAGCTTTTGCATGCGGTAGCGCAGGAATTTCTCGCGGAGATCACCAAAACCGACAACGATCTCGCCGGCGGCGCCGATGAGGCGCGGCGGGTGCTGGGCCTGATGACCGAAGAGGAGCGCGCCAGCCGCATTCTTCAGGAATTGAATGGCGGCGCCGAAACGGGCGGCAATATCTGGGAGCGGGTTGAAAAGCTCGACGACGAAGTGCTCGCTGAATACGTCCAGAAACAGCGCATGCCCGTGGGTGCGGCGATTCTCGCCAAGCTGAAATACGAAAAGACGGCAAGCGTCCTGAATGTCGCCGAGGACGGTTACGCCAAGAAAGTTCTGTTGGAACTCGCCCATAAAAAGCCGCCGTCACCCGCGGCGATTGAGGCGATCGCCCAAGTGATCGAGGAAGATTTGCTGAAACCCGCGCCGGGGGCCGAAGACGAAGACGCTGAAGGCGAAGAGGGCGAAGAAAAGAAAGACACGGGCGCAGGCGCCGTTGTGGGCGAAATCGTCAACAACCTGCCAGGCGCGAAACGCGACGCTTTCATTGCGCATATCAATGAGACCGATCCGGAAGTCGGCGCGGCTGTCAAGAAAGTGCTTCTTCTGTTCGAACACCTCCACGCGCGCGTGCCGGCAAACGGCGCGCCGGCCGTCATGCGCGATATCGAGCGTGAAACGCTGCTTATGGCTATCAAGCATGGGCAGAAGAATGCGCCCGAAACGGTGGAATTCCTGTTCGCCAATATCTCGAAACGCATGGTCGAACAGTACAAGGAAGAACTCGCCGAGATGGACGAACCGTCAGAGGCCGACGGCGAGGCCGCCCAGCGCGAGATTACATCCGCTGTGCGCCGCCTCGTCCGCGACGGCGAGTTCAAGCTCAATGCGATTGAAGAACCGGAAAGCGCGGAAAAAGCGGCTTAGGGTTTCGATTATTTCTGCAGGCCTTTTATAGCGGGCTGAAACAGCAATTTTATATATGATCGCAGCAAGAGGATTTGTTGAGACGTTATTTTTGGATTGTCTAAAGCGCGCGACATGACTATGCCGCCCTCGGCAACTGAGCTAAACATATCCGCCAGGTGGTCGAGATCCACATCATCCTGCATGGGATATGTTAATACCACATCATCAAGCATTGAGCGGAATCGTTCGCGCCACCCTAAGACAGCGCGTTTGTTTGCTGCGCGTACATCCTTGTTAAATAGCCGGTCCTGGTAAGCGGCGGTCGCGACAATGCATCCGGGATGACCGTTTGGCATGTCCTCAATCAATTCGGCTAGTAACTTTAATCCAATTAACACCCGCTGCAGAGGATCGTCGGAGAGTTCTTTGGCTCGCCCTAGTAAATCATCAAACAATTCATCTTCGACAACAATGTGTCGTTCTATAAGGGCGTGCGCCAATGCGTTCTTATCTTTAAAGTGATAAAAGAAACCGCTTTTGGTGATTTCAGCGCTAGCGACAATTTCTTCGATCGATGTGGCGTCAAAACCTTTCGCGAGGATGGACTCCTGAGCGACATCGAGAATACGAATCCGCGTTTCACTTCCTCGCGACATTGACTGAGCCTCCTTCAACTGTACCAGCAGTACAGTACTTGCAGTGCGGTTTCTGCCCACTGTTTTCTTAAAACCAAATTTATATTGCCGCAAGTAGATGATTTTAAACACATAAATCGAGTTTTTCGACTGCACCATGTGTTCACTGGTGCCGGGCATGTAGCTCATTCATATGAGCCCGCAACGAAGTAAAGAAAAGGAGATCAAACATGTCGCGCATCGAGCAATTGCTATCGGCGGAACGGCCGTTTTTGACCGACGGCGGTTTCGAAACGTCGCTATTTTTCAAAGACGGCTTTGACGCCCCTGAATTTGCCGCGATTACGCTGATGGATAATAAAGACGCCGTTGATGCTATGAAACGCTATTTTGACGGCTTTCTGGCAATGGCGGAATCCGTCGGCGTTGGGTACGTGCTAGATACAAATACCTGGCGCGGAAGCGTAGCGTGGGCCGAAAAACTCGGTCTCACTGAAGATGAATTGTTGGTACTGAGCCGTGACGCCGTGGATCTGGCTGTCGACATACGCAAAAAATGGGAATCTCGCGTTTCACCCATTCTTGTGAATGGCGTGATCGGTCCTGCTGGCGACGGGTACGCGCCCGATCAGTTATTGAGCCCCGAACAGGCCCGAAAACTACATGCGTCGCAAGTCAAGATATTCGCAGACAAAGAAGTGGATATGATATCCGCCATCACCATGACCCATGTGGGCGAAGCCATCGGCATCACGAACGCTACTGATGAGGCGGGGATTCCTGTTGTCATTTCATTTACAGTTGAAACCGACGGTCGACTGCCTGCTGGCGAAACCATCGGTGAAGCTATCAATGCTGTGGACTCGGCCACGCAACATGCCCCGCTCTACTACATGCTGAACTGCGCCCACCCCGATCATTTCAGCGAAGCCCTGAAAAGCCAGGAGGCGTGGATCTGGCGTATCGGCGGAATAAGAGCCAACGCGTCGCGGCTTTCCCATGCCGAACTCGATGCTGCAACAGAACTCGACGAAGGCAATCCAGAAGAGTTTGGGCGGCTGCACGAAGATATGATCGGCATGTTGCCGAACTTGCGTGTTGTTGGCGGATGTTGCGGCACGGATCACCGGCATGTGCAGTGCGTGTCCCGTCATGTGCATGTCCGGAACGCG
Source organism: Parvularculaceae bacterium UBA4496 (assembly GCA_002388885.1). Lineage (GTDB taxonomy): Bacteria > Pseudomonadota > Alphaproteobacteria > Caulobacterales > Parvularculaceae > Hyphococcus. The sequence goes on along the minus strand of DGNI01000043.1, from coordinate 5,047 downwards.
GCCTAGGGCGGGCGGCGTGCTGGTGCGGTGCTAAAGAATATGAACAAGTAACAAAGAGCGGCTCAAAATGGCCGCTCTTTTCCGGTTTACTCCGGTTACGTCGATGCCTACTCACGACTCCGCGCAGCCTGGTGTCTACTGGCTCCGGATCAACTCCGGGACCTCAGAATGAACGCTATTCAGGCTCAAACTTTTTTTGCAAAGCGCGAATAGCGTAATAGCCGCCAGTATATCGAACGAATTCTCGCGCTGTGCCGCTTTCAATCATGAGCTGATCGAGGTTTCTATCGTCATCCAAGTAGCAGCGAGCAACAACACGGTCGAAACGATCCACGGTAATCCATTCGCACCTCAACAGTTTTCCATAAGCGATTTTTTTCAATGCGTTTGTGGCGTCGGCGCCGGCGGGTGAACCGAGCTCCGGCGCATCGACGCCCCAGAGCCGAATGCGAGGTTCAATTCCGCTAATGACGAGCGTATCCCCGTCGACGATTCTAACGACCCGCCCCTCGAAGTCTCCCGACGGGAAAATTGCTTTTCGGTAGTCATTTCCAAGATATGCGGCGAAAAACAATGCCGCCCAGGCAACTGCAGTGACCGCATACTTAAGCCTACGAAGCTGCTTTCGAACAAAGCGTACAGTCTTGCTGCGTGCTGATTTTGCAATTTTGACGGCCCGACGCCGATATGGTCGGAGCCGGCGTACATTACTGGTTCTTTGCAATTTCCTTCTCACGTAAGAAAGATACTGCATCGCATGCAAAGTCGCCAGCACAACTCCAATCCAGATAAGTTATATCGGACCGTTCAAAACGCCCATTGTTTGAATCAAGCCCGAGATGGCCGGATGCGGGTGAAAGTTTCGCCTCCCCACAAGGGGGAGGTGAATAGTTCATTTCATCCGTAACGAGAAATACCGCCCTCAAAACAGGCGGGCGCCGTTCATGATACCACGAAAAAAAACATGGTGGATAGATATCCACGGGGTTCTCCGGCGCCCTTATGATGCTGCGTGAAATTGTATTTGCGACTTTGGCGCCGTGCAAAACGGGCAGATGACGCGCCAGCAGTCAGCCGGCCCTCGAAGCGGCGCCTGGCGAACGGATAAGGTTTGGAATGACTGAAATGTTGCACAACTCGGTCGGGCAAAGTTGCACAACAATCGGCTGCAGCCCTTGCAGCATGCGGGTTCAATCAGCGGAGAGATTTGGAGTTGTACAAAATGAGAATAACGAAACAGACCTTGGCGGTGAGAAATCTGTTTCATCCCGCACATCCCGGCTCTTCATCCTGAGGAGCCCAAATGACTTTGCCCTACGCGACGCGTGCTTCGCATGCCCTCAGGATGAAGTCATTTGGGCGTCTCGAAGGACGGCCGGGATGTGCGGTAGGCAGGAAAGAAACGTGGAGTTACATCAACACCAGTTCGGCGTGGAGCGCGCCGGCGGCCTTGACCGACTTCAGGATGTCGATGAGTTCGCGCGGGCCGACGCCGAGGGCGTTGAGGCCTTCGATCAGGTCGGAAAGGGCGACGTTCTCCTCGACGATGCCGATGCGCCGTTCCGTCTGCTGATTGACCGTGATGGAGGTGTCCGGCAGCACGATGGTCTCGCCATTGCGCGAGAACGGATTGGGCTGCGAGACCACCGGCGTTTCGCGCACGGTGATGGTGAGGTTGCCCTGCGTCACCGCAAAGCGGGAAATCCTGACGTCCGCGCCGAGTACGACGGTGCCGGATTTCTGGTCGATGACGATCCGCGCTTTCTGTTCCGGCGTGATGCGCAGGTTTTCAATCCGGCCGAGCAGATGAACGGGTTTCAGGGGCGCGCCGGCCATGGCGACCTCTACCGTGCCCGGGTCGAGGACCGTGGCGATATTCTGGCCGAAGGCGCCGTTGATGACGCTTTCAATGCGGGTTGCCGTGGTGAAATCCGGCGAACGCAGCGCGAGGCGCAGGCTCTGCATCGAGGAGAAATCGAAATCGATTTCACGTTCGATACGCGCACCTTGCGGGATCGAGCCCGAGGTCGGCGCGCCAAATGTGACCGAAGCGCCGTCGCCTTCGGCGGAAAAGCCGCTGGCGAGCACCGGGCCTTGTGCGACCGCATAAACCTCGCCGTCCGCCGCGTGGAGCGGCGTCATGATCAAAGTGCCGCCAAGCAGATTGCTGGCGTCGCCGATGGCGGAGACGGTGACGTCGATTTGCGAACCGGCGCGCGAGAAGGGCGGCAGGGTCGCGGTGACGACGACGGCTGCGACGTTGCGCGGGCGAAAATCCTCGCCCTGAACATTGACGCCGAGACGCTCAAGCAGGCTCGACAGCGCCTCTTCCGTGTAGGGAGAATTCCTGACGCCGTCGCCCGTGCCGTCAAGGCCGACGATCAGGCCGTAACCGACGAGGTCGTTGCCGCGGACGCCTTCGACATTGACGATGTCTTTAAGGCGCACATCCGCATGGGCGGCGTCGGCGCAGAAGACAAAGCCGGTAAGGGCGGCGGTGAGAAAGATTTTCAAACGGTCAAACATGATGATTATATGTAATTTGCAAGGGTTAAACGGGAAATACGCGCCGTGAGAAGGTATGACGCCTGCAACTGCGACTCGAGCTGCTGCAGGAGCGTCGCAGCCTCGTAAGGATCGCGCGCGGTGCGTTCGTTATAGGTTTCGCCAAGGGCTGTGTATTCGGCATCGAGGCGGGCCTGGGCGAGGACCATGCGTTCTTCTGCGGCGCCGATGCGCGAACGGACTTCGGCGATGTCGTTGCCGGCTTCGATGAGGCCCGTGGCCGCCATTGAAAGTGCCGCGTCGCGGTCAGTGAATGTGGTTTCTTCCTCGGCGACGATGAGCGTCGAAAGATTGCGCAGGAGATCGCGTACAGGCTGTTCGTCCGCCTTGGCGCTGTAATTGACGAGCTCGCCGTTGGAGACTTCCGTGCGCGCGGCAAGACCGGCGCCGCCCTGGTAGATATTGGTTTCGAAACCGCCGCCCGGCGCATTGAAATAGGCGTCAAGATCAGCTTCGAGCTGCGCGGCGTCTGCGGCGCCGGCGAAAATCGCGCGAATGTCGGTGAGGAGCGTCTCAGCGTCCGCGAGCGGATTGGTCTGCACGGCGTCACCGGAAAAGAGGGCGCGGCCCTCATAACGCTGGTTGAGCGCGGTGACCGCTGCGTCGAGTTGCAGGCGCGCCTGCGTGCCGGAAATGTTGATGGCGTTTTCGTCGCGGCGGTTTACTGCGTCGAGAAGGTTTGCGCCAAGCTCCGTCGTGCCGTCGCTGGCGCGGGCGAGCGAAAGCTGGGAGGCCTGCGCGCGGCCAAGCGCGCGGGTGATCGCTGTTTGTGTATTGGAAATGTCGTCGATCGCCTTGCGCAACAACTGCGCGTCGCCGATCGAGCCGGCGAGTTCGGCATTCAGATCAGCAATGCGCCCGGTGACGAGTTCAACGCGGGTCTGCTCGCTGCGCTGTTTGATGTCGCCGATAGCGGAATTGAGCCGGCTGTATTGAAGCAATGTCGGAAAACCGTAGGAGGCCATTTGTTAGAGCTCCATCAGCCGCTGGATCATCTGATCGAGCGTTTGCAGGACGCGCGCATTGGCGGCGTAGGCCTGTTCGATGACGAGGAGGTTCTGAAGCTCGCGGTCCGTATCGACGCCGGTTTCGAGCGTTTCTGCTTCGCGAAGTCCCTGCGCCATGATTTCAGAAGCGCTCGCCCGACCGACTGCAGTTGCATGTTTGCCGCCGGCGAGGGAAGTCAAATGCGCCACGCTTTCAGATGCGCTCAGATCGCCGGACGATTGCAGCGACGCATGAGAAGGCCGCGAGTCCGACATGGCGGAGATCATGGCGCGCACAAAGGCGTCGGAGCCTGCAGCCATCGGCGCGACCGAGTTGACGCCGTCGCGAAAGCGCCGGGCTTCGCCGCCCTGCGCCGGATCGACGGCGGCGTTGATTTCGATACGGCCGGCCAGACCGGTAAGGTTCGACACATCCCCTGCGATGCCGCCATCGGTAAAGACGCCAGCATCGCCCGGATTGAGAGTGGTGTCGACGGACGCGTCCTGAAAACGGCCGACAAGGTCGAAGGCGAGGGCGTCGAGCGCCGCGGATTGTTCCGGCACGACGTTGTCGCGCACGTTGAAGAGGCCGGCGAGAGCGCCGCCTTTCGCCGCCTGACTGCTGGAGCCGAAGGGGGTGATGTCTGTTCCGTCTACGGAAAGACCGGAAAGCGAACCAGCGCCGTTATCGTAAACGCTGCCGGGCGTAATGACAGGAGATTGGGTAAACTCAACCGTGCGGGCCGTGCCGGCAAGCAGAAACACGCCCTCCGGCGTCATCAGGTCAACCTTGCCGTTGTCGCGCTGCAATTCGCGTACGGGAATATTCTCATTGACCATGTCGATGAGTTGCTGGCGCTGGTCCTGAAGCGCGGAGACATCCGCGCCGCCCGCAACGCCGCGGCTGATGGCGTTGTTGAGGTCTTCAATCTGCTGCAACGCCTCGTTGACGGCATTGACCCGATTGTTGATTTCCGCATCGGCGTCGGTACGAATTCTCTGATAGGCGTCGGACAGGTGGTTGAATGTCGCTGCGAGGTCTCTCGCGGCTGTAAGAACCTGTTGTTGCAGCGTGCCGCTGTCCGGTGTCTCTGCAAGGCTTCTGAGCGCAGACTCAAAGTTGGCGTATTTCTGGAAGAGCGCATTCGGATCTTCCGGTCCGCCGAGGAGGCCGGTTATTTTTGAAAGCGCGCCCGCCGTAGCACTGTCGAAAGCAAATTGCGTATCGGCAAGCCGGCGCTCATAGGTAATCGCCGGATTGGTCGTGCGCGAAATCCCTGAAACCTCAACGCCGGCGCCGACGCCCGCTGTCACGCGTTCGGTCAGTCCGACGTCGCGGCGGCTGTAGCCTTCGGTCAGGGCATTGGCGATATTGTTGGACGTAACGCCGGCCCGCCGCGATGCGGCTGCGAGGCCGGACGTTGCATTCAAGAGCGCCTGAGAGATTGTCATTGTAACGACACCTTATCCCCGGGCGCTACCGGATGATGTCCGTT
>DGNI01000133.1 GCA_002388885.1 Parvularculaceae bacterium UBA4496 | reverse complement strand
ACATGATCGTGAAGGTGAAAGAACCCCAGCCAACGGAATGGGTACAACTTCGCGAAGGACAAATTCTTTATACCTATCTCCATCTGGCGCCGGATCCCGATCAGGCGCGCGGCTTGATTGAATCGGGCGTGACTGCGGTTGCCTATGAAACGGTTACGGACCGGTTCGGGGGACTTCCCCTGCTTGCGCCCATGAGCGAAGTCGCTGGTCGCCTCTCCATACAGGCGGCGGCATATGCATTAACAGCGCATCAGGGCGGACGCGGCCTTTTAATGGGCGGCGTGCCGGGCGTTTTGCCCGCGAAAGTTCTGGTAATTGGCGGCGGCGTTGTCGGCACCCACGCTGCGCGCATGGCTGTTGGGCTGGGCGCAGACGTTACTATCCTGGACCGTTCAAACCGTCGGCTGGCCGAACTCGATGAGCTGTTCGAAGGCCGCGCGAAGACGCGTTACTCAACTTACGAGGCACTCGACGAAGAAACGGATGTTGCAGACGTCGTCGTCGGCGCGGTCCTGATCCCGGGCGCGTCCGCGCCGAAACTCGTCACCCGCGAGATGCTGAAGGGTATGAAAGAAGGATCCGTGCTCGTCGATGTCGCCATCGATCAGGGCGGCTGTTTTGAAACATCAAAACCGACGACACATGCAGATCCCACCTATTTGGTGGAGGGCGTGATCCATTATTGCGTGGCGAATATGCCGGGCGCCGTTCCGCTGACCTCGTCCCACGCGCTCAACAATGCGACGCTTGAATATGGGCTGATGCTCGCCAATCTTGGCCTTGATGCACTGCGGCAAAACCCGCACCTCCAGGCGGGTCTCAATGTCCATCACGGCCTTGTGACATACAAGGCAGTGGCGGAGGCTTTGGGCTCTAAGTTCACTTCGGCAGCCGATGCACTCAAATCAGGCTGAGCGCCGTCACGACACATACGGGTAAGTCATTGATTTTTTTATGTGACCTAGCCCATCTCAAATAGCTCGAATAGTATCATTTGGCGAGAACACATTACGCTATGGTAAGGTTTCGCGCATGATTTGCGCGCTTTATTCGCTTGCCGAAAACGCCGGTTCGTGAGCATATTCGGCTCAGGAGAGGGTTTAGATGCGTAAAGCCATAATCATAGCTGGAGCAATGGCGCTGCCGTTGCTGACGCCATTGGGCGCAAACGCAGCGAGCCCCGATGATCCCTTTATCGTGTTGGCGTCTGCCGAAGCACCTGCCTCAAAAGATCAGAAGATGACCAAGAAACGGGCCGCTATGCCGTTGTTTCTGGAACTTATGACGGGGCAGCGCGCAGGGGCGAGCGACAATTATGTGATGGCTTCTGCAACGCCAGAGGCGACCGACGCCGAGAAGAAGTGTCCGCAAACCGAGAAAAAAGACATGGCGGAAGGCGCTGAAGAAACGCCCGAGCAAACGCTTGTCGGTCCGGAGCCGATTTACTTCGCGTTCTAATCTGCAACGTATATGAATAAAATTGCAGCGCGCCGGTTTCCGGCGCGTTTTAGTTTGTAGCTCAATCGTTTTTGGCTTTCGCCGATTTCTTTCGCCCCCACCAGAATAACGACAAGTCATTTAGGTATCGCCCTCGCGAAAGCCGGAAGACGACAATTATTATTCCTGACAACGCAAATATGAACCCGGTAATTGATGCTGTGATCAAAAGCGGGTTGTTGAAATTTTCCCGATCTTCGTAGTCCATGATGTGCAGCATCCAGAAGAAATCGTAAAGCCGCCAGATGTCGTTACGCCGGGCGCGCACCTCTCCGCTGGAGGGCGAAACATAGATACGGGTATTAAACCGGTCGTTGTAATCGAGCCGCCATACGGGCGTCGGCCCTCGATATTCCTGGGGCGGAAAAGACATTAATGCGGCCCGCACAATCTCGCCATCGCCAAGGTAGTCCATTTCAGCCACTTTCCGCGCCAATTGTTCGGAAAGCGGAGATATGCGCGCGCCGGTTGATGCATCGAAAATGCCCTCTGCGGCGCCCTCGCCGCGCGTCACATAAACCGGCCTGCCCAGAAAATGTTTGAGCTCAATCGAAGTTGCGCCATCGGCCTGCGCGAGGATTCCGCCTGGTGACGCGTATGTAGCCGGCTCAAGCACTCCCGGCGGCGCACGATAGGCGTTCGTTTCTCCACGTACGAGTTCGATGGGAAACACCGACATGACAACGCCGCTCGCCATCCACAGCATAACCTGTATCCCGAGGATGAGCCCCGCCCACAAATGCACGCGCTGGACAATCGCCTTGAACGTCATGACCCGCAGCTCTTAATCGCCGGCGAGATCGGATGCAGACAGCGGCGTTGTCAGCAGCGTTTCGAATGCTGCCCACCGCCCGCCAGCTTCTTCAGCGGTTCTTTCAATGTAGCCTTCTACAATATACCGGCCGAGATTGTAGTTCAGCACATAGCCGCGATAGGTCTCAATAAATCTCACGCCCTGCTCCGCGCGTTCACGCGACTCCAGCCGATACTTCGCCATCATATCGATAGCGGTCTCACGATCGATGCGGCCGTCGAGATATTCCCGGGCTATATGATTGCGCGCGTGTGACAGGTCGCGGCGAAGATCGTTGAGCTCTTCGAGCGTTGCCGCTTTTGCGGGGTCTAGCCCGGCCAACGGAAACAGCACGTCGCGCTCGAATGCGATTTTCTCTTTGCCCGGAAACGCCAGCTCAATACCGTAATTGGCCGAGCCTTCGGCCGTGACGGAAAGCGGAGAAAACAATGGATAAACGGAATATTCGATCCAGCCATTCCCGTTCAGGAGATCGCGCTCCAGCATGACGTTCCAGGTGTGATGACCGGGATAGCCCTCATGGCAGCCGAGATCGACCGCGCGGTCGATAATGATCGGAAAATCCGTATTGACCTGGATGAGGCTCTCGTGATCGCCCTGATACCAGTTGTAGCCGCTCCAAGGCTGATCGGTGACAAACTCGATTGTGAACCGTTCGTTCTCCGGCAGAGCGTAATGGGCGAGCGTGCGTTTGCGGCATTCAGCAATCGCGGCGTCGAATACAGCCTCAAGCTTGTCTTCGGGAATGGCGAGGCTGTTGCGGAATGCATCGACGCGGTCGCTAAGCGGCCCTTCACCCGGAATAAGCGCATCGATACTCTCAAGAATCGTATCGAACTGCGCGACATTATATTCTGGCGCAACGGCGTCATAGAGAAGGCGCGTCTCTTCATTAAAGGAAAACGTATCGCCTTTGGTCATCTGGATGCGCGTCAGCGCCGCCACGATGAGTTTTTCAAGCATGGCGCCGCGAATGCCTGGCTCATCCCCATTGGCGCGGCGCACGCTGATCAACAGCCCCTGCGCATCCTGCTCGAGCGCATCAAGCGAACGCTGTAGTTCTTTCGCAGCTTCCGCCCATTCCACTGGTCCGTGATAGGCGTCAACAAATGCCGGGTCGTGTTCGCCCGCGGCGAGCGCCAGTTTGACGAAACTTTCGGCGATGGCGTTGAGACTGGCGGCGTCTTCCTGCGCGGCGACGTAGCGATCGTCGCTCTCCGCCATTTCGTCAACTTGCGACGCATCAGCCGACAAGGCGGCGGCAGGTGCCTGTTCTGAAGATGGTTCGCCGCCGCATGCAGCAGCTAAGAAACCAGCGGCGATGGCGGCGGCGATCCGGATCATGGGTGCAACTCTTACGCAGGCACGCCGGTGAAGGTCGAATTGCCGAACGAACCGAGCTTCACGGAGCCGTTCAGGTTCTCGCCTTCCTGCTTGCCTTCGAACTCAAGCGTCATCGGCATCGGGGTAGTGATCTTGGCGTCCCATTTCACCGTATCGCCGTCGACAGAGCCGTTTTCAATTGGGCCGCCGCCTTGCGAGCCGGACATTTCGCCGGTCAGGGCGCCGCCCTCCTCTTTCAGGGCCACTGTCGCCGTCTGGTCTCCCATGGGTGTCTTGATCGTGAGGTTCCACTTGCCGTCAATCGCCATTTTCGTTCCTCCTTGTGGTCCCGGCGCGATGGCCGTGAACAGGCGTTAAACTCGCCGCGGACCTTAGCGATTGGGGGCCTTGGTGCAAGGCCGGAAGGCAGAACGAAGCAGGAAATCCAGAGGGATCGTCCTGTCGCTTACCTTACCAGTTTGTAGCGCTGCCCGGCCTGTATACTCGCCGCACTTCCAAGGCCGTTCATAATCGCGAACCGCTCCAACTGATGCGAAGGAAACGCCATATAGCGCGCGAGGCTGCTGGCGGTGTCACGCGATTGCGCGGTCACCACATCGACCCGGATTGGATCCGGCACGCGCAACGATCCGGGATCAACGTTCCGCAGCGATTCTACCGACTGCTGCAGCGCGCGATCGAGCTGCGCCGTCTGGTTTGCCGGCGTCACCCACAGGAACATGTAATTCGTCGTTCCCTGCCAGCGAATGACATAGGCCGTGACATCAACCGCCGCGCCATTCGCGTTCGCCCGGGCGCGGCCCATGGCGGCGGGCCTGCCGTTGATATTGCCGGAGCGCGCCGGACCAAGGTTGACGCCAAGCGACTGAGAAATTTCCTGTTCGATGAGCGCTGCTGGCGCCTTTTCGCTCGAAGCGCCGGTGAACTGCATCTGCGCGCCCGAGGACGATCTTCCCGTCACGGCCTGAGACGAGTTCGCCAGTTCAAAACCCATCGGCGCGGTAAAGGAAAGGCCGATCTGCGGGTGAATAAAGGTTCGCCCCTCGATGTAACCTTGCGTCTGCGGATCATCGCCATAGATCATGCCGTCAATAGCGTTGAGAAAAACATTGCGGTTAACCTCGTCCGACGCAGAACCAGCCTGACGCAGGGCGTTTGCTTCCTGCGCGGCGCGCTGAACACGATTGGCGGAGTTGGGGTGTGTTTTCAGATATTCCGGCGGCTGTTGAACCCCGGCGATCTGGGCCTCGAGATTGGTCCAAGCGCCCAGTGTGTTGAGGAACCGCGCAGCGCCCAATGGGTCGTACCCTGACGAAGCCAAAAGACGGGTGCCGACAAGATCGGATTCATACTCCTGCTCGCGGGAGAAGCTTAAGAGATAAAGCTGCGCGCCCTGACCGATCGCCTGCGCCGTTTGCTGATCGCCGGTCAGTATGGCTGCAGCGACCGCGCCAATCTGTGCAAGGTTCGTCCGGCTGACGCGTTTGGCGATGTGACGGCGCTGATTGTGACCGATTTCATGCCCGATCACGCCAG
>DGNI01000008.1 GCA_002388885.1 Parvularculaceae bacterium UBA4496 | reverse complement strand
GCGCCGGTTGCAACCCGCCTTCCGCCCTTTCGATCACCCGCTGAACCGCGCGATGCAGCCGCCGCGGATATTGCAGTTCCAGATAATGGGTGCCGCCGGGCACGATCTCGAGGCGCGCCTTTCCATCGGGCAACGCCTTNNGGCAACGCGTTCATCAGCGTTTCGGCGTTGGAGCGCGGCACCAGCGCATCGAAATCGCCATGCAGGACTTCGACCGCGCCGCTCATGCCTCTCAGTGATTCCAGCAGCGGCCCGATCTGCGCGCGACGCCCGGCAATCTCGGCGCGCACTTTTTGCCAGCGGTTCGGCACATAAGGCTCGATGCCTGTCTCGCCGCCAAGCTCTTCAAGCTTCAGCGCATAATCATGCGGCTCGTCGATCAGCGCCGCCACGGTCACCGCGCCGAACACATGGTCGGGAAAATCAAGCGCGGCTTTCAGCGCCAGTTCGCCGCCATATGAAACGCCGAGCGTGACCACTTTCTTGTCGCCGAATTCACCGCCAGGCAGAAACGGCTTGATCGCCGCCACCTGTTCATCGAATGACGTCACCGCGTCAGCATGGCCCTTGCCAAAACCGGGGCGCGAAACCACCACGACATCGAGCCCCGCCGGCGCCGTGCGCAAAAACCGCGTATAGAGAAGCTTGTTGCAGGGCGTGCCGGGGAACACCACCAGCCGCCAGTCTCCCTCAGCGCGCAGGTGAAACGCATCTGTTTCAAGCGGCGCTGACAGCGGCGCCGTGTAGGTAATTTCCCGAAACCGGCCGAACATGCCTGCCTTCGCGCTGATCGAAAAAGTTAACGTAGCCAATCGTTTGGCCGCTGACGAGATGCCGGGCCAAATTGTAACCGGGGTGATCCCCTGTTAGACTGGTTGTTCCGGGGGGAGACAGATCGAAACACGAGGTGCAGTGCCCGGTGTCCGTAGAACGCATTGAGACAATAAGGGATTTGAAAATCCTCGCCCGCTCTGAAACCAGAGGGTTCCAGTGGCCGACCCTTGTTTTTTCCTATCTGGTGATCGGCATGACGCTCCTCGGCATCTGGGCGGGCGCGTCCGGCGTTGTTCCCTTGTGGGCGGCGATGTTCTGGAACGCTTTCTGGATGGCGCAGGGCTATACCGCCGCGCATGAGTGCGCCCACCGCAACCTCAACGGCAAGCACCGGCATTTGAACTGGCTCAATGATTTCTTCGGCATTGCCGGATTTTCGTTCACCCTGCATTCCTACACCGTGCATTGTCACGTCCACCGCCTGCATCACGCCCACACGAACGATCCCGAACGGGACGCCGACGCATGGGTTTCAGATGCGCCGAACCTGCCGTCGGCGATCTTCCGCTCGCTGATGTTCTATTTTCATACCAGCTATTTCATTTTCAAGATTTTCCCGCTGGTGCAGAACAAGCGGAAGTTCATCATTCGCGCCGTGATTGAAACAGCGGTTCCCTTCGCGATCATCATTGCGTTCGCGGCCATGGGTTACTGGCGCGAGGTGTTGATGCTCTCGGTCATCCCGACCATTCTGGCCTTCGCACTGGTGAGTTTTTTCATCGACTGGATTCCGCATCACGTTGAGGACAAGTCCGATGTGATGAAACAGACGCTGATCCAGAAGCCGTCAAAAAGCTTACGCGGGAAATTCTTCTCGTGGGTCTATGGCTTTCACAATTACCATCTGATCCATCATCTCGCGCCGAGCATTCCGTGGTACGCGCAGGAGCGCACCTTCGCGAAGGCGGAAAACTTTCTGCGCGCCAACGGCGCGCGCGTGAGAGAAGCGGACGAGGCGTTTATTCCCACCAGACTTGCGGCCGCTTCGTAGCGCCTGCCGCCTGTTCAATGGCGTACATGCCCTTGAACATGGTTTCCTCGTCGAACGGACGCGCGAGGAGCTGTAGCCCGAGCGGCAGACCCTGCTTGTCATAACCCGCCGGCACCGACGCGCCGGGCAGCCCCGCAAGGTTTCCGGTGACGGTGAAAACGTCGTTCAGATACATCTGCACGGGGTCGGATGTCTTCTCACCGAGCCCGAACGCCGCCGACGGCGCAGACGGCGTCAGGATCAAATCGACCTTTGAGAACGCCTCAGTGAACTCGTCGAAAATCCTCTTCCGCACTTTCTGCGCGCGCAAATAGTAGGCGTCGTAGTAACCCGCCGACAAAACGTAAGTGCCGATCAAAATCCGGCGCTTCACCTCGTCGCCGAAACCTTCCGCGCGGGTGTTTTCATACATCGACAAAATATCGTCGAAGTCTTTGGTGCGGTGGCCGTATTTGACGCCGTCATAGCGCGCGAGGTTGGATGAGGCTTCCGCCGGCGCGACGATGTAATAGACCGGCAGCGCGTATTTCGTCAGCGGCAGGGAGATATCGACAATCTCGCAGCCGGCGTCTTTCATCCAGTCGATGCCTTGCGCCCACAATTTTTCGATTTCATCGGGCATGCCGTCGATGCGGTATTCTTTCGGCACGCCGATCTTCATGCCCTTGAGCGACGCGCCGAGCGCCGCCTCATAATCCGGAACCGGACGATTGATGCAGGTGGAGTCTTTCGGATCGTGCCCCGCCATGGACTTCAGCATGATCGCAGCGTCGCGCACGTCCTGCGCCATGGGCCCCGCCTGATCGAGCGACGACGCGAACGCGACAATGCCCCAGCGCGAGACGCGCCCATAGGTGGGTTTGACGCCGACCGTGTTGGTCAGGGACGCCGGCTGGCGGATCGACCCGCCCGTGTCCGTCGCCGTGGCCGCCGCGCAAAGGCGCGCCGCCACCGCTGCAGAAGAACCGCCCGAAGACCCGCCGGGCGTCAGGGGCGTGTGGTCACACTCGCGCCGCCAGGGGTTGATGACATTGCCGTAAAAGCTCGTCTCGTTTGACGAGCCCATGGCGAACTCGTCGAGATTGAGCTTGCCGAGCATGACCGCGCCGTCGCGCCAGAGATTTGTAGTTACGGTCGATTCGTAACGCGGGGTGAACCCGTCGAGAATGTGCGAGCCGGCGGTGGTCAAAACGCCTTCGGTGCAGAACAGATCCTTGATGCCGAGCGGCACGCCTTCGAGATCGCCGCCCTCGCCTTTCGAGATCTTCGCATCGGACGCCTTCGCCATGTCGCGGGCCTTGTCCGCCGTCACCGTGACGAACGTGTTCAGCGGCTTCGCCTTTTCGATGCGCGCGAGATAAGCATCGGTCGCCTCGAGCGAGGAGACTTTTTTCTCTTTCAGCGCATCACGAAGTTGCGCGAGTGTGAGGTCGGCTGGATTGGTCATTGGATCATTCCGGAATTTCAAACTGGTCGAATTGCTCTACCGGTACAGCACGCCAGCAACTATCGATTGCAGCAATCAAATTTACTGCCCATGCGCCTGGTGTATTTCCATCTGCCTCAACCCATCCCTCATAGGTTATCCTTCGGTAACCGGGACCGTTGCGAATGGTCAGCACAATTGTGTCCGAATGGAGAGGAAAAAATTCTTGGTTACTTGAAACAAGTGGCACATCAAACAGTTTAGAAAGAACAGCGGTCAGTTCCGGACACTCGGCGCTATTAGTTTCTAGGTATTCAAATGGGATAGATGATATGAGTTCGCGCGGCTTCATATCTGGGTTCTTAGCGCGAAGCTCTTCGTACAGATTCACGGCATTTCTTCCACGGTTGCGTGGTCGGTCGAAACCATCCTCCGGTAACGGCGAGCGTATTGCTCGCGCCACCCAGAAATCCCTGATCTTTTCTCGAGTCCTGCCAGTTTTCTCAGTAACTTTTACCAACGCCAAGCCCATCACAGGGAACCCGTAATCATCCCCTAGATACTTCAAGCGTAGATCCAAATCCTGCCAATAGAATTTAGACCGATCCGACCTCAGCTGATTCCAATACCACGGAAGCGAAATGAACAACCGACTTGGCTCGATCACGACATCAGAGATTACGGTTGCCTCTGGTTGACCGCTGATTTCATATTCCTGCAATACCCGCGTGATCCGGTCATCTAAATAGGCCGACTGTGTAATGGGCAATTCGTTATCTTCTTGAGCGTTCACCCCCGATACCGCGACGGTGATCAAGAATCCAACTATCCAAGAAAAAGTAGAGCGCGAAAACGCACTCTGCAATCTGGGTGTCATGCAGGAAGCCAACATGTTCCTACTCCACCACCTTCGGCACGACGAAGAAGTGATCTTCCGTCTTCGGCGCATTGGCGACGACGTTGTCCGGCTGGCCGCCGCCGGTGGGGCCGTCCTGAGGAACGTCCTCGCGCAGGGGCAGCGTCACATCGACGGTCGAGGCCATGGCCTCAACGCCTTCGACGTCGACTTCATTCAATTGCTCGATCCAGTCGAGAATGCCGGAAAGCTCTTTCGCCAATGGTTCGAGGCGCTGTTCCGGTTCGGCGATCCGCGCGAGGCGCGCGACCTTGCGCACAGTGTCCTTATCGATCGACATGGGAAATCCCTGAATTCTTGAGTGCGCTTGGCCTATCAACGCCCTGCGCAAGGCGCAAGCCTTTAGGAGCGCCGCCCTTCCGCACCGAATTTGACTTCCCATGCTATCATTCGCGCCATGGCGGAGACTTTCGAACAACAGGCGGCGGCGTTCGGCGCGGCGGGCGCGCTATTCGGCCTCGATATCGGCGAGAAAACCATCGGCGTCGCCGTATGCGACCCGGGCCGGATGGTGGCGACGCCGGTCGAAACCATCCGCCGGAAGAAATTCACCTCCGACGCCGAGCGGCTGAAAGAACTGGCCGAAGCACGGGGCGTTGTCGGCCTCGTCATCGGCCTGCCACGCAACATGGACGGAACCGAAGGCCCCAGCGCCCAGCGCGCCCGCGCCTTCGCCCGCAACTTGCCGCGGATTCTGCCCCTGCCCGTCGCCTTCTGGGACGAGCGGCTCTCCACCGCCGCCATGGAGCGCGACCTCATCGCCCTCGACACCAGCCGCGCCAAACGCGCTGAAAAGATCGACGAGGCGGCGGCGGCGTTTATACTGCAGGGCGCTATCGACAGAATCAGGGGGCTCGCAAAATGAAACCCATCGTCCTTCGCCATCTCATCATCGGGCTTCTGGTGCTCACCGGGATTTTTCATCTCGCCGTTGCCTTGCTCAACGCAGCGCCGGGCCTCGGCTGGCCGCTGGCGGCGTTCGGCGTGATCTACACCGGACTCAGCTTTTACGTACGGCGCGATGTGCACATGAAAGCAAAACCGAAAAAGGGTCACGTCAACGGGCGCATAGCGATCATCGTCACCATGGCCGTCTGCGCTACCGGGCTGGCGCTTGGCGGATCGAACTACGTTCAGAACGGCGGACCGCTGGCGCTGCCCATCATGTTCATTATCGACGTCGCCATCATCGCCGCCGGCGCCATGTGGCTGATGAAGGTGCGCGCGAAGTGAGCCGTTGCGGCGCACCCGATTCGTCGCTAGAGAATTCGCTTTAATGACAATGTCCGAACGCCCCTCGCCGCCGAAAGGCGGGTTTTCAGCGCGCCGACTGATCTCGATTGACGATCTGACGGACAGCGACATCCGTTACATCCTGAATCTTGCGGAGCATTACGCCGGTTATTTGCGCCGGGCCGCACCCGCGCCGCGCCGCCTCGCGGGCAAGACGCAGATCAATCTCTTTTTTGAAGACTCAACCCGCACCAACCTGTCGTTCGACCTCGCGGGCAAAAAGCTCGGCGCCGATGTGATCAACGTGCCGGTCTCGGCGTCTTCGGTGCACAAGGGCGAAACCCTCGTCGATACGGCGCAGACGCTCGCGGCCATGGGCGCACACATCATGATCGTGCGCGCCAAGGAAGAAGGCCTGCACAAAACGCTCGATGAACTCCTGCCCTGCCCCGTCGTCAATGGCGGCGCCGGGAAACTGGAGCACCCGACGCAAGGCTTGTTGGACGCCGCGGCCATTCGTTCCGAATTCGGCGAACTCGACGGCCTCGTCATCGCCATCTGCGGCGACATCAAACACAGCCGTGTCGCCGGTTCCGATGCGCGCCTGTTCCGGCGGCTCGGCGCAGATGTGCGCTTTGTGGGACCCGCGCACCTCATGCCGCCTGACGATCAGTTTACGGACATTCCCCGCATCGGCAGTTTACGCGAAGGCCTTGACGGCGCCGATATCGCCATGGGGCTGCGCATGCAATTCGAACGCATGGAAGGCCCCGACCAGAGAAGCGGCAAGGCATTGGCGCAAGGATTCTATGAAGAATTCGGGCTAACCCATGAAACGCTGAAGCTGGCGAAGCCCGGCGCACGGGTCATGCATCCCGGCCCGATGNNGATGAATCGCGGCGTTGAAATCTGCGGAACGCTCGCCGATGATCCTGATAGCTCTTTAATCCTGCGGCAGGTGTTTTACGGCGTGGCGACGCGCATGGCCTGCCTCGATGCGCTGCTGACGAAGGGCGAATGAAAATTGTCACCGACTTGGCTTCACGCCTCACTCCCCGTGTGGAAGGATGGAAATTCGTGAATCGAATTTCTGGTGGGCATTGTGTCACAGCAAATGACGAAGGTATTACGTCGTTATCGTCATGTGTGAAAGGCTGAGTGAAATGACGCCCAGCAACGCTACGAAGAAAAAAACATCTGCTCGAATCCGCGCCGATAAAATTCAAGAGTACCGGTGCAAGAACCTCATCGCAGTAATCGAGGATCCGAAAGACATAAAAAACATCGGGACCGTTGTTAGGAACGTCAATGCTTTAGGCGTTGAGAAAACCTACATCGTTGATCCAAAAAAGTCGCTACCAGATAATTGGCAAGATATGAGGGAGAGAAACTCTCTCTCAAAAACATCCGTTTCCGCTATCAAATGGAGCTTCGTAAAACGCTTCGATAGCACTGAAGCATGCATAGCCCACCTGCAGAAGAATCGATTCATCTCCATAGTTACTTCCCCTCACATAAAAGGAAAGAAAAACGCCGTCTTGCATGAAGTGGACTACTCGGTTCATGCAAAGCTTGCTGTATGGTTTGGAAGCGAGTCCCGAGGTATAAGCGATCTAGCGGTCGAGCACGCAGAATTGTGCGTAAGCATCCCGATGTTTGGAATGATTGAAAGCCTCAATTTGGGTACGACATCAGGCATAGTTCTGTATGAGGTGACAAAACAACGAAGGGCCTACCAACAGAAGTACAAAAAGAGAAACAAGCGGATGCCAGTTTCGAAAAACACCTAATGACTGACCAATTAAAATTATTTGTCCGTATTGTGCTTCGCAATTTTGACCTCTCCTCGAGGGGGAGGTAGAGATTCGCTGATGACCATCCTCCTCGCGCTCATTCTCGGCTATCTCCTTGGTTCCGTTCCGTTCGGACTGGTGATTACCAAACTCGCCGGGCTCGGCGACATTCGCGCTATCGGCTCCGGCAACATTGGCGCGACGAATGTCTTGCGCACCGGTCGCAAGGACCTCGCCGCCGCGACGCTGCTGCTGGATGGCGGCAAGGGCGCGATTGCGGTGATCATCGCCTATCTCGCCGGATGGCGGCCGGAGGTGGCGGGCGCCGCCGCATTTCTCGGCCACTGTTTTCCGGTCTGGCTGAAATTCAAGGGCGGCAAGGGCGTCGCCACCTTCATGGGTACGCTGTTCGCCCTGCACTTTCCTGCGGGGCTATTCGCCGGGGCGACCTGGCTCGGCATGGCCTATGTGCTGCGTTACTCGTCACTCTCCGCTCTTGTCGCCGCCGCCGCAACGCCTTTCGTCATGTTCGCCATGGGCAAGCCCGCTTACGCCGTGGCTGCGGTGGTCATGACCGCCCTCATCTTCATCCGGCACAAGACGAACATCGTGCGCCTTCTTTCCGGCGCGGAGCCGAAGATCGGCGCCAATAAGGAAGAGGCCGGTGCTTGAGCCTCGTGAAAAGCTCGACTGGCTGCAGCTCATTCGCACGCAGAATATCGGGCCGATCACCTTTCACCGGCTGATCGCGAAGTACAAAACCGCCGCCGAAGCATTGAAGGCATTGCCGGAACTTTCCCGTAAGGCTGGACGGCGCGCGCACCTCAAAGCTGCAGACCGGGCGGCATGTGAGCGCGAGCTGGAGGAAGCGGACAGGCGCGGCGCGCGCCTGATCGCTTCATGCGAGGATGATTATCCCAAAGCGCTAAGAGCCATCCCCGATCATCCGCCGCTGATTTACATTCGCGGGCATGCCTCGCTCTTTGAAAAACCTGCTGTCGCTATCATCGGCGCGCGAAACGCCTCCGGCGTCGGCCGCAAGATCGCACGCACCCTCGCAGGTGACCTTGGGCAAGCAGGGTATGTCGTTACTTCCGGCCTTGCGCGCGGGATCGACGGCGCCGCGCATGATGCAGCGCTTGGAACAGGCACCATCGCGGTGGTCGCCGGCGGCGTCGATGTGATTTATCCGCCCGAGCATGAAGACCTGACCGAACGCATTGCGCGCGAGGGCGCCGTCATTTCCGAATGTCCCATGGGCGCCCAGCCGACGGCGCGCGATTTCCCGAAACGCAACCGCCTCATTTCCGGTCTGTCGCGCGGCGTTGTGGTGGTCGAAGCAGCGGCGAAATCCGGCACGCTCCTCACGGCGAACTTTGCGCTCGAACAAGGCCGCGAGGTTTTCGCCGTGCCAGGCTCGCCGCTCGATCCGCGCTGTCAGGGCGCAAACCGGCTCATCCGTGACGGCGCAACGCTGGTCGAACGGGCTGACGATATTATCGAGGCGCTGGCGGCGCAGACCCGTGGGGTGTCTGACAAAAGCCGCGACCTTTTCGACTGGGCCGAGGGTATGGGCGAGCGTGAGCCTGAACCGGCGATGCTGGCGTCGTTGCGCCGGCAGGTTCTGGAAATCCTGTCCTTCACGCCTCTCCATCGCGACGAAATCCTGCGCGAGGCCGACGCGCCGCCGGGCCTTGTGGCCGATACGCTGCTCGATCTCGTCCTGTCCGGCGAAGCGATAGAGCATGAAGGCGGGCGGTTTTCACTGGCGGCCGAATGAAGCCAGCTTTGAAAAACTCTCTCTAACCATTTGATTTTTATTCGTTTAATGCGAAACAGCTGTGGGCCTGCATAGCCGCCGCCACCAGTCTGAATTCAGGCTACACAGCAGCCAGACAGTTGACAGAGCGCGTCTGCCCGCCCCATAGGGCCCGCCACGCTGAAATCACCTAGTACCGTTCGGGGCCGTTCGTTCATGCAAGTCGTCATCGTTGAATCGCCCTCTAAAGCGAAGACAATCAACAAGTATCTGGGTTCCGGGTTCAAGGTGCTGGCCTCTTACGGCCATATCCGCGACCTGCCCTCGAAGGATGGCTCGGTAAAGCCGGACAACGACTTTGAGATGGTATGGGAGCTTGATGCAGGCTCCAAAAAGCGCGTCAACGATATCGCCGCAGCGGTTAAGGGTGCGGAACGGCTGGTCCTCGCCACTGACCCGGACCGCGAAGGCGAAGCGATTTCCTGGCACCTTCTCGAAACGCTTGCCCAGAAAAAAGTGCTAAAAGGCGTCCGGATTGACCGGGTCGCGTTTAACGCCATCACCAAGAAGGCCGTTCAGGATGCGATGGCGCATCCGCGACAGATAGATGGCGCCCTCGTGGACGCCTATCTCGCCCGGCGCGCGCTCGATTACCTTGTGGGCTTCACGCTGTCGCCGGTGCTCTGGCGCAAGCTACCGGGCTCGCGTTCCGCGGGGCGCGTACAGTCCGTGGCTTTGCGTATCATCTGCGACCGCGAACTCGAAATCGAAACCTTCATTCCGCAGGAATACTGGAGCGTCAAAGCGCAGGCCGTGTCAGGCGACAGCGCACCGTTTGAAGCGCGCCTGACGCTGCACGAAGGTAAAAAGGTTCAAAAGTTCACCCTCGGCGAAGAAGCGTCAGCAATGGCGGCAAAGAAAGCCGTCGAAAGCGCGGCGTTCACTGTCGACGCCGTTGAAGCCAAGCCGGGCCGGCGCAATCCGCCGCCGCCCTTCACGACATCTACTTTGCAACAGGAAGCAGCGCGAAAGCTTGGCTTCAACGCGCAGCGGACCATGCGCACGGCGCAAAGCCTTTACGAAGGCATCGACATCGGCGGTGAGACGACCGGTCTTATCACTTACATGCGCACCGACGGCGTCGATATGGCGCCCGAAGCGATTTCAGACGCGCGAAAATCTGTCGGCGCCCAGTTCGGCGACAAATATGTACCCGAAAGCGCCCGCGTCTATAAGAGTAAAGCGAAGAACGCGCAGGAAGCGCATGAATGTATCCGCCCGACAGCGTTTTCGCGCTCGCCCGACAAGGTGCGTGGACTGAACGATGACGAATTCAAGCTATATGGACTGATTTGGAAGCGCGCCATCGCCAGCCAGATGGAATCAGCGCGCCTTGAAAACACCACCATCGACCTTTTGTCTTCCGACAAAAAAACAGGCTTGCGCGCTACGGGTTCCGTCATTCTATTCGACGGTTTTCTGGCGCTTTACGAAGAAGGCCAGGACGACCCGGAAGATGAAAACGGCGGCGGCGTATTGCCGAAGCTTTCCGCCGGCGCCGGAGCAAATGTCTCTGACGTCAAAGCCGACCAGCATTTCACCCAGCCGCCGCCGCGTTTTTCGGAAGCGAGCCTCGTCAAGCGTCTCGAAGAGTTGGGCATCGGGCGGCCTTCGACATACGCTTCGATCCTCACGACTTTGCGTGACCGCGGTTACGTCAATATGGACCGGAACCGGTTTATTCCAGACTCTAAGGGCCGCATCGTCACGGCGTTTTTAGAAAACTATTTCAGGAAATACGTTGAATACGACTTCACGGCTGACCTTGAAGAAACGCTCGATGAAATCTCCGCCGGAGAAGCGGACTGGAAGACGTTCCTTAAAAACTTCTGGTCGGAATTTCACGCCGCCGTCGAAGACATTGGTGAGCTTCGCATTTCCGAAGTGCTCGATGCGCTCAATGAATCCCTCGGACCGCTGATTTTTCCGAAAAAGGAAGACGGCTCCGATCCCCGAGCCTGCCCGACTTGCGATACGGAAAACCGCGACGGAGGCCAGCTGTCGCTCAAGACCGGACGTTACGGCGCCTTCATCGGCTGCTCGAATTACCCCGATTGTAATTACACGCGCCAGCTCTCGGCCATCGCTGACGGCGAAGACCCGGAAGCGAGCGGCGACAAGGTACTCGGCTCCGATCCCAAAACCGGTCTTGATGTCTGGCTGAAGGTCGGCCGCTTTGGGCCCTACTTCCAGCTCGGGGAGCAGGAAAAAGGTTCGAAGGAAAAACCGAAACGCGCTGGCCTGCCGAAAACGTGGGACGTAAAAGACGCCGATCTCGAAAAAGCGCTGATGCTGTTGTCGCTGCCGCGCGAAGTGGGCGCGCACCCGGAAGACGGAGAAATGATCGAGGCGGGGCTCGGCCGCTACGGCCCGTTCGTCAAACACGGCAAGACATACGCAAACCTTCAAAACATTGAGGAAGTGTTTGAGGTTGGTCTCAACCGCGCCGTAACGCTGATCGCGGAGAAAAAAGCCAACCTGCGCGGGCGAAAGGCGGCGCAGGCGCTGAAGGTACTCGGCAACCATCCCGAAACAGGCGATCCCGTCAATGTCATGGACGGGCGTTACGGTCCTTACGTCAAGCACCAGAAAACAAACGCAACCCTGCCGAACGGAACCGACCCGGAAACCGTGACGCTGGAACGCGCGCTTGAACTGATCGCCGCAAAAGAAAAGAAACCGGCCCGCAAGAAAGCAACAAAAAAGAAGGCGGCGAAAAAGAAAACCACCAAGAAAAAGGCGGCTAAAAAAACCACCGCGAAAAAGACCGCTGCAAAGAAAACGGCGACAAAGAAAAAAGCCGCCAAAAAGAAATCCGCCGAGTAGCGGCGTTTCACGCCTGAAGCATCTTGCTTAATAGCTAAAATCCGACGGCGGCAGTTAACGCCTCCGTATCAATCGCCCATTACCGATATGTCATCTTGTTGCGTATCGGACGGCGGTTATGTCCTGTTTTCGAGTTTTCATCGGGCTTTTTTCTGCGTTGACACTCGCCGCATGCGCAAGCGCGCCGCAGCGCCACTCCCAACAGCTTCACATTCCTGAACGCACCCAACCGGTACGTAGTGAAAGCGTATTGCCGCCGCTTCGCGTCTGTCCGGGCATGCAGGTATCGAATGCGCCGGTTGCTGATTCCAACCTGATGCTGGTTGGTTACCAGCCATATTCTCGGGTCGGCAGGGTCAAGCTGGCGCGTGCGCCGGTTGTCTCATGCGTGTCTTCGGGTTTCGGACCGCGCTCGGGCGGCGCCAGCAGTTTTCACCGCGGTGTCGATTTGTACACGCGCGGTCCCGCGCCGGTATACGCCGGTGGCGACGGCGTCGTGACGGCGGCCACTTCCATGCGGGGTTACGGCAATGTGATTTTCATCCGCCATGGCGACGGTGTAGAAACGCGGTATGCGCATCTGTCGGAGTTCGCACCGGGGCTGCGACCTGGCGTCCGCGTTCGCAGCGGCGACTATATCGGCCGGACAGGGCGCACGGGAAACGCCACTGCTGTGCATCTTCATTATGAGGTGCTCATCGACGGCAGACGGCAAAACCCCCTGACCATCGGCGGCTAAGCATTCGCGCTTTGTGAAAATCCATGATAGGGCAAGGCGAAAGAATGACCAACGCCAGCTGAAAGTTTCCCTTTGCCGCCCCGTAAAAAAAGCGCCTCCAAAAAGCCGGTGAAATCCGGCCTCCCCTCAAAAACCGACATCATCGCCTACCTCAAGGATAGCGACAACGAGGTTGCGCGCCGCGACATCGCGCGCGCGTTTGGCGTCAAGGGAGAGGCCCGCGCCGAATTGCGCTCCTTGCTCAAACAGATGGATGCGGACGGCGAGATCAACCTGAAGGGCGGGAAACGCATCGAACGCGCGAACGCCATGCCGCCGGTCGCCCCTATTGACGTTATGTCCGTCGATGATGACGGCGACCTCATCTGCATGCCGGCGAACTGGCGCGGCGAGACCGAACCGCCGATGATCCGTCTTTCGGCAAAGCGCGCCGCCAAAGTAAAACCCGCGCCCGGCGTCGGCGACCGGCTATTGGCGCGCCTGAAAGAAGCGGGCGACGACGGGTATGAGGCTGACGTCATCAAGGCCATCGGCAAGGGCGCGCATCGCTTTCTCGCCGTCTATCGCAAGAAACGCCGCGGCGGCGTTGCCGATCCTGNNTAGAACGGCGCGCCCGACACTCATTCACCATCGACGACAGCGATGATGGCGGCGCCAAAGACGGCGATCTTGTGTGGGTGGAAGCGAAAAACGCGCGCGGTTATGGGCCCAACAAGGCGCGCATCCGGTCCATCGCCGGACACGTTGACGACNNCACGCCTATTCCACCATCGCGCTCGCCAACCACGGCATCCCGACAGATTTCCCGTCCGCCGTTATTGCCGAAGCAGAAAAGGCGAAACTGCCGCCGCTTGGGAGCCGTACTGACCTGCGCGAGACGCCGCTCATCACCATCGATCCGGCGGACGCAAAAGACCACGACGACG
>DGNI01000007.1 GCA_002388885.1 Parvularculaceae bacterium UBA4496 | reverse complement strand
TGGGACCACTCGACAATATAAAAGCCCTGCAGCGCTTCATAATCCTTGAAGTGAACGCCGACGGAATTCGTTTCCGCCAACAGCTTGTCCCACGCTTTTTCGCGCGGGTAAGCTTTTTCCTCGACTTCTTCATAGAGGCCTTCATAGGGCATGCGGGCAAAGGCGACATCGCCGCCGCGCGCGCGGATTTTTTCAATATCGGCTTTCATCGCGGTGATAATCTCCGCCGTCTGCGCCTCAATGGCGCCGTAGACCGGCGAGTCGGGATCCTTAAGTCCTTCAAGCAGCGGACCCATTGAGTTGCCCCAGACGTCCCTTGCGAGTTGCTGATAGGGTTGGTCTTCGACAACCCGCGCCCACATCTCGGTGTTTCTGTCGGCATTGTGGATCGCAAGCTTGTGTGGTTGCATCCTCCGGCGCATGCCCTCGCGTAAGGGTAAGTCCGCATTGAAAATCATCGTCTTGGGCCGGGTCATCTCGTCCGTATAGGCAAATAGTTTATCAATCTGCATCCATAAGACATGGCCGGCTCTTTCAAACGGCGCCTCAGAGTTCGCCTCGGCGATTACGTCGCCGCGATAGGCGTAGCCGCTGAATGCAATCGGCGCCGTTACGCCGACGACGACGGTGCCGTTAAAGTCATTGTCCGCTGCAAGGTCGGAGAGCACCGGTTGCGGGCTCGTGCCTTCAAGCGCAAGCTGAACCGGACGAATGCCGGATTTTTCTTCCCAGATATCCAGATCGATATCAAAGAAAATCCGCGACGAACCGATAAGCACGGTCGCATCGCCTTTCGCTTTGCGGCGTTCCTGCGCCCAGAGGGACGCCGTGTTTTTGAAATCTCCCGGGATATGCCATTGCGCGCGCCAGTAAACCTCCCAGCAGGTCATGAGCGCGAGCGTCGCAAGCAACGCCGCAACGGCAAGGAAACGCCACGGACGATCAGGGACCGGACGCCTGACGACGTCATCATCGAACGGACGGGCCAGCTGCGGTTTAGAACTGGAAGTAGATGAAGGCACTGTCCGACCCCTGTGTAATCATCAGCATGAAAAGCATGAACGTCCAGATGACGCCGATCAGCCATTTCGGCGTGGCGGCGATCACGTCTTCCATCGTGCGCATGCGCAAATACCAATGCGTCGCCACCATGCCTGAGACGACGATGGCCGCTGGAATAATCTCATTGAGATAGAGAACCTTTTGCGGCTCGGTCGCGAGACCCGCCATGGATGCGAGCATCATCATCGCCTGATCGAAGCTTTGCGCCCTGAAAAACACCCAGGTGATGTTGATCAGAAAATAGGTGAGCAACGCCATGGCGATCTTGAACCATAGTGAACGGAACCATGCTTGCTCCGGGATCGTCTCGCGCAAGTAACGCTCTACGCTCAGATAGAGGCCGTGCAGGCCGCCCCAGATCACAAACGTCCAGCTGGCGCCGTGCCACAAGCCGCCGAGCAGCATTGTAATAGAGAGGTTGATATATGTGCGGATCCGGCCGCGCTTGTTGCCGCCGAGTGGAATGTAAAGATAATCCCTCAGCCAAGTGGAAAGCGATATGTGCCAGCGCCGCCAGAAATCAGAAAAACCGATCGCTGCGTAAGGGTAAAGAAAGTTATTGGGCAGCGAGAACCCAAGGCACAAGGCCGTACCGATGGCGATCGTTGAATAGCCTGAGAAATCGAAAAAGATCTGGCCGGAAAATGCAAGTACGCCGGTCCACGCGTCGAGAGGCGCGAGGGCGCCTGCGGCGCCGAAAGCGCCATCGGCAGCCGGCGCCAGAAAGCTGTCGGCGAGGACGATTTTTTCAAACATCCCGATCGTGATTAAACCAAGGCCCCAATAGAGCTGCTGGGACGACGCCCTTTTCGGCTCGGCGAATTGAGGCACGAGCTGTGACGGGCGCACAATCGGGCCTGCAACGAGTTGCGGGAAGAATGTGACAAACAACGAAAAGTCCAGAAGCGACTTTGCAGGCTCAGCGCGTTTTAAATAAACATCGAGCGAGTAGGCCATGGTCTGGAACGTATAAAACGAAATGCCCACCGGCAGGATGATGTTCCAGTCCGGCGCCTGATAATTTACGCCGATGGCGGTCATTGCGGCGGTGAAGTTTTCCAAGAGGAACCCGCCATATTTGAAATAACCAAGGATGCCGAGGTTGGTCGCCAGCGACATGATCAAAAACATCCGTCGACGCGCTTTGCCGTCAGAACGGTGAATCCATTGAGCGACTTTCCAGTCAACAGCCGTGGATATCCAGAGCAGGATGACGAAAGGCGGACTCCACGCTGCATAGAACAGGTAGCTAGCGATCAGCAGGTTGAATTTCTTCACGCGCCACGGAAACGGCGCGTAATGCAGCGCGAGCACAACCGCGAAGAAGACCAGGAAGGTCAGTGAATTGAATAACATGAAAAGGCCCGCCCCCGGGAAAGGAAGGTTTGGTCAGTATCACGATTACTTTTATCTGGGAAGCGGGCGCCTTGCTGCGAATTGACGGGGAGCGAATCACAACTGCTAGGCCGGCACGCTGATTCGTCGAACGTGACAACTATCTGACAGCACGAGGATTTTGGTCACAGCGCCCCGATTCGCGTGCTAAATAATTGGAATCATGAGCCTTGGGCTGGTATAGCTCAAGGTAGATTGCGGGCGTTGCGTTTGCCGGGCAGCAAAACAGGAATAGGAGACGGGACCAATGGCGGCCTTACTATCGAATTTACGCAACACGGTGATCGCGGGCTTTGTCGTCGCGCTGATCCTTGTAATTATTTACATGATGATGGGCGGCACGTTTGGAATGCCGTACTGGCAGTTTTTCATGCGCTGGCTGCATGTCCTTTCCGGCGTGATGTGGATTGGCCTTCTTTGGTATTTCAACTTCGTCCAGATCCCGCTGATGCCGTCGATCCCGGATGATCAAAAACCTGCGATCGGCAAGCATATCGCCCCCAAGGCGCTGTTCTGGTTCCGCTGGGGCGCCATGGCGACCATCGTCACGGGGCTATTGCTGGCGCTTCTCAACAACTACTTCGTCGGCGCCTTGACTATTGGTCTTTCCGAAGGCTTCGCCGTTCGCCGCAATGTCCTGATCGGCGTCGGCATGTGGTTCGGCATCGTGATGTGGTTCAACGTATGGTTCATCATCTGGCCGAACCAGCAAAAGGCGCTGAACATCGACAACAAGTATCCGGACCTTGCAGCGGATGCGAAAGCCGCAGCTGGCCGCAAGGCGATGCTGTTTTCAAGAACCAACACACTGTTGTCGATCCCCATGCTCTTCGCCATGGTGAGCGCGCAGAATATTTAACGCCTTGCCGCAACTTGATTTTGAACTGGGCCGGCGTAAACCTTGCGCTGGCCCTTTTCAGTTCTGAAGGAGTTTTCCGATGCCCCGTTTCGCCGCTGGCGTTGTTCGTTTCCAGAACGAGGTCTTTCCGGAAAAACGTGCGCTGTTCGAAAAACTAAGCCACGGCCAGTCGCCGGAAGCGCTGTTCATCACCTGTTCGGATTCACGCATCGAAACAGCGATGATCACCCAGACGGAGCCGGGCGAGCTTTTCATCGTGCGTAACGCGGGAAATATCGTGCCGCCCCATGTGGTGAACGCCGGCGGCATTACCGCATCAATCGAATTCGCCGCGGCGGCGCTGAACGTGCCGCATATCGTCATCTGCGGGCATACCGGCTGCGGCGCCATGGAAGGCGCGCTCAAGCCCGAATTGTTGAAGACGTTGCCGCATGTGCGCGAATGGCTCGCCCATGCGCAAGGCGCCCTCGATTACGTCGACCAGAACAGCGAGGGACTGAGCGAAGATGAACGCATGGCGCTGCTGCTTGAAGAGAACGTCAGGCTGCAGCTTGAACATCTGAAAACCCATCCGAGCGTCGCCGCGCGCATCAAAAAGGGCGACGTGCAACTCCATGGCTGGGTCTACGACATCAAGACCGGCGGCGTCGAAGCCTGGGATGAAGACCAGCAGAAATTCCTGCCCGTTGACGAGCGCTACGCCGCGGAAATGGCGGCGCTCGCCGCGGGGGATTGCCGCGGGAAGTAAGACTGGCCATTTTCACCATTCGCAAGCGACGTGTAGTTTCTTGCTGGCCGGTTTATGGTCGGCTTTATGACGGCAAGCCTAAAATCGAAAACGCAAATACCGAGCGCCTTTATCAACTGGTTCGCATCGCGCGGTTGGGCTGTGCGCCCGCATCAGCTCGAATGTTTGAAGGCTGATCGCGAGGGGCTGTCGTTCCTGCTGATTGCGCCGACCGGCGGCGGCAAGACGCTCGCGGGTTTTCTTCCGAGCCTTGTTGAACTGAGCGAGCGAGGCGCGCCGCCAACAAATCGCCTGCACACGCTTTATATCTCGCCCCTGAAAGCGCTGGCGGTGGACGTTGCCCGCAATGTGGAAACGCCGGTGCGCGAAATGGGGCTCGACATCGCCATCGAAACCCGCACCGGCGACACGCCGCAAGCACGTCGTCAAAGACAGAAATACCAGCCGCCGGACATACTGATGACGACGCCGGAGAGCCTTTCGATCCTGATCGCGTCGCCGGATGCGCGTGCATATTTCAAGGGACTGAAACGCGTCATCCTCGACGAACTGCACGCACTTATTCCAAACAAACGCGGACATTTGTTGTCGCTCGCCTTGGCGCGGTTACGCGCGCTCGCGCCGGATGTGCGCTTTTCGGGGTTATCCGCCACGGTGCCGGACGCCAAACCGTTGATCGACTATTTGACGCCGCAGAATGTCGAAGGTGTGAAATCTGCGAAGCTGATCCGAGGGCGTTCCGGCGCGACGCCGCAGATCGATGTGATGTTTTCAGAAGAACGCATTCCATGGTCGGGGCATACTGGCCGCCATGCGTTCGGCCAAGTCTACGAAAAGATCAGGCAGTCAAAATTGACGCTGGTGTTCGTCAACACGCGCAGCCAGGCGGAGATTACGTTCGCGTCGCTGTGGAAGCTGAACGACGACAACCTTCCCATCGCGCTGCATCACGGTTCGCTGGAGGTTGACCGCCGCCGAAAAGTCGAAGCGGCCATGACGCGCGGCGATCTGCGCGCGGTTGTCTGCACTTCCACGCTCGATCTCGGCATCGACTGGGGCGATGTGGATCTGGTGATCCAGATGGGCGCGCCCAAGGGCGCCTCGCGCCTGACGCAGCGCATCGGTCGCGCCAATCACCGCATGAACGAACCCTCGCGCGCGCTGCTGGCGCCAGCGAACCGCA
Source organism: Parvularculaceae bacterium UBA4496 (assembly GCA_002388885.1). Taxonomy (GTDB): domain Bacteria; phylum Pseudomonadota; class Alphaproteobacteria; order Caulobacterales; family Parvularculaceae; genus Hyphococcus. The sequence continues at coordinate 1,247 of DGNI01000007.1, read as the reverse complement.
TGGAAGTGCTTGAATGCATCGCCGCGAAGCAGGCGATAGAGGAGGGCGTCCTTGACGGCGAGCCGCCGCGAAAGGGAACGCTCGACGTTCTGGCGCAGCACATTCTCGGCATGGCCTGCGCCGAGCCTTTCGCGCCGGACGATCTGTTCAATGAAATCCGTTCCGCGTCGCCTTACGCCGATCTGCCGCGCAAGGATTTCAACGACGCCGTCGAATTTGTCGCGACGGGCGGCTATGCGCTCAAACGCTACGAACGCTATCGCCGCATCGTCAAAACGGCGGAAGGCAAATACCGCGTGCGCGACAAGCGCGCCGTGCAGCAATACAAGATGAATGTGGGCACGATCACGGCGGCCGCGGAAATCAACATCCGCTTGGCCTCAGCGCGCGGGCCGAACCGTCCGGGCCGTAAACTTGGCTCCATTGAGGAGTATTTTTTCGAAACCATCAATATCGGGGATGCGTTCTATTTCGCCGGGGAAGTTCTGCGGCTAGAAAGCATTCAGGGAAATGATGCGGTGGTGACGCGCACCGTGCATGAATCGCCGCGCCTGCCCAGCTGGGGCGGCAACAAGTTCCCGTGGTCGACCTATCTCGCGGATCGCGTCCGGCACATGCTTTACGATACGCAAAGCTGGAAAGCCTATCCGGAACAGGTCCGCGACTGGCTGGAAAAACAGCGCGAAGTGGCGCTGATCCCGAAGCCCGATGAACTGCTCGTCGAAACTTTCCCTTACAAGAACCGGTATTTCCTTGTCTGCTATCCATTCGAAGGCTGGCTGGCGCACCAGACGCTCGGCATGCTGGTGACGCGGCGGCTGGAACGGCTCGGCAAACAGCCCATTGGTTTCGTGCCAACCGAATACGCGCTGTCGGTCTGGTCGCGCAAGGACATGTCGGATGTCGACATGGCGGCGCTGTTCGACGAAGACATGCTTGGCGACGACCTGGAGGAATGGACCGCCGACGCCATCGTCATGAAACGCACCTTCCGCAACTGCGCCACCATCGCCGGACTGATCGAAAAGAAATATCCCGGACAGGAAAAGACCGGGCGCCAGGTCTCGTTCTCAGCCGATCTCATCTACGACGTGTTGCGCGAACACGAGCCCGATCATCTGCTGCTGCGCGCGGCGTGGGATGATGCGGCGGGCGGCTTTATGGATGTGGGGCGCCTGCAGGCGATGCTGACGCGCGCCAAGGGACGGGTGGTGACGTCGCCCTTGGCGCGCGTCTCGCCGCTCGCG
>DGNI01000042.1:4334-9090 GCA_002388885.1 Parvularculaceae bacterium UBA4496 | reverse complement strand
AGTCCATGGTGTAGTGTAAATCGCGATCAAGCCCGCCGATATCGTCAATTTTTGTACGCCGGAAGAAACAGGAAGGCTGTGAAATAATGTCGCCGGCAAGGATCGCATCGCTCGGCTGTTCTACGGCCCAGTGATATCCTGTCGCCGCCTCATCATCATCGACGATAACCGTGTGACCATAATAAACATCGGTTTCCGGATCATCGCGAAACTGCCGCGCAGCCCTTTCCAGCGCGCCGGGATAAAGCGCGTCATCAGCATTTAGCCAGCCGAGGATCTCGCCTTCGACATTACTCCAGCCCTCAATGATCGCGTCGGACTGTCCCTCGTCCGGACCGGTGCGGTGATATTCCGCAAGATCGGGGAATTCAGAAATGACCGCCGCAACGCGCTCGTCACCGGATGCATCCAAAATCGCGACCGCCGGCTTCGGCGTTTGAATCACCAGGCTGTTCAAGCAGTCACGCAGCAGAGGGTGATAGGCGCCGATAGGAACGGATATGACGAAACTCGGATCAGTCACTGAACACGATCAATTTCTGTGAATTGCGTACCGGCGGTCGATTGCGGCGGGATGGGGCGCAAGTCAACAGCGCGCGAGATCAATTTCGCGAGCGACCACGAAAGCGCAGGCGCGATTTTTGCGCCGCTTTCCTTGCGCATGCGGGAGATTTCTTTCCGGTCTTCGTTAAAACCGGCAAGACCGCCATACCCGTCAACTATGGCCCTGAGGTAATCCCCAAGCCTTCCCTGAAATGCCGCCTTGGCCATGAGCGCGACATCCGCAACAATGCGCATCGGCGCCGTGACACAATAAAGCGCAAGCGGCATGTTCTTGTAATAGAGCCAGATACGGTTTCGATGGCCATGATAGACAGTGAAAGCACTGTGACGTCCCGAGACGCCTGACCCTTCATGCAATACGACTGCGCTGTTCACCTGTAGGGCCTTGCCGCCGGCATTTCGCAACCGGAAACCGAAATCTACATCTTCGCCATAACAAAAAAATCGCTCGTCAAACCCGCCCAGTGATAAAAACTTCTCCCGCAAATACATCGCCGCGGCAGCGCAGGGTGCGAAGCATTCACCCTCTTCCCGTATTTTATCACGCACAGTGCCGAAACCACCCCGGTAAGCGATACCCCATGCAGAACAGACATCGCCGGCGCCGTCTAGCGTCTCAGGCGTTGTTGCATTGAGCTGCAACGAACCAAACGCGGTCATTTGAGGGTATTGTTCGCAAGCTTTTTTTAGGCGCTCAAACCAGTCCGGTTCCGGGTAGGCGTCTGGATTCAATAGAGCGATCCATTTCCCGCGCGCATCGCGCGCGCCCCGATTGTTGGCGGCGGCAAATCCGATATTTTCCGATGAGCGAATGAGCCTGACGGGACGCTCGCCAATATTCGCTGACTGAAGCGAATCATCCGTTGAGTTATTGTCGATAACGAGGGTCTCAAATTCCCTCACTGTTTGCCGCCGCAAACAGTCAAGACACCGGGATAAACGATCTCCAGAATTGAAATTTACAATAATAACAGTTGCAAAAGGCGTTTCTGCACCAGTCTGGCGAGGGCTATGTGGACGCAGCTCATCCACGCTGCCTCCTTCCCCGCGACCGCACGTTTCCTGAGTCTTGTTTTCTGAATTGTGCGTATGTCATAAGTCTGGCGCTACTGGCGTTTGCAGAACAACCGATAGAACGCCATGCGCAAAATGTCACCATCCCCCTCGGGGGCCCTCCCAGGAAATAGTCGCCAGATGCCTCGCCTGTTTATCATTGACCCTTCACTCAAAGATATAAGAGGGCATCATTACATGCTGACGCAGGCGGCGACGCTATCAGCGCAAGCACATGGCTTTGACGTAACTTGGCTTTGTTCAAAGGAGTTCAACAACACGTTGCAGGTTGGCGGCGCAAATGTGAGGCCAACTTTCAGCTCTAGCATGTATGATCCGTATATTCGCGCAAGGCGGGGAACGCTCTCATCGCTTCCGCACGCCGTCAATAATATATTGAGAAGGAAAAACCAGCCGCCTAACGAGCATAAAGACACAAGCTTCGAGAGCGACCTCAAAGAAGCCATGCAGAGTTTGGGCGCAGGACCCGATGACCGTTTGCTGCTGCATACCGGCGACGGACAATGTCTGCCCGCTATTTTGCGAATTCTTCAAACTATGGAAGCCGCCGAAGCCCCGAGCTTTCATGTGGCGACACCATACGATCCTGCAGGCGTGATGCCGCATCGCACTAATATGGCGGCGTTTTCATCTGAACTTTCAAGGCTGGAAATGCGTGGTTTCCTGAACCGGAAGCTTTTTCTCTATGCTGAAAACAGCCCACTGGCCGCACATCTTTCAGAACTATGGTCGGTGCAGGTTGGCACATTGCCGGTGCCCGCTTTTAGACAAGTCCATGGGGCGGCAGCGGCCGCGGCTTCGACATATCGTCGGGATGTACTGCAAATACCTAGCGATAACCTAATCATCGCATCGCTAGGGTCAGCGCGAACCGAAAAAGGCTTCCACCATATCCCGGAGATTATCCGCTCCGTAAGAAAAATGATCGGGGAAAGCAGAGATCCCGTGCGCAAGGCTACCTTTGTTCTGCAGGCAAGCCCGCAAATCGTCGGCCGCAATAAAACGATCAGGCGCGCAATCGGCGAACTGAAAGCAATGCGATCGAGCAATGTTAAATTGTTGCTCGAGTCGCTTTCTGAAACCGAATACGAAGCCCTGCTTCACGCAAGCGAAGTGATACTGACGCCCTACGGCGAAGACGAATACCGCTTCCGCAGTTCCGGTATTGTCACTGAAGCCATAGCGGCCGGGAAAGTACTGGTAGCTTCAGCAAACACGTATCCGGGAGCGATGGCAAAGCAATACGGCGGCGCTGCTGGCGATGGTCCGGATGAAATCGCGGCGGCGATCGTCGACGTATGTCGAAATTGGAAAGAATATAAGGAAAGAGCTAGAGAGCGCAGCGCGAAATTCAGAGATGAGAATACTGTAAGAGGCTATTGGCGAATCTGCCTTGACGCAGAGGCTCAAAGCGCTCGCATGTCCCACGCATAAACAGACTAGGCCGCTACTTCCTCAAGATACCAAGCGTACATTTTCTCCAACCCGCTCCGTAGCGGCGTCTTCGCGCGCCAGCCCAAGGCTTCAAGCCGGCTGTTGTTCATAATCTTTCGCGGCGTTCCGTCGGGTCTGGAGCGGTCCCACATTATTTTTCCTTCATAACCGACAACGTCGGCAACCTGGCGTGTCAGATCCCGGATCGAAATTTCCCGGCCTGATCCGACATTTATCATGCCTCCATCTTCATATGCGTTCATCAAGAACACGCATGCATCGGCGAGATCATCCGCAAAAATAAGTTCGCGCAAGGGCGCGCCTGTTCCCCAGGCGACAACTTCTTCAGCGCGAGAAAGCTTTGCCTTGTGAAAGCGCTGCATCAGCCCTGCCACCACGTGGCTCGTATTTGGATCGAAGTTGTCGCCAGGCCCGTAGACATTGGAAGGCATCACGGTAAACCCGTCGAAGCCGAACTGTTTTCTATACGCGTCGCACATGACTTTCCCAGCGATCTTTGCGACCGCATAGGGAAGGTTTGTCGGCTCCAGGGACCCGGTTAAAAGACTTTCTTCGGATATCGGCTGTTCGGCCAACTTCGGATAGATACAACTCGATCCCAGAAACATCATTTTTCGGACGCCGTTCCGGTAGGCGGCGTCGATAACATGCGTCTGTATCAACAGATTTTCACGGATGAAGTCGCCGCCAAGCATATCGTTGGCGATGATACCGCCGACTTTCGCCGCCGCCAGGAAAACATAATCTATCTTCTCTTCCGCAAAGAAAGCGTCAACCGCCGACCGGTCCGTCAGGTCAAGCTCGGTTCGCGTACGAAGCGCCAGGTTGCTATAGCCTGCAGCACGTAGCGCCCGGCAAATCGCGCTTCCAACCATGCCCCGATGGCCGGCGACAAAAATTTTATCCTCATTCTTCATCTTCGTGCCTGCTGTCTCGTCAGAACTTATCCCAGACTTCATCAATTGATATCATGTTGAACGGCGGTTGCCGGAAATGTTCTACTTGATGAAAATGCGCTGACGCGCTGCATGCACCGAAATTGTAGATTACGCGCTCGCTTGTCTGTTGATGCTTCATGCCGTGGATGGCGGTAATCAGGCATAAAGTCTCATCCCAGGCGAAAAATTTCCTGATGGTTTCGGACGGCTGTCTTCCCGGCGTGATATCAATCAGTTTTTCAACCTCCGGCGTCAGCTGTTCATCGACAAATTCAAGATATTCTTCCTCGGTTTTCAGGTAACAATCCATCAGCTGCGCCCAGACCGGGCGAAGTTTTTCGGCTGTCGTCGCCCACCCCCAGCCCTGGAATCTGGCTGACCCGTTTTCTTCTTCGGGAAATCCAAAATAGTGGCCGTATACGGAGAATACATTCTTATCATCGGCGATTTGTGTCAAGTTTTCGCAGAAAACCTCAATCGCTCGACGGGTTGGGAAACAATCATCCTCCAGGAATAAAATTTTCTCGTACCGCTCCATCATATACCGCATTGCAAGCAGCATCATTTTGCGGAATCCGAAATTTCCCCGATTCCTGTGAATGCGCTTCACGTCAAACTGTTTTACACAATCCTCCACCAGGTCAACGCGCGCGCGCTTCTCGGGATTGCCATGATCACCGTCAATCCAGACATGCGAATAACTGGCCGCACCCTGCAATTCGAGC
>DGNI01000042.1:0-4325 GCA_002388885.1 Parvularculaceae bacterium UBA4496 | reverse complement strand
CGCAAAAACAGCAACGCCAAAGTTTTCCGCAATGTATTGTGTCGATTCCGCGGAATAAAATTTTGCTTGGTCCCTCACCTCGCTAACGATCGTTTCGGCTGACGTAAATTGTCCGGCATGAATATGCGCCTGCCTGGCGCCCGGCGCCGGCGCCAATGGGCTTGCGCTTCCTGCGTTGTCACGTTTTAACCGGTTCCGCTGCGCCAGTGCATAGCGCAACGGGCGCAATTTGAGGATACTTTTTAATCTAGGCTCAAGCGCATTTTCGAGCCTCGCCAGTTTGTCCAGTAGTGCATGGTTCTCAAGCGCTCCGCGCTTTACGTACGCAATTTCAGACTGCAACGCCTTTTGCAAATCGCCGCTTTTGAGACAAACTTTCCTGAGTTCCGATGCAACGACCCGCAGGTCGACATCAGGCGCAATCTCATATCCAAATCGTCTCATTTCCTCCTCGTATAGAAAAGAGACGACGATTTTCTCGCTTGATGATAGTTGAAATTGCTTGTTCTCTTCAAAATCGGCGAACCGGTTTCTGGAGTGCGATTGCTCCGAAACCCAACATCCGGGTTCTATGTTCAAGAAGTCGCTTATTTGCCGGAGCAGCCTCTGGGGATCACGAACCGCATCTTCATATTTCACAACCAGAGCCTTATCATTACTGCGCGCATGGAATGACTTCACATGATCGAGCCAATCGCCATGTGGCGAGCGGCCGCAAATAATGTCTACGAAAGTCAGGTCTGCACCAAAGACAGACCGGCTGGAATGAGACAGCGCCGCGACAGTATCACGAGGGTCGCGGACGAGATAAATTATCTTTTGCCCTTCGAACTGTTTTTCATGGGTCGAAAAAACGGCTAAGCCTTCGCCGTCGGGCGCCGGCGAATTGAGACTGGGTACCGGCGTCTTGAGTATCTCGGCATTGAAATAATCCCGCAGCAAAGACTCGAGTAATTCGCACCCCGATCCCGGAAACGATGAAAGCCAGAGTATCATTATTAAGCCTGCGCGCAGCGGGGCCAGGCAGCCCCGATCTGATACAAGCGGCTACGCCAGCTTCTGTTTCAAGTCAAACTTCCCGTTGCACAATCGTCTTGAAACATGACGCTGCATGACCTCCAAAAGGCGAGCGTGCGCAACTGTTACGCAAACAGAAAATCATCCTGGTGGAGGTCGGCAAGATTGGTGTTGAGGAGGGTGATGACGTCGCCGGTTCCGAAGTCGATGACGACATTCGCGTCTTGCTGGCTCGCCGCCGCAAGGACTTCGGCATACTCATCAAATGCAGTTCCGAAACCGGAAAGTTCAATCGCGTCATCCGTTCCGGCGCCGGCTGCGAAGTCCGTGTAGATATCCGCGCCTCCGCCCAGTGCGAATACGAAAACGTCGCTCCCGCCGCCGCCCGTGACTGTGTCGTTCCCTGTGGAGCCCTCAAGACTGTCGTCGCCAGCGCCGCCATCTAGACTGTCAAAGCCGAAATTTCCAATTAAGGTATCGTTGTCATCGCCACCCAAAAGCGTGTCGTTGCCGCCATCACCATCAAGCAAATCATCCCCGGCGTCTCCGGCAAGCCAGTCAAACCCAAAACTCCCGAAAATACGGTCGCCGTCGTCACCGCCGGAAACGGAGTCATTGCCGGCTTCAGACCGGATGCGGTCCGCACCTGCGCCGCCCTCAATCGCATCAACACCCTGTCCGCCAAAGATCACATCGGCGCCGCCGTCGCCCACAAGCGTATCATTTCCGCCGGCGCCGCGCAGCGTATCATTCCCGCCGCCGCCCTGCACGAGGTCATTCCCGTCGGCGCCCTCAAGACGATCAAAACCGAATCCGCCGGAAACGACATCATCTTCATCACCGCCGTTCAGTCGGTCGTTTCCGGAACCGCCGACAAGGTGATCGTTGCCACCGTCGCCAAAAAGAGTGTCATCGCCGGAGCCGCCCTCCAACGTGTCCGAGCCGTCTTCACCGTCTAGATCGTCATTTCCTGTATGGCCCGCTGCAAAATCGTTTCCATCGCCGCCCTTAACCGTGTCATTGCCAGATTCTCCCAAAAGACTATTGGCGAAATCATTGCCGGTGATGGAATCGTTTCCGGCTCCTCCCTTTGCGTTTTCAATTACAACCCCTGCAGCAATCGTAAAGCCGCCAGCGAAACCGCCCGCCCTTGAGATAAACCCGCCGCCGCCATCTTCGTGCAAGAGCGTCGCCGGACGCAAATCTATAACAGCGTTTTGCTGGCCGTTATACTCGATACGGTCTTGGCCGCCCGTGTCCCAGATTGAAAAAAAGTACTGACCGGCTTGATTCCCATCGATCAGCGCATAAACATCATTGGTACTATTATAGGTCGTGTTGGCGCCGTATTTTTGTTGCAGAAGAGCTATATCAAGTGCGGACGGGCCGCCCTGATTACCCCAATTGGAATTTGTTGCAGCTCCTTCGGGAAAACCTTCATTGTACGTTATATTAGTATAGACGCCCTGATTGAGTCCAAACTGACCAAAAGAAAAATTGTCGTCTATCACGCCCTGAAGCACTTCTGATGAACCGCCATTGTCATGCGGATGCGCAAACCCTAGTCCATGCAGAATTTCATGCATGATCAGATAGAAGCCGTCCGTACCTGGAGCGAGGCTGTTATTCCACAAGCCTGAAGTGGTCTTGAATACACCAACGCCTGCAGTTTCTGTTCCGGGGGGGCCCATACGTCCGGAAAATTCAAGCTCTGGATCAGTAGTCGTCACTAATCTAAATTCCGCTCCGGCAGCGGAAAAAACCTGGTTGAAAGTCAAATTCGCTACAGCTGAAATTGTATCAAGCGCTACCTGAACCGCGTTAATCTCAAACGGCGTCCAGCCATCAGATTGAAATCCCCCCGCGATCTGCCCTGAAGGCACAAAAAAAACGTCAACGATATTACTGGCGAGCTTTGTACCCCAATCGATTGCGTCAAGCGGGTTTTGCGGAGGCCCGAAATCAGCTGTCAGCGTGTAAGTGCCAGCCGTTGGTTCCTGATTCTCGTCTTCATAAGAACGCGCGACAAGATAATAAGTACCCGATGTCGGCGCCGTAAAACGAAGCTGCGGATTCAAGCCTGGGCCCGCGTCATCATCCTGTGCGACTTTCAGGCCTGATGAATCGCGCAATTCAAGAAATGGATCAAACAGCGGATCAACACCAGCTCCGGTAAGCGTGAACAGGTACGACTCGCCAGCGATGAGCTCGACTTTTATCCAGTCAGTATCGCCAACGACCTCAAGAGAATCATTCAACACGCCGCCAATCGCGAGTGTGGTGGTCGTTGTGTTATTTCCGGGTATATCCATAATTTTATTCTGAGCGTTTTTAGATCAATATATAGTCCGACTCCAGCTGCAATAAGTACACGGAACTGAAAAGCGGCCGCGCCCGGACGCCGCGGCCGCTTTACATTTTTCCTATAAAAACAATAGGTAAACTCCCTGTCATCAGGAAAACATAAAGTCGTCCTGATGAAGATCACCAAGATTTGTATTCAGGAGGGTAATCGAATCGCCGCCGCCGAAATTTATGACAACATTCGCTCCAGCCTGGCTGGCAGCTGCCGTAATATCGGAAAATGAATTGAATGCCGCCCCAAATCCTGAAACGTCTACGACGTCATCCGTTCCTGCTCCAGCGACAAAATCCGTATAAATGTCATTTCCGTCGCCAATGGCGAATTCGAACACATCGTCGCCGCTGCCGCCGGTGACAGTGTCGTTACCGGTTGAGCCTGCGAGCAAATCATCGTTGGCGCCGCCGTTGAGGCTGTCAAACCCGAAATTGCCGATAAGCGTATCCGCACCATTGTTACCGTTCAGCGTGTCATTACCGCCATTTCCATCGAGAAGGTCGTTATCATTGCCGCCTGACAAACTGTCGAAACCAAAGCTGCCGAAAATTCGATCGTCACCGGATCCGCCATTCACAGTGTCATTGCCTGCTTCCGGGCGTATGCGATCAACGCCGGCCCCGCCTTCGGCGAGATCTGCGCCGGCGCCCCCAAAAATATTATCGGACCCGTCCCCGCCCTGCAGCGTGTCTTCGCCAAGTGCGCCGCGCAGCGTGTCATTTCCAATTTCGCCCATGATCAGGTCATCGCCGTCGCCGCCGTCGCCGCGATCGTTGCCCGTACCGCCGGCGATGGTGTCGTTGCCTTCATCCCCCTGAACAAAATCATTGCCGGCGTCGCCGTTGAGCATGTCGTTCCCAGCGCCGCCGAAGACATCGTCGTTGCCGCCGTCACCGTTTATGAGGTCGTCATCGGCGCCGCCGTCAAGTTCGTCGAACCCTACGCCGCC
>DGNI01000189.1:3252-24208 GCA_002388885.1 Parvularculaceae bacterium UBA4496 | reverse complement strand
CGCCCTGAATATGCGAGTTGTCATAGACTTCGATGCGGTCTGGCGGCGCTTCCAGCCCCAGAATATCGCTGAGCTGGCGCAAGGATTTCTGCTGGCTCGCGGACTCGGCCATTCTACGGGACAACGATTCGCGCGCATTCATCTGCGCGGCTTTGATCAGATCGCGCTTTTCACCGCGCTGCGGCTTGCTGATTTCAATTTTGCNNACGGTCGGCCTTCAGGGAGAGCGCTTCGGCGAGAAGCTCCACTTGCGGCGGCGTGTGAGAAACGAGGATCAGTTTTGGCGGCTCACGCGAGTCGTAGAACTGCGCGATGAATGCGTCGAGAACGGTCTCAATTTCATCCTCCCTGTCGTGTTTTGGAAAATAGGCGTGGTTGCCCCAGTTCTGGCCGCCGCGAAAGAAGAACACCTGCACGCAGGTTTGTCCTGATTCTGAATAGATGGCGAAGACATCAGCCTCGGCGACGCCGCCGGGGTTAATGTCCTGCGTTCCTTGAATATACGAAAGCGCGCGGATGCGATCACGCAAGGCGGCGGCGCGTTCGAAGTCGAGACCGGTTGAGGCGGCTTCCATTTGTTTTGACAAAATGCGCTGAATTTTCGCGCTTTCGCCGGACAGGAATGTTTTCGCCTCATCCACCAGGGCCAGATAGTCTTCGCTGCTGATGAGATCGACGCATGGCGCGGAACAGCGCTTGATCTGATGCAATAGGCATGGCCGCGTTCGGCCTTCGTAAACGCTATCTGAGCATGACCGCAACAAAAACGCTTTCTGCAATGTATTGAGCGTCCGGTTGACGGCGCCGGCGGAAGCGAAGGGGCCGTAATAAGCGCCCTTGCGTTTCTGCGCGCCGCGATGTTTCAGGATTTGCGGCGCCGGATGATCGTCAGCCACGAGAATAAACGGAAACGATTTGTCGTCGCGTAGGATAACGTTGTATCGGGGTTTGAGATGCTTGATCAGGTTCGCTTCGAGCAACAGCGCCTCGGTCTCCGTCGCCGTCACCACGAACTCCATGGCGGCGGTTTCGGAAATCATCCGCATGATACGGTTAGAATGGCCGCCGGACTTGGCGTAGGACGAAACGCGGGCCTTCAGGCTTTTCGCCTTGCCCACATAAAGAACGTCGCCCCTGGCGTTGATCATGCGGTAAACGCCGGGCTTTGCGGGCAGGCGTTTTACATGATCCGCGATCAGCGCCGCGCCGATTAAGGGCGCATTCTTGCTGACTTTTTGACTGTCTGGCGTTTCGGTTTCAGAACTCATGGCGTATTGGTTAACCGGGCGTTCACGATCCATACGGTATTTTACGTTCGAGCTAATGCGGCTGGATCGTAAGGTCAAATGTCAGAAGAGCTGAAAAGCAAGTCGGACATTTCGATTGTCCTGTTCTTTTTCACGGCGCTTGCCGTTCTCGGCATCGCCGGGGGCGGTTTTTTCGTGCACGATTATGCGCGCGCCCGTTCGAGTGTTTCGTGGCCTGCTGTTGACGGCATCGTCCTCAGCCAGCTCGAAGAAGAGCACGCAAAGGTCCGGTATGTCTATTCCATTGACGGCAGAAGCTATGAATCGACACGCGAGCGTGTTTTTCTCTCCCGGTTTCTGAACAGCGGTCGAGGCGAGTATCGCCCCGGCGAGTCCGTCACGGTTTTCGTCAATCCGCAGGATCACACATACGCCGTTTTAAAGCCAGGCGGGGCCGGTGCGACATTTATCATTTGTTCGATTCTCAGCGGGTTTGCCGTCTTTTTTGGGATCGGCGGCGTTATCTGGGCGCTTTCGAGAAGCGCTGAGTCCGGATTTGCGCTGGCGGAAGACGCCGTCTGATTTTTAATATTTCGTGCGCGTTATTTCGACGCCTGCCGCATTGGCTTCGGTGATCGCTTTTGGTTTTTCAATCCGTACCATGACGGAAAGCACCATGGCATGCGAAAGCGCGAGATCGGCAACGCGCTCCGCAAGCGTTTCGACAAGCTTGATGTGACCTTCGGCAAGGATCGCCTTGACGCCCATCGTCATGCGGTCATAGCAGACGACGTCCTCCAGGCTGTCGCTGACCGGGTTTGACGGCTCGACGACGTCGAGCTCGATATCAATCCGGATCGGCTGCGTGACGCCCTGTTCCTTGTCGTAGGCGCCAATATAGGCGTCGAGAACGAGCCCGCGGACGAAAACTTTGCGGCGTGGGGCGCTTGCTGTTCTTGGCAAGGAAGAAATTTCCTGACTTTTTGGCCGTTCGACCATTTGATTATTCCTTCACCAGTACGTCCGGCGTTTCCCATGCGAGATGCTGGCCGCCGTCTACGGCGATCATCTGCCCGGTTACAGCCTTTGCTGACAAGAGGTATCGAAGCGCGCTGCAAATATCCTCAGGTTCGGCGCCGCGGCCAAGAATGGTTGCCTCGTTCTGGCGGCGCCAGTCCTCATCTGACTGGCGGGGGTTTTTAATGGTCGGGCCGGGGCCGATTGCGTTGACGCGGATGCCTTTCGGCCCCAGCGCCTGCGCCAGCGTCACGGTGAGCGTGTGGAGTGCGGCCTTCGACACTGTGTAGGAAAGAAATTGCGGCGTCAGTTTCAACACGCGCTGATCAATAATGTTGACGATCAGGTTGTCGACACCTTCTGAAACTTGCGCGGCGAAATCCTGCGCGAGTTTAAAAGGCGCACGCAAGTTGGTTTCGATATGCCTGTCCCAGCTTTCACGGGTCATCGTTTCGATGTCGTCGAAGTCAAAAACGGATGCAGAGTTCACAAGTAGAGAAAGCGGACCGAGCGCATTTGCCGTCTCTGCGATCAGCGCCGCTGTATTCGTTTCGTTCGAAAGGTCTGCCTTTGCGGATATGGCGTTGCGGCCCTTGCTTTTGATCAGCTCAACAACGGCTTCAGCTTCAGATTGTGAAGAGTTGTAGTGGACGCCGACTTCATATCCGCTGTCCGCGAGCGACAACGCTAGTGCGCGGCCGATGCGTTTGCCGGCGCCGGTTACGAGGGCCGCTGGCATTGCCTAAACACCTCCGGCGAGCGCGGCGAGCAAGAAGATGAAGCCAATATAGGCGAGGAAAAAGAGGGCGCCAGCGGGCCGCCCGATATCTCGCCGGGTCAGCACATAGGCGGCGACTGCGATGGAGGCGACAATCATGACCGGAATATCGACGCGCATAGATTCGGGGTCGAAAACCGCTGTGCCGGCTAGACCTGCAGCGCCGCCGACGGCGAGAAGGTTGAAGATATTCGAGCCGATAACGCCGCCAATGGCGACGTCGGATTTTTTATGAAACGCCGCCGCCATGACCGTCGCCAGTTCCGGCAATGACGTGCCGAAGGCGACGATGGTAAGACCGATCAGCTCTTCGCGCACGCCAAGATCCATGGCGAGGGATGCGCCATTGGAAACAAGAAGATGCGCGCCCAAGGGCAGACCCACCAGCCCTGCCGCCAGAAAAAGCATCGTTTTTAGACTGACGCCGCTTGCGGCCTGATACTCCTCGACCTCGTCGATTACAGGGTCGTTGGCGTTTCCGATGCTGGCGCGGATCCACATGTAAGCGACATAGGCGATGATGCCGACAAATAGTCCGCCGCCGATTGCGGTGTCGATATATCCGGGGCCATAGGCGGCGGCAATAAACGCCGCGGTTGCGAGCAGCATGATGATAGCGTGGCGCCTGAGGCCAACAACATGCGTCGTGATCGGATAGATAAGCGCCGGCAGGCCCAGCACCAGAAACACATTGGCGATGTTTGAACCGATGATGTTGCCGAGTGCGATCCCGTCATTGCCGGTGAGCACCGCCTGTACGGAAACAACCATTTCCGGCGCGGAAGTTCCGAAGGCGACAATGGTGAGGCTGACGATCAGCGCCGGGACTTTGAGGGCGGCCGCGAGGCCAACGGCGCCGCGAACCAGAAGGTCGCCGGCGACGAGGAGGATCGCGAGGCCGAGAATCAAAAATGCAATCTGGTGGACGATCTCGGGGATCATAGAAGCCTTTGCCGTTTAGCGTTGTTCCGGGCAGGGCGCCCCTGCAACCATGGAAATTCGCAATACAACGAACCCGTCATATAGGAAGCCGCAACAAGCTTTAAACGGATAGCCGGATACTCAGCCTTATGGGAAATCACTTGCAACGGACATTCCACATAGGGCTCAGTCGAGGCTGCCTTTTTCCAGGATGTTAAGCAGGGCGAAAACGACAACAAAAGCGACAATCAGTGTGACAGCCATCCATCCCGGATTCATAGGAAACCCCTCTGTTTCAAAGCGACGCCACTTATAGGGGCGCTCGCCGGGGCCGTCACCCCCTTGGCCAAGAGCCGGAAATTGCTGACATTGTCGAGAAAGCGCATCAAATTTGGGATAAAGTTGGGGCTTGCGGAAAACCGGTTTTTCATGCGGGTGGGCCTAATGTCCCGATGCAGGCAACAGGGCGGGCGATATGCGAACCGAGGTAATGGACGCGCCGGTAAGAGTGACAGAGCGGCGGCTGACCGAACGGATACGCCAGAAATGGGCGGGGATCGCCAATGGCCGCCTGCCGTCTTTGCGCGAAATCGAAAGCCTCAATCTCGGGCTTGATCGTGACTTTTGCTTCGCGGTGGATATGCGTCTTTCAGACATCCTTCCGTATTTCGTCTTTATGGGTGAAGAGTTGTCGAAATATTCGACGCTCTACCCGACGGGAGATCCGAGACGGGAAAAAACACTCCTCGATACGGCGATTGCAAAAATTGACGAAGCCGCCCTGACGCGGCAACCTGTTAACTATAGCGCCATCGCCCGTCTTGCTGACGGACGGCGCATTGCGTTCCGAAGCATCCTTTTGCCGGTGTCGGAGAACGGCATTGATGTTAGCCATGTCTTCGGCGCGGCGAAGGGAAAAGGGCTGTAGAACGCCGATAATCCGCCCTCATGGTTACTGACCGTTCCGAATTTTAAATAAATTGATACGCCTCGAAAAATCGTCAGCTCACGAAGCTGTCATAAAGTTTATGCCGGAAAACGGACAGAGTGATTTTGCGGGGCGGCATGTTGAGCGATGTAGCGGAACTTTTTGGCGATGGCGCTGTTGCGCCGGCCTCGGACCGGCGTTTGACGCGCCGGCTTGTGGATATCTGGGCGCGCGCGGCCCGCGGTCAATTCCCCAGCTGGTCCGCCATGAAAGACATGGACCTTGGCGAAGACTGGGACTGGACCTTCGTTGTTGATCTCGAAAAGAGCATCGGATTTCCGTATTTCGTTTTTATCGGCGACCGGCTGGCGCGTCTGTCCGATGTCCACCTGAGCGGTGAAGACGACTGGGCGCTGACGGTCCTTGATAAAGCAACTGCAGATATATACGCGGCTGTCGCCGGCGAGGCGCCGCACTTCCGCGATGACACGCTGACTTTGTGCGATGGCCGCCGTCTGCTGTTCCGGTCCGTGACGGCGCCGCTGGCGGAAGACGGGNNCCGCTTGCTGTTCCGTTCGGTGACTGCGCCGCTGGCGGAAGATGGCGCCACGATCAGCCATGTCATCGGCGTCGCCAATGGCCGGCTCGCGCTTGAGGTTGAGCCTGTTCTGAGGGTGGTGGACTAGCACCGCCCGTTTTTCATCCTTCGTTCTCGCTGCGGGCGGGGAATGTATCCTGTATTCACGCCACTTGGCGGCAATGCCCTGTGGCTAGCGTTCCTTTCTCCGTATGGCGAGGCATATTTCTCCTGCGACGTTAGAACATGACGCCAGGCTTGAATCGGCCAAACATATTTTCATCTGTGATAAAGACGACTATGACAGGCGCGGTGGCGGCCTGCCGCATAAACAGGCGAAATATCGAAGGGGTTGGGGTTTGTTCGGGATTGAACCTGCGGACGTGGCGTCGCTGAGCATCTGGATGGTGTTCGGTCTGCTTTTTTTCTCGCCATTCTTGCAGGAAGATTTCGGCGTCATACTCGCGGCGACAGCGTCCGTTTATAATGTCGCCCCCATGGCTTTCCTTGCGGCGGCGATCCTCACGGGGCTGGTCGCATCGGATGCATGGAAATACTGGATGGGCCGTCTTGCGCGCCGTTATCAGTGGGCGCATCGATTTGCGGAAAAGCCCGGTGTTTCCATCGCCGGCGACCTGATCCGGAAAGAGTTTTTGCAAACCATGATGACCGCCCGGTTCGTACCGGGCACGCGCATACCCACTTATATCGCCGCCGGGTTTTTTAAGGCCGATTATGTCCGTTATGTTTTAACGCTTGTTCTTACGGCTTCACTCTATATCGTCATTGTTTTCGGATTGTTCCACACAGTTGGCGCGGTCGCCGGGGAAGAAGCGATATTCTGGCTGCCATTTATCGCCATTTCTCTGGTTGTTTTTTATGTAGTCTATCGCTGGCTCAATCATGCAAAAAAACATGAGGGGCCTATGACGCCGCTCACCAAAGATTTTGATCACCCCATGCCCGACATGCCGGGCTTTGAAGGCACGCCCTACGAAGCCGATGAGGAACAGTCGCCTAAAAATAAGGCGACGAGTTAGGAGAGGCGGAAATGCTCAACCGTTCGACGAAAAGGCAAATCACAGCGCCTGTTGACGTTGTGTTTCGCGCGATAACCGATATCGAAAAATTCCCGGAAAAGAATCCAGCGATTGTGAAGGTAGAAATTCTGACAGACCAGAAATCAGGCGTCGGAACCCGCTTTCGCGAAACGCGGCGGATGAAGGACAAGGAAAACTCAACGGTCCTTGAGTGTACGGAATTTGTTGAAAACGAGCGCGTCCGGTTTGTGGCGGACGAAGGCGGAACCATTTGGGACTCAGTGTTTACGACGTCCCCAACTGCTCAAGGCACAGAGTTGGCGCTGGAGATGGATGCGAGGCCCTATAAATTCCTGCCCAAGCTGGTGGTGCCCATGATTATGGGCATGATCAGCAAGGCCGTTGAAGAAGATATGGACGGCGTCAAGGATTATTGCGAGCGCAAGAGCCCTTAGACGGCGTCAGTTTTCTGAAATCCAAAGGACTGAATGACAGCCCGTAATAAAAATATTCACTTCAAAAAAACCGGCGCTTGGGGCGTCGTTACCCTAGACAACAAAAACGCGCTGAATGCGCTGACCATCGACATGGTCAAGGCGCTGTGCGCGCAACTTGTTAGTTGGTCAGCCGATAAATCCGTTAGAGCCATTTTGTTGAAGGGCGCAGGCGAGCGCGCTTTTTGCGCCGGAGCCGACATTCGCTGGCTGCACGATACGGCGAAAGAGAATCCGGCTTATGCATCGGAATTTTTTCGCGAAGAGTATCGCCTGAATTCGCTGATCTATCATTATTCCAAGCCGATTGTCTCCCTCATCGACGGCATCGTCATGGGCGGCGGCGTCGGGCTTTCCGTTCATGGCGATTTCCGCGTTGCAGGTGACGAAACGCTTTTCGCCATGCCGGAAACGGCGATCGGACTGTTTCCGGATGTGGGCGGCGGACACTTCATGCCGAGACTCCATGATGGGCTCGGGCTCTACTATGCGCTCACCGGCGCGCGCGCCAATGCCGCAGACTGCATGGCGGCGGGTATCGCCACGCACTATACGCCTGCCGATAAATTCGCTGAACTGGAAAGCACGCTGTTAAACACGCGTCTTGGCGATCACGCTCATGCAGATGTTGAAACCGTGCTGGATATCTATGCGGGCGATCCGGGGCATGCGCCGGTTAATGACATCCGGCTGCAAATTGCGCGCCTTTTTCAGGGGCATGAGTCCTTGAGCGAATTGATGCAAGGGCTCGAAAATGACGGAAGCGATTTTGCGGCGGAAACGCTTGAAACCCTTTCACGCATGTCGCCGATGTCGATGTTGCTGACCTTCGAGCAGATGAGGAGAGGGGCGCTGCTCGATTTTGATGAAAACATGAAAATGGAATTCCGGATCGCGCGCCGGGTGATGGAAGGTCATGACTTTTTCGAGGGCGTGCGCGCGCAGATCATCGACAAGGACCGGACGCCAAAATGGAGCCCTGCGAGTCTTGCTGATGTGGGCGACGCGGATATTGCAGCGTATTTTGAGGCTTTAGAAGGTGAAGAGCTGAGGCTGCCATAAAAATTTGTTGGAAAAGTAGTAATGTCGAAGATCATAAAGATAGTCGTTCCTCTATCCGCGTTGGCGATCGGCTCGTACTGTTTTTGGGAGTCCTATAAAAGTTATGGGTCCTACCGGAAATGGATGACCCTCGGCGACCCGTCCGGCGCCGAGTTTTACATGTTGAATGTGCAGCTTTTCACGCCTCCCGCCTTTATTTTCTGTGGCCTTGCTTTTTTTCTGGCGGGCCGTTGGTGCTTCCGAAAATAAGGAGACCTCATGCCCACAATCCTGATCACGGGCGCTAACCGCGGCATCGGGCTTGAGTTCGTCCGGCAATACGCCGCCGACGGCTGGACCGTTCACGCCTGTTGCCGTCTGCCTGAAAAAGCGGATGCGTTGTCGGCCATCGAAGGCAGCGTCGCCGTTCACGCAGCAGACGTCACCAATCATTCCTCGCTCGAGACGTTATCGAAAAATATTTCCGGCCCAATAGACGTTCTTGTTGTTAATGCCGGCGTTCACGGCAAAGGCGCCGGAGATTTTGGGGTGCTCGACTATGATGTCTGGCGAGGAGTTATAGAGACGAATGTTTTTGGCGCCGTCGCCACGGCGGAAGCTTTCACGACGCAAGTGATAAACGCGAAAGGCAAGATTGCGTTTATTTCTTCGAAGATGGGATCGATCAGCGACGCTTCCGGCGGCGCAATGGCTTACCGCACTTCAAAAACGGCGCTTAACATGGCGGCGAAAGTCGTCGCTTGCGCGCTGTCGAGCGAAGGCGTCGCCGTCGGCGTTTATCATCCTGGCTGGGTTGAAACCGACATGGGCGGGCCTAACGCTCTGATAAAGCCGGATCGTAGCGTGAAAGGATTGCGTAAATTAATTGAAAAAGCGCCTGTGACGCCGTCGCCGGAATTTCTCGCCTATGACGGCGCCAAAATTCCCTGGTGACGCGGAGACGGGCGGAAATGCAAGATTAGAATATGACGAACATCGCATTTATCGGTCTCGGCCGGATGGGCGGGCCGATGGCGGCGAACCTCGTTAAAGCCGGTCATCGGGTAACGGCGACAGATCTTTCAATCGGCGCCATCGACCGTGCGGTCGCCGCCGGCTGCAAACGCGGAAATACCGTTGCCGCGGCGGTAAAAGACGCGGATGTGGTCGTCACCATGCTGCCCGCCGGCGCGCATGTGTGTTCGGTCTACATGGATAATTATGGCGTTATCGCCCACGCCAAAACCGGCGCTTTGTTCATAGATACATCCACCATCGATGCTGAATCGGCGCTCTTGGTGAGCAAGGCCGCTCAGTCCAGAGGATTCGCCATGGTGGACGCCCCGGCCTCAGGCGATGTTGGAGCCGCGGTGGGCCGAACGCTATCTTTCATCGTTGGCGGCGCAGCTGACGCGTTTGAACGCGCCAGGCCGGTCCTTGAGTGCATGGGCGATGATATTTCTTATGCCGGTCCTGCAGGCAAGGGGCAGGAAGCAATAAGCGCAATGTAAACGGCCATGCTAATTCAGCGCCGTGCAGACCGTCTTCACCTCGCTCAGGATTCGGCAGCATCCCCGGCGGCCGGTTTTACAAATTCGAGCCCGACTTCGATCTCATTTTGCCACACGACCTTGCATTTTTTCACGGTCCCGATCTGCTCAAACCGCAAAACGACAATTTCCGGCAGGGGCTCCAGGCTCTCCATATGCACATAGGCGCCGGTTTCGCTGACATTGCGAATGACACAGCGGACATGGTGCGTTTTGGTGAGATAGAGCTTGCCTGGCCGGAATACGGGTTCGCGCTTTGCGCGCTGCGGTTTGCCGCTGGCTTTATACTCAGGAATGCGCACATCGCCGAGATTGGCCTTCGAGCTTGAAATCGAGGCCAGCCGGTTGGCTATTTGCTCCTTCTTTTTCTTCTTCACCGCGACACACCAATAGCCTCCGTCGGTGGAGACGTCACGCGGCGGAGGCTGAAACGCAAGATTTTCAGGATGTATTAGTACTAATGATGCGCTTTAAAATTGGTTAGGTTTTTAACGGTGGACCGCAAAAAATAAGAGCTTAGGGGCTGGTTTTTCCTAGCCGGCACCCCCATTTTGCGGCTCATGCCCCCTGATTCAGATGAAGAAACGTTAAATTCACCCACCCCGTTTGCGCGCTCGATCTCGCGCATGTTTTCGGTCTTGTTCCGCCCGGAACTCAGGAAATGGCGCTTTCGCATTGCGCTGGCCTTTATCATCACCGTCATTGCGAAGGGCCTTTCGGTCATCGCGCCGGTCTTCATGGGTGAGGGCGTTAACAAACTGGTAAGCAATGAGAACGGCGCTGATCTGGCCGGGGCCGGCGGCGCCTTTGTCATGTTTTTCGTTCTCTTCGCTGCCGCACGTTTTGCGGCGAGCGCTTTGCCGACGATCCGGGACGGGTTCTTCTCGGCCGTGACGCAGGACGCCCAGCGTGTCGTCGCCGTGGACGCCTTTCGCCACGCGCAAAATCTCGATTTGCAGTTTCACCTGACAAGGCGTTCAGGGGCGCTCAACCGCGTCATTGAGCGCGGCTCCGGGGCCATGGAGTATCTGTTCCGTTTCCTCGCCTTCAATATCGGCCCTACTCTGGTCGAGCTCGCATTTGCCGCCGTCGTGCTGGCCGTATTGTATGGGATACAGTTTTCACTGGCCGCTATCGTCACAGTTGGCGTCTATACAGCGTTCACGATTGTCGTCACCGAATGGCGTAATAAGCAGCGCCGGGAATTCAACAAGGTTGATACGCGCCTGCGGGGCATCGCGCTCGACACGCTCGCCAATTTCGAAACCGTGAAGTCATTTGCCGCTGAAAACCGGGAGGCGGACCGTTATGACTCGATCATGCAGGAATACAATTTCCACTATGTCAAGATCATGCAATCCCTGTCGGCGCTAAACGCCGGGCAGGAACTGATCATGACCGGTGGATTGCTCTCGGTCGCCATCATGGCGGGTTACGGCGCTGTGAACGGAACCATGCAAGCGGGGGACGTGACGGCGATCATTTTGATGCTGATCAATATCTATCGCCCGCTCAATATCCTTGGCTGGGCCTGGCGCGAGATCAAGCAGGGCACGGTGGATGTTGAAAAGCTCTACGACCTGATGGACCGCCGAGCGGAAGTCGAAGATGCGCCTGATGCTCATGACTTCTCGGCCAA
Source organism: Parvularculaceae bacterium UBA4496 (assembly GCA_002388885.1). Lineage (GTDB taxonomy): Bacteria > Pseudomonadota > Alphaproteobacteria > Caulobacterales > Parvularculaceae > Hyphococcus. The sequence goes on along the minus strand of DGNI01000189.1, from coordinate 12,976 downwards.
TACCGGCGAAATCCGTTTTGAAAACATTTCTTTCGCCCATGAAGGTCGCGCAAGCGGCCTCAACGATGTGAGTTTCGAAGCGCCGGGCGGCGCCTTTGTAGGCGTTGTCGGGCCTTCGGGCTCGGGCAAATCGACAATCCTGAAACTCCTCTTCAGATTTTACGATCCAGCTTCAGGACGCATCGTGATCGACGGGCAGGACGTCAGGACTGTCACGCAGAACAGCTTACGCGCCGCGCTCGGGCTCGTTCCGCAGGAGGTGGTGCTGTTTAACGACACGCTGCGGTTCAACCTTGGCTATGCGCGCCCCGACGCCAGCGATGACGACATCATGGAGGCGGCGGAACGCGCGCAGCTCGGCGATTTTATCCGGTCGCTTCCGGCCGGGCTCGACACACGCGTCGGCGAACGAGGGCTGAAACTTTCAGGCGGGGAGAAACAGCGCGTCGGGGTTGCGCGCGCTATCCTTCTCAATCCGCTCATTCTCATTCTTGATGAGGCGACATCGTCGCTCGATTCAACGACTGAGCGGGAAGTTCAAACGGCATTGAAAGAAGCGGCGCGCGGACGAACGACGATTGCAGTGGCGCACCGGCTGTCGACCATTGCGAACGCCGACGTGATTCTCGTTTTCGACAACGGCGAGATCGTTGAACGCGGCACGCATGAAGAATTGATTTCCAGAAACGGGATCTATTCGACCCTGTGGCGCCGCCAGATAGGCGAAAGCGGTGATATGGAGCCGGTGCTGGAGCGCGTTTAGCCGCTCGTGCCGGTTTTCACCCTGCCTTCGGTCCACTTGGTCAGCATGTCCAGCAAGGCGTCCTGTTTGACGGGTTTTGGCAAATAGTCATCCATGCCGGCGTCAAGGCATTTCTGTTTGTCTTCGCGCAGCGCATGGGCCGTAACGCCGATGATCGGAATACTGACGCCGGTATTTTCCTGAAGCTTGCGGATTTGAGCGGTTGCCTCGGCGCCGTCCATTTCCGGCATCGACATATCCATGAGTACGACCTGCGGTTCGGCTTCCGCATATTTTTCAAGCGCAATCCTGCCGTTTGAGGCGATCGTGACGTCGCAATGCATTTTTTCCAACATCGCCTTGACGACCATCTGATTGACGATGTTGTCTTCCGCCACCAGGACACGCAGCGGTTTTCCGTCACTCGTGAACGGACAGGCGCGAGCATCGTCATCGTCAGACAGCTTCGAGGATTGTGACCGCAGTTGCGTGACGGCGCCGTCATTGAGGGCTGTCAAAATGGAATCGAGCAGCATAGATGAGCGCGCCGGTTTGACGAGATAGGCCGAGAAAAGATCGCCGGAAAGTCCCTGCGGATCACCTTTTCGGCCTGCGGAGGTCAGAAGGATTAGTGGAATGGAAGCGATTTTCGCATCGCGCTTGATCATCTGGGCGAGCTCAACACCATCGGCGCCTGGCATTTGAAAATCAAGAATCGCGATCGTGTAGGGGCTGTTGCTTGCTGCAGCATCGTTAAGCGCTTTGAGCGCATCATCGGCGCTCTCGGCGACATCGGCGGCGAGCCCCCAGGAAGAGAGCTGTTCTTTCAGGATTGTACGGTTGACAGGATTATCGTCGACGATAATCGCGCGCGCGCCGCGGAATGAAAAAGATCGACTTTCGCGTTTCGCCATCGCCTCTTCATCAACCGCGAACGGCAGGCGAACGGTGAAACTCGAGCCCTTTCCGACTTCGCTCTCGACCGTAATCGAACCGCCCATGGCTTCAATCATTTTCTTGCTGATTGCGAGACCGAGGCCGGCGCCGTTATGTTTTCGTTGTGACGAGCCGTCGACCTGTTCGAACTCTTGAAAAATCGCTTTCAGTTTTTCGTCAGGGATTCCGCAGCCCGTATCTGTCACTGAAATCGTGACATCCGCAATTTCACCACGATGAACGCCGTCAACTTCCAGCAGGATATGACCTTTTTCAGTGAACTTTACGGCGTTGCCCACAAGGTTTGTGACCACCTGTCGCACGCGGCCGATATCGCCGACAAAGGACGTTCTAAGCTTTGGCGATACCCGCACCATCAGCTCAAGATTTTTTTCTTCAACCGGCAAGGCCAGCAAGGAGGCGACGTCTTCAATGCAATCGCGCAGGTTAAACGGCTCCTTGATAAGTCGGAGCTTGCCGGCTTCAAGACGGGAAAAGTCAAGAATATCATTGATGATTTTCAATAGCGCATCGCCCGAACTGACGATCACACGCGCCATGTCTTTCTGTTTGTCGTCAAGTCTCGTGTCTAAAAGCAGGGAAGCCATGCCGATGACGCCGTTCATGGGCGTGCGGATTTCGTGACTCATATTTGCGAGAAATTCCGACTTCGCCCTGTTAGCGGCGATAGCCTCTTCCTTGGAGACCATGAGCTGTTCGGATAAGGCGCGCAGCTCATCTTCGCGAATCTGGGCGTCGGTAATGTCGCGATAGGTGATCACCCTGCCGCCAGTTGGGCGCGTCCGCACGCTTTCTTCAATGATAACGCCGTTTTTCTGACGGCGGGTAGCGCGGAAATCTTGATCGGCTGCGATCGCCTTGTCGCAAGTATCGAAATAATCTTCAACGGAATTGAATTCATACATGCCATGGTCGATGCCAAGCTGGAGTAGTTTTCGAATATCGTTGCCGACAGCCCAGGCTTCTTTTGGCAAGCCTGACATTTGCCAGGCTTTTTCGTTCAGCTCAATAATAGTGCAATCATCCTGATCGATGACCACCATGCCGTGCGCCATGGACTCGAGGACTTCACGTATCAGTGCGGAATTCTTTTCTATATCTTTTGTGCGCTGGCGGACTGTTTCTTCCAGATGAGCGTTGATTTCTTCAACCTGGCGCAGCGCTTTTTCCGCAGCTTGTTCGGCCTTGATGCGCTTTGTGATGTCGCGGGCGACGCCGCGATACCCGGCAAATTTTCCGTCAACATCAAAAATAGGACGGGCGTTGCGCTCCATCCAAAGCTGACGGCCTTCATTGAATTCAACATGGGAGATAAAGTGGTCAATCGGCTTGCGCTGTTCGATTGTGCTGTGGAGCGCGCGCCACTCGCTCGCGCTGACTCCGTTCCCTTCGAGCGTCATCGGTTTTCCAATGAAGCGGGAATGATCGATCCCTGTTACTTCTTCCGCCCTGCTGGAGATAAACGTGTAGACCAGGTTGGCGTCGACTTCCCATGTCCAGTCGCCAGCAGTCTGTGAGAAGTCTTTGTAACGCGCTTCGCTTTCCCGCAACTGGCGTTCGGCTTCTGTCTGGCGGGTTATATCGCGGGACCAGCCTACATAACCCTGAAATTTTCCTGCCTGATCAAAACGGGGCAAGCCGCTCGCTGATGCGATCAGGACGGCGCTGTTTTTTGCAGCGACGCGGTGACGTACGTCCTTGATCGGTTGGTGCGCCTGAAACGCTTTCAGGAACTGCTGTTCGGCATCGTCTTCGCGGCTATCGCCCGTTCGGAGCACGTTAACAGCCGGCGAGCCGATAAAACCGCGGACGCTTTGCCCGGTGATTTTTTCATAGCTCGGCGAGATGTAGGAAATTTTGCCGGCCGCGTCGATTTCCCATGCCCAGTCAGAAGCAGATTCGATAAACTGACGAAATCGCTCCTGCGCTTTGTCCGCGTTTTGTCGGGCGTCATCCTGCAACAGTGACAGTTCGGCGAAACCATTGCCGATTTGAGACAGTTGCTGGGAGACAATATACGACTTGAACAACATTAACCCGCCAACGGTCAGGGTCACCGGGTCAGCGAGGCTGATGAGAAACAATGCATAGGGAACGATGCATCCATAAGCGACGATGGCGGCGGCGCGTGGGATGGATGCTAGCGCATAGGCGCTTATGGAGCTGCAGAATAATACCCAGAATGCGCAGAGAAGACGTTCTTGAATCGAGTCTCCGTAGGAAACATAAAACGCGCTGAAGGAACAGGCGATGGATAGCCCGATCACGGTTGGCAGCATCGAGTTGATAATTTTGCGCTTGGCTGAAAGTTTGAGTTTATGGATGTCGAGCTTGCGCCAATAAAAGAACCTTTTCACAATATAAGCGGTGAACAAGGCTACGCCTGCGCCAACTGCGACAGGAAAATCCTTGATCGACCACAGTCCCATGAATACCGAGCACAGGCCAATCGCGACCATCAGCCGGGGGATTTGCACCTTCAATTCCCTTAGCTGCTGGTCAACGACCGCTTCGGGCGCATGTTCGGCGACACGCAGTAATTTAAACACCCCGTCTGGCATCTTATTCACAGCGGGTACGCTCCGTTAAATTCCGGCGGGAGCATCGGCGGATATGGTTAATTCGCCGTTAGACGGCCGTTTTCGGCAGGGAAAAATCGCTATAAATAATCACTTTCCGCGCCCGGTATAGCGGCGGTTAACAAATCGCTACTAGCCTGCCTTGCTAAACGCAGATGATGCGCAGGAGGGGATCAGATGATCGAAACGCCGTCCCATCGCGAAGAGTTTCGAGGGTTTCCCGAATATTACGAAAGCGAGATTGCGCCGTATCTCGGCGCCAAGGAAGATGCGCGGCAAAAAGCCGTCATGCAGGCCGGTTTGATAGTAATCGCAGCAGGGGTGCTCGTTGCGGCGGCATTGCGTTTCGGGCCGTTCGGGGAGGGGAATTTCCAGGCGGCGTTCATTGCCGGCATGATCGGGCTGGCCATTGCAGGTTACAGGCTGAACAAGACGCGCGGCGACATCACTCATGGCTTGCTTGAACGCGTGTGCAGCCATCTGAATCTTGGATATGTACGCAATATATCGCGGCCGTCATATTGTGCTGAATTCGACCGGCTGGACCTGTTACCGAGTTTCAACCGGGAAAGCTGGGAGGATGAGGTTAGGGGCGAACGCCATGGTGCGAGCTTTGTGTTCAGTGAAGCGCATCTGAAATACAAAACATCCGGAAAAAACAGCAGCACCAGAACGGTTTTTCATGGGCAGCTCCTTGTCGTCGATTACCAGAAACGGTTCCTGGGCGAGACAGTCATCAAACGCGACGCAGGAGTTTTCAATCGCTTGAAAAAGCCAGGAAAGAATTTTCAGCGCATCGGCATCGTCTCGTCGAAATTCGAGAAAATTTTTGAAGCCTGGTCGACCGATCAGGTTGAGGCGCGAGAACTTCTTGATCCACTGGTGCTGGAGCGGTTTGAAGAGCTGGACCGGCTTTTCGACGGCGCTAAACTGCGTGCGGCCTTTTCGGGCGGAAAGCTGTTTCTCGCGCTTGAAACCGGCGACAAGCTCAATATGGGTTCGATGTTCAAGCCTTTGCGCGGGCCGGCGCGGGTCGAAAAAATCCTCAAGGAATTCGACCTTATTTATGATCTTATCGACGTTCTCCTGAAGCGTGTCGAAGGACGGATGGACGGCGCCTTTTCCGTGGATGCCATCCGCCAGGCCTGATGGGCGGGGGGAAATTTACAGCGTTTGTCGAAATCGACTGTTTTCGAACGTCATTGCTCTGACGGGGATTGCGCCTGAGCAGTACAAAGGAAATGGCGATGAAAGACTCTATGATTAAATTTGGCGTTGCGGCAGCGATCATGCTGCTCGGCGCGTCCGGCGCTGCAACAGCGGACGAAACTGCCGGCGAATTTTGGCCGCGTGAAAAGGAAATCACCGTCGCGCGCAGCGCCGCGCCGGAAGCAGCGTCGGCCGCTGCGGCCGTATGGGTTCTGACAGAAGACGGTTACGAACAGGCAGAAGAAGGTGACAACGGTTTCAACTGCCTCGTCATGCGCCGCTGGGGCGCGGCGTTCGACACGCAAAAAAAGATCTTTGAAACGCCAGGAGGCGTGATTGCGCCCATCTGTTTCGATCCGAAGGCGTCAGGAACCCCGATGAAGGAACAACTGATGCGCGCTGCGCTCGGCGTGAAAGGCAAGTCTCACGATGAAATCAGGGATGCGGTTCTGGCGGCTTATGCGTCAGGTCAATTACCGGAACTCGACGGCGTTGCGTTTGCGTATATGTATTCTGGCGCGCAGCGGCTGGGGCCCAATGTCGGCGCCTGGCATCCGCATGTGATGGTTTATGCGCCGGGTTACACCAATGAGATGCTGGGCGGGTTTTCCATCGGTAGCGGCGACCCGGTCATCGCCGAAGCTGGAGGCACGGCGCGGGCGATCATCGCCATCCCCGTAAATGGAAGAGCGGGGCACATCGACCCCGCTCATTAAACAGGCTTTGATGGCTCGACGAAATCAGGCGGCAGGGCCCTGCGGGCCTTCGCCGTACTGGTTGGGCCCTTCCGAGGTTTTGGTGAAAAAATAGATCAGGGCGATGATGTTCACGATTGGAATGAGAAAGATCAGGCACCACCATCCCGATTTCCCTATATCGTGAAACCTACGAACGCTGACGGCGACGTTGGGTACAAGCACCGCCAGCGCCAGAATGCTGGCGAGCAGTTGCCCCATGCCAAGCATACCGCCAACGAAGTAGACGACGGCGTAAGCGACGAAATAGGCGAGGAACCACCACCAGAATTCCGGCCTGCCGGAACGGCCGTCGAACTTGGCGTAGTTGCCCAACACTGTTTTTACAGACTGCTGTATATCCATGACGCTCTCCCTTCCATGGCGCGCTAGCGGATGATTCTAACGGCGTTCGTTTTCCGTGCAAGGAGCGTTAACGCACCAAAGTCAGGCGTTCTGCGGCCCGTGTGACGCCGGTGTAGAGCCATCGGGCGCCGTGTTCGCGGAACATATAGCTTTCATCGAACAGGACGACATCGTCCCATTGCGAACCTTGCGCCTTGTGAACCGTAAGGGCGTAGCCGTAGTCGAACTCATCGGCGCCTTTGCGCTGCAGCCAGGGCACGTTTTCAGGACCCTCGATGAAAAACCCTTGCGGCACGGAAACTGTTACGGCTTTGCCGCCTTCTTCGGGGCGAACGGAAAACCGCACGCGTTTGCCTTTCGGTTTCATTTGCCGATCAACAGTCCAGATGCCGCCGTTGAGGAGGCCTTTCTTTTTATTATTCCGTAGACAGACGAGTTTTTCGCCCGCCTCGGGCGAGGGGCCGGAAAATCCGTGCAGTTGGCGCAAGCGATCATTGTACCGTTTGCGTGTGCGGTTGGCGCCGACGAGAATTTGATCGGCGCTCATGATCGCTTCGGAGGAAATTTCCTTGCGCGAAATGAGGCGGCATTGTTCGGATTGTTCGTCGNNCGCCATGGAAAGGCGAATGATCGGATTGTCCGCCGCCTGCCGGTGAATTTCCGTGAGCATGAAATCCGGTTCGCCTTCGGTAAAAAATCCGCCGCCTTTGACCGGCGGTAATTGTGCGGGGTCGCCGAGAACCAGCACGGGCTTTTTGAAGGACAAAAGATCACGCCCCAGTTCCTCATCGACCATGGAGCATTCGTCGATGACAATGAGGTCCGCATCGGCGGCGGGAGCGTCATGACGGATAGCGAATTGCGGTTCATCCTCGCCTTCGCCGCCGGCGGGACGGTAAATCAGCGAATGTATGGTGTTGGCGCCAACGCACCCCTTTTGGCGCATCACATGCGCCGCCTTGCCGGTGAAAGCGGCGAAAGCAACGTCGCCGCCGGCGTTCTCGGCGATGTGGCGCGCGAGCGTTGTCTTTCCTGCGCCGGCGTAACCGAACAGCCGGAAAACCTGAGACTCTCCCGCCTTGCGCCAGCGTTCGACAGCGAGAAGCGCGTTATCCTGTTCAGGGGACCAGTTCATGCAGAGGCTTATTGAACGTCTGCCGCCTGACTGCAAGGCGCTGGTTATTCCTGTTTTGGAAACAGCCAGCGCATGCCGGCGCGAAACGCGAGTGGTGCGGCTGCGGCGTGGTACTCTCCATTGAGCGCTCCGACTTCGTATTCCCACGGCGGTGGATTTTTCGCCCAGTGCTGAAGCAACGCATCGCGCGGCGTTATGTACCGCTCGGCGTCGTTTGATGCAGCGGCGATGAATAATTGAGGCGAACTCTGCGGCGTCTCCGGCGCAAGGTCGCGAAAATATTCCAGGTTGCGGTGAAACGCGGGGTTGCTGGCTATGCGCCCCCAGAAGAGGTCCGGATTTGTCAGCGCGGAGTAAACAACGAACTGACCCGCAAGCGATTGGCCAAAAAGAATCCGTCTTGCTTTGTCCGCGCGGAACTTTTCTTCGATGACGGGAATAAGTTCAGACGCGAGGAAGTTCTGATAGTTTTCAGCGCCGCCCCAGAATTCGCGTTCCGGCGACGGGGCGGTGTAATCCGTACCGCGGTAATTGCCGTTTTCAAAGCCTGCTCCGCCATAAGAGATGCCGACCATGATGATGTCGGGCATAGGCTCGTCAATCGACAGCAACAGATAATAGGGGGCGAGCATCGGATAATTCGTGCCGCCGTCGAGCAGGTAAACGACCGGGTACTCCTTCGTTCCTTCTTCGTAATTTTCCGGCAGGCGCACGAAAATATGAAACGGCCGGCCGATAATTTCTGACTCGATCTTGAAATAGTCGTCAGCTTTTGCGCTTTGCAGATGGTCGAGCGTGTCGGCGCGCGCGGGCGCGGCGAGCATGACAAGAACCAAGAAAAATCCTGCAATCATGCGCATGGTGTGAATCCCGCTGGCGTCCGTGAATTATAGGGGCGAGGCTGCCGCGAAGCCAATGCCGTTCATGGGGGTATATTGCCCGGTCGTTTTGCAGAAAACTGCTAAAAGCGGCAATTTGACTGCAGCCAATTTCAGCGCCAATCTGAATTATCTCAAACTGGTGCAGGTATCTCAATGAAAAATCAGTTTCAGCCAGTTCTAGTGGTTTGCGCAATAATTTTTCTGACTTTTGCCAATGCAAGGGCTAATTGGGAAACGTACGAAGGCATTTATCGAATGGGTTTCGAAGACAGCTCGTTCTGGTTTTGCGATGATGATAAAGATTGGTGGTTGAATTTCACTCAAGACGCGGACAAACAATTTACAGCGTTGTATGAAGAACTCTTTTCAGGGTCTGAACTAGAGCAAGAAACTGATGAGCTTACCAAGGTTCCAGGCGCGGGCGGAAGAATGGTAAGAGGAATATTTTTTATTCGATTTGAAGGATGGAAACATCCGGCCGGTGAATATGGGCACCTCGGAACTTCCAAATGGCAAATAACGGCGAGAAATATTTACGATCTACGCCTTGTCGCATCCGATGATGAAGCAAACTGTAATCCGTAACCTTAGCTCAACTCCACCCATACCGGCACGTGATCTGACGGTTTTTCCTTGCCGCGTTCGGCGCGGTCGACGCCGGCGTCCTTGAAACGGTCGGCGGCCTGCGGCGACAGGAGCAGGTGGTCGATGCGGATACCGTGATCCTTCTCCCACGCGCCGCGCTGATAGTCCCAGAAGGTGTAACGCACGCCGGTGGGGTCAGCCTGCCGTAACGCATCGGCAAGACCGAGATAGAGAATTTCGCGAAAGGCAGCGTGCGTCTCCGGACGGTAGAGTGCGTCTCCCTGCCAAGCCACAGGGTCGTGCACATCCTCCGCCTGCGGAATGACGTTGTAATCGCCGGCCAGCACGAAGGCTTCTTCGTGTTCGAGCAATGCTTCAGCGTGCTTTTTCAGGCGTTTCATCCAGCCGAGCTTGTAATCGTATTTCGGGCCCGGCGCAGGGTTGCCGTTGGGCAGATAAAGCCCGCCGACGCGCACGGGCTCGGCGTTGTCAGGCGTAACCAGCGCCTCGATATAGCGCGCCTGTTCGTCGCTATC
>DGNI01000189.1:0-3175 GCA_002388885.1 Parvularculaceae bacterium UBA4496 | reverse complement strand
TGTCCGTGGACCAGCACATTGTAGCCAAGCTCCTCAAACGTGCTGACCGGAAAATTTTCATCAATGCATTTGATTTCCTGCAACACGGCGACGTCCGGTTGCGCTTTGTCGAACCATTCGAGAATGCGCGGCAGGCGGGCGTTGATGGAATTGACGTTGAACGTGGCGATTTTCAATTTTCTGAACTCTCGGCTTTATCTTTGACGCGCCTCAGCGCCGCCTTCAGATAGCCGGGCCAGAACAGTTTGACAATGAACCAGAGAACGCCTTCGGCCGCCATGCTTGTCGGCGTGAAGGCGTAGGTCCAGTCGATCTTGGTTTTCGCTGCGCCAAGCTGCGTGAAATGCCAGTCGGCGCGCGCGCCCTTGACCAGCGGGGCAAAGGCGCCGGTGAATTCCGTCAGCCGATAACCGAAGGTCTCGCCCGGCGTAAACGCGATTAACTCTTCGCGTACGGAGGATTTGTCGGACAGGCTGTGCCGGCGCACGTCGCCGATTTTTTCCCACGGCGCGTCATGGCCGGTAACATCGACAATCCCCGGCAAAATCCCATGGCGCTGGATCAGATCGCGCGCATCCATGGAGATAGCGGCGTCAAAAACGTGATGCGCAGGAGCGTCGACGATTTCGGGGACGGAAATCTGCACGGGCATGGGGCCTGCCAATCATTTGGTGATGAAAGTCGCAAAATCATCGACGGATACGCGCGACGAGCGCAATTCATTTACTTTCGCTGCTTTGTCGGCATAGCCCATCGCCATGCCGCAATAAAGCTGGTCTGTTTCAGGGATGTTCAGAAAGTCCGAAACAGTCTTGGCGCGCGCGGTCCACGCTTCCTGCATGCAGGTGGCGAGGCCCTTTTCTTCGGCGGTGAGCGCGATTGACAGCATGAACATGCCGAGATGCGCCCACTGGCCCTTGTCGAAGCGGCGATTCAGGGAAAAGAACATCCCCACGGGTGCGTCGAAAAATTCATAGTTTTTTGCAAACCGCGCCAGCCGGCCCATCTTGTTGTCGCGCGCAATACCCAGTTTTTCATACATCTCCTCGCCGAGCTGGTAGCGCCGCGTGCGCCACGGGTCTTCGAGTTTCGGCGGATAGATGTTGATTTCCGATTCGTCTTCCGTGGGGTTCTCGGTGATTTTTTTGCCCACAATGTCGAGCAGGCGCGTCAGCCCGCCGCCCATCACCACATGCACGGTCCATGGCTGGAGATTGCCGCCCGACGGCGACCAGCGGGCGATGTCGAGAATTTCGCGGACCTGTTCCTCACTGACGGGCTTGTCGAGGAAAGCGCGGGTCGAAATGCGGGTTTTGAGGATATCTTCAACAGTCATTGCTCTCATTATCGTTGTCATCACCGGGCTTGTCCCGGTGATCCAGCGCTACATATCGTAAAGGGTCTGGATTGCCGGGTCACGCCCGGCAATGACATAGAGGGCGAAAACAACGATTGACAATGACAGGCCACAGTGAATCCACGAAATAAAAACCAGCTGATGCTCGGCGCCACGTTGCTGATGCTGGCGGCGACGGTGTTTCTGATCGCGCGCAATGAACAGTTCATCTTCCGCGATGAGGGGCGGCTTGAGGTCCGGCGAGACGCTGAAGACCCCGATGCGATCGTCTTCTACTGGCGTAGTCAGGTGGAGGTGCCCATGGCCCGCCGTTATGAGGAGGCGTTTGACGAATGGCGCGGCGAGGGGAGCCGCATCATTCTCGATCTGCACTCGCCCGGCGGCGCCATCGCCGAGGGCGAACAGGTGATCCGCGTCATCGAACGGATGAAGCGCACGCATGTGGTCGATACGCGCGTGCGCCGCGGTTATAAATGCTATTCCATGTGCGTGCCGATTTTCCTGATGGGCGAACAGCGCACCGCGGGCGAGAACGCGCTGTTCATGTTTCACGAGCCCACTGTGCGGGATTTTTACACCGATGAGGAAGTCAGGCAGCCCGCTTTTGAACGGGCGCGCACGACGCAGCGTTTCGTCGAGCGCTATTTCGTCAATTCGCCGATTGAGCGTGCATGGCTGGAAAGGCTCCTCGCCGAATGGCAGGGCCGCGACGTTTTCAAATCTGCTCGGGAGCTGGTTGATGAAGAGTCAGGGATTGTGACGGTGGTGGAGTGAAAATTCTAGTTTGTATACTTGAGTCCAAGCAACTCAAGCAAAGAAGGAAAATCAGTATACCAAGATATTACTATGGTAAAAAAAATGAGTGATAACCCTGCTAGTACAATCATTCCTAAACCGTCTGGCTCTTTTGAAGTGCTCATCCAGATCAGAATACCGGCAACCAAAAGCTGAACCGAAGCTAGCGTAATATCGAATAGAGTGAGGTTTGAAATTATGTATTCGAGAGGGGTAAAACCTAATCCGATATTTATAGCGTTAACGAATAAAATAACCGAACCTAAGTATATACCTAAAAGTACATTCACCACAGTGCGCTTAAAGGATCTGGTGGAAATCATCACAAACTAAAACTCGTCCCGCAGCCGCAAGACGCCGTGGCGTTCGGGTTGTTGATCTTGAACGCGGCGCCGATGAGCTCGTCGGAGAAATCGATTTCCGAACCCGTCATGTATTCGACTGATACGCTGTCCACGAGCACCGAGTAGCCGTTGGCGTCGAGGACGAGGTCATCGTCTTCGCGGTCCTTCACAATGTCGAACTGGTACTGAAAGCCGGAGCAGCCGCCGCCTTCCACCGCGACGCGCAGCATGGCGCCTTCGGGCTCTTTGGCGAGGATCGCGGCGATTTTCTTCGCGGCGCGGGCCGATACGGTGACGGGTGTGGTTTCGGTGGCGGACATAAATCTAACTCTGAACTGCTTGCCTCGATAAATAGTGGCTTTGGCGGCGGATTTCGAGGTCTAGCTTCGGCGTCATCCCGGACTTGATCCGGGATCCACTGAAACCGGGCTTTTTGGATCCCGGGTCGGAGCCCGGGATGACGGAATTAGGCATCGAAAAACAAGCTTACTTCCTATATTTAACCCCAATCATTAACGGAATCGGCAGACAAGGCCGTGATAACGCCAAACGAAGCCCGGAATTCGACCATGCCAGACGGCGCACACAAGGCTGAGGCTCAAAAAGCACAGACGGGCAACCGCAACGCCCCGATGGCGTTTCCGGCGCCGCTCGCCTTTTACGCGGCGAAGTCGGAGGA
>DGNI01000117.1 GCA_002388885.1 Parvularculaceae bacterium UBA4496 | reverse complement strand
CATCAGGACCAATCCGAACATCGCGAATGCGTTCGCCGATCAGATAGCGTTCTTCACCAGCCTCGCGATTACCTTCAATGATAATGCGGTGCAGCGCCTGGCTGCCGCCTTTCATCGCGCCAACCAGCAGGTCTCCATCCCAATCGGAGAACACCTCGCCGCGATAAACGGCAAGCCCTGATGTGCCGATCGACGGCGTCCAGTATTTGAAAGGCTGCTTTGTGCCTTCATACTCGGTAAAAGGCGTTATTTTCGCGCCGTTATAATCGATACCGTAAGACGCAAGCGGCCATCCGTAATTGGCGCCGGGCTCAATCTGGTTGATTTCATCACCGCCGCGCGGACCGTGCTCCGTCTCCCAAAGAATATCGCGCTCGGCGTCATAGGCGAAACCCTGCGGATTGCGGTGCCCTTTCGAATAAAGCTCCGGCAAGGCGCCTTCGCCGAAGTCTGGGTTATCATCCGGAATAGAGCCGTCTTCGTTCAGACGAACAACGGCACCGTAGCTCGTGGACATATCCTGCGCTTTTTCCTTGTAGCGCGATCCTTCGCCGATGGTCAGATAAAGTTTGCCGTCAGCGCCCCAGAGCATGCGTCCGCCAAAATGATGGCCTGTGTCTTTTGGCGGTTTTGCGTCATATATGACTTCAAGATCGTGCAACGCCTCGCCGTCAAATCTTGCGCGCGCGATACGCGTTCCATTGTCGTTTCTTGTTCCGTGTGCGTATGACAAATACAACAGGCCGTTCTCTGAGAAGTTCGGGTGCGGGAGAACATCAAAAAGCCCGCCCTGATTCCACGCCAGCACCTCCGGAACGCCTGCGACCGGTTCTGCGACAAGCGCGCCGTCGCGGATCACGCGCAACCGCCCTTCGCGCTCAGTCACAAGCATTGACCCGTCAGGCAGGAAGGCGAGACACCACGGATTAACGAGACCTTCAGCCAGCATTTCGACAGCCAGGGCAAGGTCGCCCTCCGGCGCCGGGTCAGCCAGCGTCTCCTGCAAACTCGCATCGCCGCCGCCCTTGCCCCCGCTCTGCGACGCCACGCCATCGCTTGCGGAGCAGGACGCCATTATCGCAGCGCAGCAGGAAAACAGGAACATTCGGCTTATCTTCGACATTGCAGGACCCTTCCGTTCGGATGACTTTCCGGCTTTCATGGGTAGGCGCAGGGTCATAACAGCGTCAATATTGCGAAATGCGGAAAAATCGAGCAGTTGGCTAAAAACCGCAAAGCGCGGCCAGACAGGGGCGTTATGACAATTTTGAGAACATTACTGGCTTATCTGGCCGCCGTCGCCGGAACTTACGTTCTTGCGACAACATTTTACACGCAGCAGGTGATATCAAAGCAAGCGGAGATCGGCGCCGTCTACACAGCAGACCAGCAGCTCGATACCTACGTCCAGAATTTTACTGGACTCACCATGTATGGCTTCATCATTGCGATCGCCCTGCTGCTCGGATTTCTTGTCGCATTCGGCGTCAAGCGAATCCTGAAGCCGCTGGCGCCGATCGCCTACCCGGTAGCTGGCGCGGCGGCGATGCTGGTGACGCTGGTTTTGGTCGAGCAACAGCTCGGCGGCGGCGCAGGCATTATCGGCGGCGCGCGGGACGCCTTCGGGTTGTCGCTGCAATGTTTGGCGGGATTTATCGGCGGCGGGCTTTTCGCCATGCTACGTCCGCGCTAGGACACTGTTCCTATTCATGCAGGAAGATCTCGCCAGGTTGATCCGCAACACCGCCGCGCAGGTCCGCGCGCGCGATTTCATGTGGGCGATCGGCATCAGCGCCGGCGTCTGCGCCGCGCTGATTATCGCACAGTTCGCTGACTGGCGCCTCGCGCTGGTCGCCTGGCTGGCCTTCATGGCGGCGCTCGCCGTCAGGTACCGGTTTTCATCAGGGCGCGTCTGGGCGGCGCCGGTGCAGCGTATTGTCGAGACCGAACTGAACGCACAGGAAGCCGAGCTTGCGCGCTTGCGCATGGTGCATGGGGTCGCGCGTGTCTTGCCCGAGCCCTTGTTTATTCTTGATGCGGACGGTCTTGTTGAACACGCCAACCCTGCAGCGCTGGACCTTGTGGGCCTCACAGACGTTACCGGAAAACATTTCGCGTCTGTACTGAGAGCTCCAATTGTTTTTGACGCTGCTGAAAGCGTACTCGCAGGAAAAGAGCCCGCCACGGTGGAGTTTACGACGCCCGGCGGCGTTGAACGCACCTGCCGTGCTTATGTCGCCCCCATTGAGGCCGGTGCAGAAGGCGGCGAACGCGTCCTCGTCTTTATTCGCGATCTGACGACGGAACGCAGGCTCGAACAGATGCGCGCTGATTTTATCGCCAGCGCCAGTCATGAACTCCGCACGCCGCTCGCTTCCGTTATAGGGTTTATCGAAACGCTTCGCGGCCACGCCAAGGATGATCCCGAAGCGCAGGAAAAGTTTCTGGCGGTCATGCAATCGCAAGCTGAGCGCATGCAGCGGCTCGTCGCCGATTTGATGTCGCTGTCACGCATTGAATTGAACGAGCACGTGCCGCCGCGCGAAAAAGTCGATCTCGCCGAACTTGCAAAGGATGTGATTGAAAGCCTGACGCCATTATTTGAAGCCGCCGGCGCCATCATCGACTTTACGCAAGACGATGATGTGGATGCGCAAATTCGCGCTGATCGTGACGAAGTTTTTCAGGCGATCCAGAACCTCATCGATAACGCTGTTAAATACGGCGGTGATCCCGCCATGGTGAAAATCCATGTCGGTCGCGGCGCGGCGCCGACGCCATTCACCGACGGCGCGCCTGCGCACCGCGCGGGCGATAACGCAGAACAGGTTGCAGCAAGACTTGGCGTCAGCATCGACGACCTGGTCTTCGTTCAGGTACGCGATTTCGGCCCGGGCATTGAACGTGCTGACCTGCCGCGTCTCACCGAACGATTTTATCGCGTGAATGTCGAACGCAGCCGGAAAAGCGGCGGCACGGGACTTGGTCTCGCCATCGTCAAACACATTATGAACCGGCATAAGGGCGGATTTCAGATCGAGAGCCGCCTCGCGGGCGGCACCGTCTTCGCCTGCCATTTTCAACATTCCGCCTGAGTTACCGGCTGAGGAAAATTTACAGGCGCAAAATTTGCGCCTAAAGTGGCCGGCCGACAAGAATTTGTCATAAAAAAGCGGCATCTAGGCGATCTTCCTGATCATGTCCGCAAGTGAGGGCAACGACGAAATGGCGACCTCCGCCCCGCAATCTTCCTATCAAGCGCGTCTCGCGCTCGAGACGTCGTTGTCGCGCATGGCCGCACAGGTTGAAAGCCAGCTCACCAGAGCTGTCACCGCCTTCGAGCGCCGCGATCTCGCAGCAGCGGAAAGCATTATCGGCGCCGACGAACGCATTGACGCCCTTGATGATGATATCGAGCGACAGGTGATGGATTTGCTCCAGAAAGGTCCGCTGCCGGAAGAAGCGCTCCGCGAGGTCATGACAGTATCGAAGCTCGCCGGCGAGCTCGAACGCGTCGGCGATCTCGCCAAGAATGTCGCCAAGCGTACTTTGGTAGTGAGCCTTGAAGCGCCCGCCCAACCGAGATCGGGCGTCGTTCGCATGGGCCGGGCCAGCCTTCGCCAGTTCTCCGACATTCTGAACGCTTACGCCGCGAAGAACCTCAGCGCCGCAAAGGCCGTGTGGGGCGGCGATGACGAGCTCGACGAGCTTTACAATTCCGTATTCGAGGAAATTCTGGTCGCCATGATGGAGGACCCGAAACGCGTCAACGCCTGTACGCACCTTGTTTTCACGGCGAAAAATTTTGAACGGGTCGGCGATCACGCGACAAACATCGCCGAAATTCTGCACTTTTTGATGACCGGATCGCGCATTCTCGAACAGCGCCCGAAAGGCGATAAGACCTCGACAACCATTGTCTCTCCGCCTAAGCAGTCCGGCGCCGCCAACGGATAATTACGGGACGGACAACATGCCGGCGACGAAAGTCTTGATCGTCGAGGACGAAGACGCGCTTTCTACGATCCTTGAATACAACCTCGCCAAGGAAAAGTTCGAGGTCGCGCTCGCGACGGACGGCGAAGAGGGCCTATTAAAGGTCGAGGAGTTCGGGCCGGACATCATCATTCTCGACTGGATGTTGCCGAAAGTATCCGGCATCGAGGTTTGCCGCCGCATCAGGTCGAAGCCCGAAACCCGCAACATTCCAATCATCATGCTGACGGCGCGGTCAGAAGAAGCAGACCGTATTCGCGGCCTTGAAACCGGCGCCGATGATTATCTCACAAAGCCGTTCTCGACGAATGAGCTGATCGCGCGCGTGAAAGCTATCCTCAGGCGTATCCGACCTGGCCTTGCTGACGATACGGTTATTGTCGGCGACATCTCGATCGACCGCGTTTCCCACAAGGTGACGCGCGGCGGAAAAGAAATTCACCTCGGCCCCACGGAGTTTCGTCTTCTCGATCATCTGATCCAGCACCCCGGCCGGGTTTTCTCGCGCGAGCAGTTATTGAACGCCGTCTGGGGTTCGGACGTCTTTGTTGAGGTGCGCACCGTCGATGTGCATATCGGCCGCCTCAGAAAAGCGCTGAACAAATACAAGCAGGGCGACGCCATCAGAACCGTGCGCTCCGCCGGGTATGCGCTTGAGACCAACTAAAAAACCCGCCGAAACCGGCGGGTTTTTTGATACTTGTGTTCCTGAAAGTTTTAACCTGTGGCCCTGCGCCGTTCGATTTGCGCGGCTGGCCGGCGCACTTCGGTGCGGTCGCGGCGCTGCGGCGGCTGAAACGCCATACGCGCGTGATGCGAGCAATAAGACTTTCCAACGAGCGCGGGCTGGCCGCAAAAATGGAAATCATCCTTCGCCGGATCGCCGATTGGCCATTTGCACATGTTGTTCTTGATGGTGTTGACTGTCGTCTTGTCGCCGCTGTCGAGCACCAGCGGCGCAATCGACTCAGCTTCGGGAATAACGGAGCGGATCTCAGGCCGCGCCGGTTTTACCGTCTCTTCTTCCCTGCGGCTCTGTGTCGGCCCGCACCCGCGTTGCGGCTTCGCCGGGGTGGCCCGCCCCGAAAGGCCCAGGCGGTGAACCTTGCCGATGACAGCATTCCGCGTGACACCGCCCATCTTGTTTGCAATCTGCGCAGCGGAAAGCCCTTCCGCCCACAAGGTTTTCAGAAGCTCCACCCGCTCATCTGTCCAAGCCATCTCGCCCGTCTCCTTGAGTTCTAACCGGATTGCGGCGTACCGCATTGACTGACTTCACAATATTTTGTGTCGTGAATATCTACCGCTCCCTGAGCGCCTAAATATAGTAGTCCAAAGAAATAGAAACACAACATGGCGCCGTCACAAATTTTTGCCCACCATATGTTGATAATCCTATCGACTTGACGTCAGCGGCCCCGCGAGCGCACATCCGTTGCAACGCAACAATCCGGAAAGCCTATGTCCAGCATGGAAACCACCAGCCAGACACGCGCTGAAACGCCCCTGCAATCGAGCGGCCCGGCCTTTGGCGCAAGACGTTTCGGCGCGGTGAACTGGCTCGGGCTGTGGACGCTCTACGTCAAGGAAGTGCGCCGCTTTTTGAAAGTCATGTTTCAGACCGTCGTCGCGCCAGTGATTTCGACGCTCCTGTTCCTGATCGTGTTTACTCAGGCTTTCGGCGATGCGCGGCCCGCCATTAACGGCGTTCCATTCGTGGAGTTCCTCGCGCCCGGCCTCATCATGATGGCCGTACTGACGAATGCGTTCACCAATTCCGCATCTTCGCTGATGATTTCAAAAGTGCAGGGTTCAATCGTCGATGTGTTGATGCCGCCGCTTTCCGCCGCCGAACTTGCCGTCGCCTTCGTCGCCGGCGCCGCTACGCGCGGCCTGCTTGTCGGGCTCGTCACGGCGATCACCAGCGCCGCGTTCATGTTTTCAATCGGCGCGCCGATGAAAATCGAAGCCATCTGGGCGATACTGTTTTTCTCGCTGGGCGCGGCGGTTATCTTCGCCGCCATCGGCGTCATCGGCGGCATATGGGCGGACAAGTTCGATCAGATGGCGGCGGTCACGAACTTCGTTATTACGCCGCTGACATTTTTGTCAGGCACGTTTTATTCCGTGGAAAGACTGCCCGAACCCTTCCGAACGCTGAGTCATTACAATCCCGTTTATTACCTGATTGACGGGTTCCGCTCCGGCTTTACCGGAGTTGCGGAAGCAAGCGCAGCCATTGGCGTTTCCGTAACGCTGTTTTTCGCCATCGCCTTTTCCGCCGCCGCCTATCTGCTTTTGCGATCCGGTTACAAGATCAAAGAATAAAGCTTTTCAAATGTCCGATGATGTCATCGTCCCTTTTCAGGTTGCCGACACGGCAGTACGCGGCCGCGTGGTGCGGCTGGCGGGCTCCGTCGATGAAATCCTTGGCGCACACGAATTTCCCGCTTCCGTATCGGAACTCGTCGGCGAAGCTGTCGCGCTTGTCGCCATGATGGGCGCCGCGCTTAAATTCGACGGCAAGCTGATCTTTCAGGCGCAGGGGAACGGCGATGTGCCGCTGGTGGTCGCCGACTATTCCGCAGGCGGCGCGTTACGCGCGACGGCGAAGGTAAGCGATGCAGCTTCTGACGATCTTGCGCGCGGCGCCAAGGCGCTCCTCGGCGACGGCTCCATCGTGATGACTATCGATCAGGGCGCGGACATGGACCGCTATCAGGGCGTCACGCCGATTGAAGGCGAAAGTCTCGCTGATGCGGCGGTCGCTTATTTCAACCAGTCCGAACAGATCCCGACGGTCATCAAACTGGCCGTCGGGCGCATCCAGACGGCGGGCGGCGAAGAGACCTGGCGCGCCGGCGGCGTGATGGCGCAGTTCGTTCCCGGCGAAGGAGGAAGCCGCGAGCGGGGCGAGGCCATGCTGCTCTCCGCCGATGATCGCGAAAGCTGGGATCGCGCCGCCGCCTTCATTGAAACAGTGCAGGCCGATGAGCTGCTTGATCCTGCAATCAGCGCGGACACGCTGCTTTACCGCCTCTTTCACGAAGACGGCGTCAGGGTGTTTGACAAGCAAGATTTGCGCGCCGATTGCAGCTGCAACCGCGACAAGATCAGCGCTGTCCTTTCGCGCTACACGCAGGAAGATTTGAGCGACATGGTCGAGGATGGCGCGATCAGCGTAATCTGCGAATTTTGCCGCAAGGCGTATCACTTCAAGCCCGACGGCTCGCCGCTGGAGTAACCATCCATGAAAAAGAAGCGCTTCAAAAAAGAACTGGAAGAGCTGGAACTTGAACTCGCGAAGCTGCAGGAAACGGTTTCGCGAAAAGGGCTGAAGCTCGCGATCATATTCGAAGGACGCGACGCCGCCGGCAAGGGCGGCGCCATCAAAACGATCCTGCGGCGCATGAATGCACGAATCTGGCGCATCGCCGCCCTGCCGAAACCGTCGGACCGCGAGCGCACGCAATGGTATTTTGAACGCTACGTTCAGCACCTGCCGGCGGGCGGCGAAATCGTGCTTTTCGACCGGTCCTGGTACAATCGCGCCGTTGTTGAGCCCGTCATGGGCTTTTGCACGCAAGAGGAACACGAGACATTTCTGCGGGAGGTTCCGCTGTTTGAAAAAATGCTTCAGGACAGCGGGCTTATTCTCATCAAATTCTGGATTCATGTCTCTGCGGAAGAACAGGAGGCGCGATTTCAGGACCGCGCGAACGATCCGCGCAAACGCTGGAAACTTTCGCCCATCGATTTGAAGGCGCGGGATCTTTGGATCGAGTTTACGCGCTATCGCGACAAGATGTTCAAAACGACAAGCACTGAAGAAGCGCCGTGGCTTGTTGTTGACGGCAACGACAAGGAAAAGGCGCGCCTAAATATAATCCGCGCCATCCTCGACCGCGTTCCATACGAATTCAATGAAAACGCCTTCGAGCCGATCAACCTGCCGCCGCGTCCGAAGATCGAAGACAGCGACTATGAAGAAGCAGGTCTTGAGGCGCTGAATTGCGTCAAGGATTACTATCCTGACAGCTAGGCTGTTCAATTTCCAGCATTGGAACCAATAGCGCCTCTTCCTGTTTACCTTTGAAATAGGAGGATTTCGGCATGAAAGCGAAAGGCATTCTTGCGGCTGTCGCCCTTGCGACGGCGGGCTGCGCAACAGGCGCTTACGGACCGGTCTACGAACCTTCAAACTCGCAATATGACGACGGTTATTCGGAAGCGCGTCTCGATGACAATCGCTATCGCGTTCAATATCGCGTCGATAATGGCGATTTGCGGCTTGCACAGGACTGGGCATTGCGCCGGGCTGCGGAACTGACGCTGAACCAGCGTTATGACTGGTTCCAGATCATCAGCCGCAACCGGATGTTTGAGGATGATGCGTTTGAGCGCTACGACTCATTCCGTCGTTACAATGACCAGTACAACGAACGCCCACGCTATTATGATTCGCGTTATGACGATCAGGCGGTTGCCGTCATCGAAGTGATCATGGGCAACAATCCGCCGCCGCGCAGCGCCAGCGTTTATGACGCGCGCGATGCGCTGAATTATACGCGCCGCGGCGGTCGGTATTAAATACGCCATCCAGTGAGGACTATTTGAAGTGAGAGTCTATTTTGTGGGATCGTGCGATTCTTTTTTCGCGCGCTCCCACATTTTTACGTCGCGCAGCCAGCGCCCGTACCCGGACATCAGCGCAAGCGCAAAACCATAAACCCCGCCGCGAAAATACTGTTGCAGGACATATTTTTTGAAAAAATAGACCGGCAGCCCGAAGACAATCCTCAGCGCCAGATAAGGCTTCGATTTGAGCGGCAACGCCGCCGCGCGCACCGACGAGTTTCGGTTCAGTTTCGCCATGAACTGGTCTGCGCCGGTGAAGGCGTGATGCAGGATTGGCTCTTTCAAAACGCCAACAACAGCGCCTTGGGGAATTTCAAACTGATCCCACGCCTCATGCGCTGGCATGCGAACTGCGCGGCGATCATAAAGTTTGTGCCGCGTTTGCAGGCCAAAATCCCGCCATGGCGCGCCAACTGGCGGCACAAGAGCGAGCGGCGTCTTGTATATCGGAAAGAGCGAGTCGCCGTTTTTGAAAAGTCCTGCGATCTCTTCGGCAAGCGCCGGCGAAATAATCTCGTCCGCATCGAGATCGAGCAACCAGTCATTTGCGCATGCGTCTTCAGCAAGCCGTTTCTGATGCCCATTGCCCAGCCATTCATGCCGGATGATTTTTGCACCGGCGTCTTCGGCGATCTCGGCCGTTCGATCTTGTGATCCGGAATCAATAACGACGACTTCGCTGGCCACCTGTAATGCGGCGCGCACCACTTCGCCGATCATGCGCTCTTCATTAAGCGTTCTTATATAGGCTGAAATGAGAAGGCGTTTCACGGTCATGACGTTTCTTTAATCAAAGGTGAAACTGAACGGCGTGGCAAGGCGGCGGTGCTCATCGATGATCAGTCGGCGCTCCAGCGGCGGATGCGCCCGCGCCGCGCATGCAGGCCGGGAACATAACCTGCAAGTAACGCCGATTTCCGCCCGCGGGGCTGACTCCAGATCAACATTATTTGCGTAAACGAGTTTTTCCGCATGCTTGATATCGCACCCGAGCGCGACGGCCCGCTCTGCACTCGGCGCGCCGAAGCCGCCGGCGCCGCCATGAACCGTGCGCGCGATGGAAAAATAGGAGTCTCCCTCCGGCAATTGTACAAGCTGGGTGATGATCTTTCGGGGAATGCGAAAACTCTCGTGAATATTCCAGACCGGACACGAACCGCCATAGCGCGCAAAAGGAAAAACGCCGCCGGAAAAGCGTTTGGAGACATTTCCGGCGGCGTCGAACCTCAAAAAGAAAAACGGCACGCCTTCGGCGCCCGGTCTTTGCAGCGTCGTCAGGCGATGGCAAATCTGCTCAAAGCTCGCGCTGAACCGCCGTCCGAGCGCTTCGATATCGTATTTCAATTCTTCTGCTGACTGAAGAATTTTGTCGTAGGGCAGAATAATCGCCCCGGCGTAATAATTTGCAAGCGCCGCGCGTGTGAGACGGCGGCCGGCGTCAGTATCAAATGTTCCCCCGTTTACATTTTCATCCAGAAGGTCGCGTCCTTCAATCAGCGCAATCTGCAGCGCAAGTTGAAAAACGCGGCTCGCCTGATCGAGCGTTTCGGAAATCATGATCTGTTTACGGTGACGGTCATGACGTCGATATGCGCCGACCATGACGTCGTCGGGGAGCACACGAACCTTGAGCCCGTGCCGGTCCAGAAACCTCTCCGACAGCGCCTCGAACAGGCCGTGCTTGCGCGCAGCAAGCGCCGACGCGGTTTCCTCGCCCGCCTGATCAAGCGCCGGAAAATAGTTGCGGGCGCGGCCGATAAAATCGCGGGCCTCCTCAAGCGGGTCCTTGACTACGCCGCCGCCCGCGCGCGCTTCCATCACGGCGCTCTGGCTGGCGCGATAGGCGCCGTAAAGCGCTGCGACTGCATCACCCAAGGCTGGGTTCGCCGCTGTCAGGTCGCGAATATCCTCGCGTCCGATGGAGAAATTTGAAAACACAGGGTCGGAGAGCGCCGCTTCAAGCTGTGAAACGGTCTGGTCTTCAGCGCCGGCGAAAGCGCTGATCTCGACGTCATAGGTTTCCGCAAGCCTGATCAGCAGATCGGCCGATAAAGGGCGGTGATTGCGCTCAATGAGCGCAATATATGACGCAGAGACGTCCAGATCTTCAGCCATGGCGGCCTGGGTGAGGCCCAGGCCGCGCCGCAAGCGGCGCAAGCGCGGGCCGAGAAAACTGCTTCTTTCCTTCGCCATAGACCTATGATCACACAAAAGTAATTAGCTTTACAACATTACACTGAAATTTTGTAAAATCATACACCTACACGACTTCGCAGCTGCAATAAGAGCTCGTGGCGAATAGCTATGAATCCAAGTTGAAACACGGGGGTTCGCCCGTTTCGGTATCAGGATGAAAACCATGCCTTTTGACCACCATTCCCAGACATCGCTGCAGCCCGCCAAATCCTTTCCCGGGATCGACGCAGAAGCGGTCGCCCGGATGCGTGCGCAGAACCGTTTCCCGACCGGCCTCGATATCGCGAAATACTGCGCGAAGATCATGCGCGAGGACATGGCGGCCTANNCTACACCCAGTCGCTTGGCTGCTGGCACGGCTTTGTCGCGCAGCAGAAGATGATCTCCATCAAAAAGCATTTCGGCTCGACTAAAGGACGCTACCTTTATCTTTCCGGCTGGATGGTCGCGGCGTTGCGCTCGGAATTCGGCCCCCTTCCCGACCAGTCCATGCACGAGAAAACATCCGTGCCCGCACTGATCGAAGAACTTTACACCTTCCTGAAGCAGGCGGA
>DGNI01000050.1 GCA_002388885.1 Parvularculaceae bacterium UBA4496 | reverse complement strand
CGATGACATAAGCATCGGACTTCGGTGGCGACGGCGCGTTATCAGCAACGACAGTCATGAGAGTACAAGTCCCCGTAAACGCAACTTTGTTCTGACGGAGACTAGGCGCGCGCTTTTAAAAAACGGCTAAATAGCTTGGTAAAAGCTTCGCTAAGTGGTTGATTGTTCGTGAAAATTCCGACGGCATCGTGTACCGGATGAGAACAATTTTATGTTTGTGACCCATTTCGGAATGGTTTTGCGCAACCGCTGCCGGAATTCTGAACCGGAATCCAATCCGTGATCGACGTGACCAATTTTCGGGAAGCAAGCCGTGTGCGCGCAAAACCGACGACCATGCTGACGTTTTTTGGTTTCAAAGGTCTGTAGCGCTACTGCAGCTTAGCAAAATCTACAGCCCACGCCGGTGAATCCGTATCAAAACCGCACATCGTCGAAGCAAGGACAAGTCTTAACCCGCGATGCATTATGCGGGCGATCGATTTGCCTGTTTTTCAGGCATTATTGATCGAAATTTGAGTCAAAAACGCGCCATCCCGTGTTTTTGGACGGGACCAGGCGCCCTTTGAACCATCGCAAAGATCGTCAAGCCTGATGCGGTCGCAAGCAAAATGCTTTTCGAATGCATCAGGTTTGCGGCATGGTTAACGTGCGTTTTGACGAGGCGGAAGCAGGCGGCCAGCGCTAGCTTCGTTTTTTCCGCGTCGCTTTCTTTTTCTTGGCTGGCCGGCGCCTTTTGGTCGTCGCCGCGGTGCCAAGGCCGATGTCTTTCGCAAATTGCGATCGCCGCTTGGCGTAATTCGGCGCGACCATCGGATAATCCGCCGGAAGGCTCCATTTGCGCCGATATTCTTCAGGCGACAGATTGTAATGGGTCCTCAGATAGCGCTTCAGCATTTTCAGCTTCTTGCCGTCTTCAAGGCAGATCACGAAATCGGGTGTAACAGACTTGTTTATCGGCACCGCAGGTTCGCGGTTGGCGATGAAGGCGGCGCCTTCCTCGGCAAGTCCGGAAACGGCTGCATATACGTCCTGTAACAGGGTGGGTAGTTCGTCGGCTTTAACCGCATTATTGCCGACATATGCCGCGACGATGTCGCTAGCGAGGTGGATGGCGCTGACGGGGTCAGACGCATCCTGCTTTTTTATTGCCATTCTAGTCTTCTCCATTGCGACTGATCCCGAGCGTCCGGGGTGCCTGACGCTCGCTTTCCCTTAGAATCAGCCAAAGCACGCAGTAATTGCGTTGTTTTTCCCGCCCCGAAGAAGGCGGTAACGGGGATTATGTATATATTCAAGCGCGATACACATGAAGTTTCGGAGAATTGAATAAATAACGGCTGTTTCGTGCACATTCCTGCTGCGCCGGTGGAGGTATTTGATCAATCCGCGGATGGCTAATAGTAACAAGTGAAAAGCAGTTCGTTGACCGGCGATAACGCGCCGCGTTGCCGCCAGTCACGGTTGCCCCTATAGGTCGCAAATTCTGTTTGCAGATCGGTTTTTTATAGACCGTTGATATTGAGCCCAGGAGGCGGGAGTCCTTTTGATGAGCGTAAGTAAGACCTATGAGTCGCCAGCCGGATTTTTCATTGAAGATATAGCGGAAGCCGACGCCGAGCTTTTTGCTCCCATGCAGCGGGAGCTGACCCGGCAACAAGAGCAGATCGAGCTGATCGCATCGGAAAACATCGTTTCGAAAGCTGTACTTGAGGCTGCCGGGTCGGTGCTGACAAACAAGTATGCGGAAGGGTATCCGGGCCGCCGATACTATGGTGGATGCGAGTTTGTCGATGAAGTTGAAGAGATCGCTATCGCGCGGGCGAAAAAGCTTTTCAACTGCGCTGAAGCCATTGTTCAGCCGCATTCGGGCAGCCAGGCGAACCAGTCGGTATTCATGGCGGTGATGAAGCCGGGCGATACGTTTTTGGGGATGGATCTCGCGGCGGGCGGACACCTCACCCATGGCGGCGTAGCCAATCAGTCGGGCAAATGGTTCAATGCGGTTTCCTACGGCGTTCGCGAAGACAATCAACTGATTGACTTTGAACAGGTTGCGAGCCTTGCCGAACAGCATAAGCCGAAAATCATCATCGCCGGCGGCAGCGGATATTCGCGGATTATCGATTTCAAAAAATTCCGGGAGATCGCGGATAGGGTTGGCGCCGTCTTCATGGTCGATATGGCGCATTTCGCCGGGCTGGTGGCGGGCGGCGTCTACCCCAATCCGCTAGATCACGCGCATGTTGTGACAACGACAACGCACAAAACGCTGCGCGGGCCTCGCGGCGGCCTCGTTCTGACGAATGACGCGGGGTTGGCGAAGAAAGTGCGTTCGGCGCTGTTTCCGGGCATTCAGGGCGGACCGCTTATGCATATTGTCGCCGCCAAGGCGGCGGCGTTCGGCGAAGCGTTAAAGCCGGAATTTCGCACCTATGCCCGCGCCGTGGTCGAAAACGCAAAGGCGCTTGCCGGGTCTCTCGTCGGCGCCGGATATGCCGTCGTTTCCGGCGGTACCGATTCGCACCTTGCATTGATCGATCTTCGGCCTAAGGGCGTCAAAGGCAACGCAGCGGAAGAAAGCCTCGAACGAGCCGGTATCACCTGTAACAAGAACGGCATTCCATTCGATCCTGAAAAATTCACGGTGACATCGGGCCTTCGCGTCGGCTCGCCTGCGGGTACGACGCGCGGTTTCGGCGTCGCCGAATTTCACGAGATCGGTGAAATGATGGCGGAAGTGCTTGATGGCCTCGCGGCCGGCGGCGATGACAACAGCAAGGCCGAACAAGACGTCGCACAGCGTGTGAAGGCGCTTACGGCGCGTTTCCCGATTTACGCCTGAGGCGGGGTCGGCGGCGAAAGGGTAGGGAGACGTCAGATTATGCGATGCCCTTTTTGCGGAAGCGATGAAACGCAGGTGAAGGATTCACGGCCGGCGGAAGACGGCGCTTCGGTGCGCCGCCGCCGTGAATGTTCCGCCTGCGGCGGGCGATTTACGACATTCGAGCGCGTGCAGCTGCGCGAGTTGGTGGTCATCAAAAGCACCGGCAAGCGTGCGCCCTTCGACCGCGACAAGCTTATGCGGTCGATCCTCATCGCCTTGAGGAAGCGCGAGTTCGAGCCCGAACGGGTTGAACAGATGGTGTCCGGCATCGTTCGCCAGCTGGAGGCGGCAGGGGAGACCGAAATCGAGTCGAAGAAAGTCGGCGAGCTGGTGATGGAAGGGCTCGCGAAGCTCGATGATGTCGCCTATGTGCGCTATGCATCGGTCTATAAAAATTTCCGCGAAGCCAAGGACTTCGAGCAGTTTCTGGGCGGCATGGATGATTCAGAGCGCGAATGAGGCGAACGCCATGACGGCGGAAAATGGAACTGGCACAGCAAACAAGCGTGAATCCGCACCTTCGCGGTCGGCGGCGCGGCTTGCCGCCGTGCAGGCGCTCTATCAGATGGAAACCGCCGGCCAGGGCGTCGAAGCGACCATCCGCGAGTTCAGGGAACACCGGCTGGGCGGCGAGATAGAGGGCGAGCGCGTTCATCCCGCCGACGCTGCATTCTTCGC
The DNA here is from genome assembly GCA_002388885.1 of Parvularculaceae bacterium UBA4496. Lineage (GTDB taxonomy): Bacteria > Pseudomonadota > Alphaproteobacteria > Caulobacterales > Parvularculaceae > Hyphococcus. The sequence goes on along the minus strand of DGNI01000050.1, from coordinate 5,633 downwards.
CGATATTCTGCGCGGCGCCGTAGAGACACAGCAACGGCTCGATCCGTATCTGCAAAGGCAACTTGCAGAGGGTTGGCGGCTGTCGCGGCTCGACGCGACGGTACGGGCGATTTTGCGTTCGGGACTTTACGAAATGATCCGGCGCGCTGACGTTCCATATAAAGTCGTCATCAACGAATATGTAGACATCGCCAATGCGTTTTTCGAAGGCGATGAGCCCGGCTTCATCAATGCCGTCCTCGATGCGGCGGCGAAAGAAGCGCGCCATGACGAAATCAAGGTTTAGAACGCAAGCCGATTAATGGGTGAATTCGATATCATTCGGGAAGTCTTTGCGCCGCTGACGGCGGGCGCGCCCGGCGCGTTCAATCTGATCGATGACGTTGCGCTGCTCGAACAGCAAAATCTTGTCGTGACAAAAGACCTGATGGTCGCGGGCGTGCATTTTCTTCCCAAGGATCCGCTCGATCTGGTGGCCCGCAAACTCATTCGCGCAAACCTGTCCGATCTTGCCGCAAAAGGCGCGAAGCCACTGGGATATTTTCTTGGCTGCGTCTGGCCGGCAAATGTCAAGCGTGAAGCCATCGAACTCTTTGCTCAAGGGTTGCGCGAGGATCAGGAAACTTATCGCATTTCGCTTTTTGGGGGCGATACGACGGCGCATGCGACAAAGACCGGACCGCTAACATTGTCGGCGACGTTTTTCGGCACGCCGCCGAAACAGGGGCTGACGCCGCGCGGCGGCGCCAATCTTGGCGACGATCTTTATGTCTCGGGAACCATCGGCGATGCAGGTTTGGGCCTGGCTGCGCTGAAAAAGGAATTCAAATTCACGACCGTCGACAAGGCCTCGCTCGCTACGCGCTATCACTTGCCTGAGCCGAGATTGAGCCTGGGTGCGGCGTTGGCCGGTCTGGCGACTGCCGCGATTGATGTTTCCGATGGTCTGATCGCAGACGCCGGTCATATTGCGAATGCTTCCGGTCTGCGCGCCGCGATCGATGCAGTGGCAATTCCACGTTCGCCTGCTGCGGGGACATGGATTGCAGCGCAGGATAACCGCTGGCGCGCGCTGGCCGCGCTTTCGGGATTTGGCGATGATTATGAAATTCTGTTCGCCGCGCCGCCAAGCATGCGAAGATCCGTAACTGTTGCCGCAAAGGCTTCGCGAACGGAAGTTACCCGTATCGGATCATTGACGCGCGGCGCTGGCGTCGGCCTGCTTGATGAAAGGGGCGCAGAGATCAAGACGTCGTCAACCGGCTTTGACCATTTCAAGCGGTAAACGAGCTTATTGCTGAGAATGCTACTGCCCGGGAACCGGGCCTTCTTCGCCAATGCCTGCTGGCAGAGCGCCGACATTGCCAAGAAGCTGTTCCCAGAAGTTTAGCGTTTTGCCGCGGGTTGGCGTTTCGCGTGAAACAAGCCGTATGTCTTCACCGTCTGCAAGCGAATAATTATCAATGCTGGAAACAGTGCTCTCTTCGTCGAACTTAATTGCGACCACGAGGCGTGTCGTTGTTTCCGGCTTGAAGAAAGCACGGGTCTGGTCCGAGGAGTAAAGGTAATACCAGGCATTCCGGTCAAAGACGCCGACCATCGAAGGCTCCCCAAACTTTGCGAGTATGGAATCCTTGGTGTCGAACCCCGGTTGCGCCGACAGGTTTTGCTGGTCTCTTTCCAGAATATAGCCATGGCTGGAGCGTGTCGAGACGCATGCCTGAAGGCTCAAGACAGCAAGGGCAAGAAGTAAGATCCTGATCATTACGCGGGTCTCTGTACTCGGGGTTAGCGTGCAACGGACTGCCAACAGCGCCGGTAAGGGTTGATCCTCCGGCTTTTGAGGCATAATTGCCATCTCGATACCAGCGATTGCAAATTGTCGCAAATTTTTTGAATCCCACTAATTTCGCCGTTTTTTGACGGCCATTGGCAGGAAACGCCCCGATGTTCAAAGCGCTATTCAAAAAGAACCCGGCGCTTGAGGCCGGAAGGGCGCTCTATGCGGCGGCGGTGGAGCAAGCCCGCGCGGAACGCCTCTATACGGACGCCGGGGTTCCGGACACGGTCGAGGGGCGTTTCGAAATGGTTGCGCTGCACGTCTATCTCCTGATGCGCCGCCTTAAGGCCGATGACGCCAAGGAGGCTGCGGTCTCAAAGGACGTCAGTCAGTCCCTGTTAGACGCCATGTTCCAGAACATGGACGACTCTTTACGTGAACTGGGCGTCGGCGATCTGGTCGTCGGCAAGAAAATCAGGAAACTCGCGGAAAGTTTTTACGGACGTATCGGGGCCTATGAAACGGCGTTCGGCGGCGACAAGCCAGGTGTTGCGCTGGCTGCAGCCATGGCGCGCAATATTTTTGAAAGCGGCGACAGCGAAGTTGCGCAAAAGCTGGCCATATATGTACGGAACGCCGACAACGTGCTGCAGTCTCAATCACCGCAGCGCATCGCCGGCGGCATTGTCAGTTTCCCTGCGCCGGAATTTCATGAGGCGGCTAGTGAATGAGTGAACCCGCGGACACGGAACCTGAATTCTCGTTTGAGACTGATCTCAAATCGATTCCGCGCGGGGGCCGGTCTTTCAGCTTGTCTGCGGGCGACGAGGCGCTCACGAAAGTGGCGAAGCGCCTCGGCGTCATCGCCGTTGACCGGCTCGAGGGTGACGTCTTGATGACCGCATCACGTTCTGAGATCAGGTTGTCCGGCGTCCTTCGCGGGGGCCTGACGCGCGAATGCGTGGCGAGCCTCGAGCCCATGGCTGAGATGATCGAAGAAGAATTCGACATTACTTTCCTGCGTCAGCCGGAAGAGCAAGTTCCGGGCAATCTCGCAGAAGTTCAAAGCGTGGACAGCGAAGAGGAAGGGCCGGAAATCCACACGGGCGATCATTTCGATCTCGGCGAGTTTCTGGTTCAGCAGCTGTCGCTTGCCATGGATCCATTTCCGCGCAAGCCGGGAGCAGAAAGCCTTGTGGAAACTTACGGGCGTGGCGCCGATATTTCGCCATTTGCTGCGTTACGTGAAAAAATTGAAAAAAGTGATGAAAATCAATAGTTTTACAAGCGTCCTGCATAGTCTATAAGGCGCTTCGCCGCGCGTTGCATGGCGCGCCGGGCGCTCATATTCTGCGCCGCGATCTTCCGGCAAGCGGCATGCGTCAGGAGTGAACAGGGTGAACCATCGAGCGATGAACGGCTCGGCATCAAGCAGCGACGAGCTTGTGCTTGCGATCGACGCTATGGGCGGCGATGCGGGACCAAAAGCTGTTGTCGACGGCGTCGCCTATGCAGTGCGCAAGGGATTGAAGGCGCGGTTCATCTTTTTCGGCGATCAGGCTCAACTCGAACCACTCGTTGCAGGAGCACGCGAAATCAGCTCCGCGGAAATCCGTCATGCGGACAATGTGGTCGCCATGACTGACAAGCCCATGCATGTGCTGCGGCGCGGCCGNNCGGACGGGACACGTCCATGTGGTCGGCGCTCACCGCCGTCGCGGCGGGCGAGGCGAAGGCGGTTGTTTCGGGCGGCAATACGGGCGCGCTGATGGCGGTGGCGCGGAAGCAGTTCGGCATGATCGAGGGCATCGACCGCCCGGCGATTACGGCGCTCTGGCCGACCATGCGCGGCCGTACGGTGGTGCTGGATGTCGGCGCCAATGTTGAGGCGGATGAAAACCAGCTCGTACAGTTCGCCATCATGGGAGAGGCGTTCTTCCGGGCGCTGATGAAAGTTGAAAAACCGAGTGTTGGACTGCTCAATGTCGGCGCGGAAGATCTCAAGGGTCACGAACTGATACGCACAGCCGCGCGCGTCCTGCGAGAGGCCGATCCAGACATGGACTTCAAGGGCTTCGTTGAGGGCAACGACATCTCCAAAGGCACGGTGGATGTTGTCGTCACGGACGGGTTCACCGGCAATGTGGCGCTGAAGTCGGCGGAAGGCGCGGCGCGTCTCCTCGGTCAGTGGATGAAGGAAACCCTGACCGGCACCATCAACGCCAAGCTTGGCGCGCTGATGATGGCGCCGGGCCTCAGGAAGTTGAAAGACCGGATTGATCCTTCGTCGAACAATGGCGGGGTTTTTCTGGGCGTGAACGGAATCGTGGTCAAAAGCCATGGCGGCTCGGATGCGCGCGGCGTTGCGAGCGCCGTCAATGTCGCAGCAAGCCTTGCGAAACGCCCGTTTCAGAATGAGGTCGCCTCGACGGTGAAAACGGTGATGGACCGGCGCGAGCGGCTCGGCGGCGGCGTAACGGAAGACAAAGAAATAAAAGCGGCGGTGGTATGAGTTTGAAAGCGGTTCTGCAAGGATGCGGCGCTTTTCTTCCTGATAAAGTTCTGACTAACGATGATCTTTCAAAGCGCGTGGATACGAGCGATGAATGGATTCGCGAACGTACCGGGATTCGTGAACGTCACATCGCGTCCGATGGCGAGCTGACGTCCGACCTTGGCGTGAATGCGGCGCGCACGGCGTTGAAAGATGCGGGGCTGACGCCCGCCGACATCGACCTTATCATCGTGGCGACGACGACCCCGGATCTCACATTCCCGTCGACGGCGGCGATTGTGCAGGCAAAGCTCGGCGTTCCCGCCTGTACCGCGTTCGACATTCAGGCGGTGTGCACCGGCTTTGTCTATGCGCTTTCAACGGCCGAGAAATTTCTCATTAGCGGCCAGCACAAGCGGGCGCTCGTGATCGGCGCTGAAACCTTCTCCCGCATTCTCGACTGGGAGGATCGCGCCACCTGTGTACTATTTGGCGACGGCGCCGGCGCGTTCGTTCTGGAGGCGCAGGATATTGCGGAAGCGGGCGACCGCGGCATGAAGTCGAGTTTTTTGCGCTGCGACGGAAACCTTGTCGATCTTCTTTATGTGGATGGCGGCGTTTCCTCGAGCCAGACCACCGGTCATGTGCGCATGCAGGGCAACAAGGTTTTCCGCGAAGCCGTCACGCGTATCTCACAGGCTATGGTGAGCGTTTGCGAAGAGGCGAATGTGCCAGTCACTGAGATAGACTGGTTCGTGCCGCATCAGGCGAATGAACGGATCATTCAAGGCGTCGTGAAAAAACTCAATCTACGTCCAAATCAGGTGATTTCCACTATTGCCGGACAGGGGAATACCTCAGCGGCGTCGATCCCGCTTGCGTACTGTGCGGGCGTCGCAGACGGGCGAATCAAGCGTGGCGATCTTGTTCTTTTCGAAGCCATGGGCGGCGGCCTCACCTGGGGCGCCGCNNTGATGCGGATTTAATAACAGGCAATATATTTCAATGAGTTATTGACCACACCGCCGGTCAGCCATTAACCTTGCGTTCCGTTGGGGGAGACGGGCCCGAGCGTGAGCGTCAGGCCGATTGCCACAGAAGGGCGAATGGGAAGGGCGAATATGACGGGAAAAACAATCACGCGGGCTGATCTCACCGATTCAGTCTATCGATCGCTGGGCATTTCAAGAAACGAATCAGCAGCGTTCGTCGAACGCATTCTTGATGAAGTGGCCGGCACGCTCGAAAAGGGTGAGACGGTGAAGATTTCCTCTTTCGGAACGTTTTCCGTTCGGGACAAAAAGCTCCGTATGGGTCGTAATCCGAAAACCGGCGAAGAAGTGCCGATTGCGCCGCGCC
>DGNI01000052.1:31848-50686 GCA_002388885.1 Parvularculaceae bacterium UBA4496 | reverse complement strand
GAACCCGTCACCGCCCACCATTCATCATCATAGCGTCGCGTGCGCCGCGTTTCCGTAACACCTCGATTGCTTTCGAAAGCGCGCTGCAAAATCGTTCTGATTGAATGAGGTCATCGCCGAAAATTTTTGAGACGGACAGAAATGCACGCGCTCGATCAATTGGATCATTNNTGCCCGATTTTTCTCAGACGCTCAGCCATCGGGTCGCGGACGTCAATTGCTTCACCATTCTCATCTGTACCCGAAACATATTGCGTCCAAGCAGCGATAGCGAGCGAAAGGCGATCAATTGGACCGTCTTCTTTCAGTTGTGCTCTAATTGTTTCGACCAAGCGTTGCGGCAGTTTCTGTGATCCGTCCATTGCGATCTGCCAAGTCTTGTGACGCAGCGCCGGGTTACAAAAACGTTCGTTTAGTTCCATTATATATGGCGCCAAGGGTAGACCGGCGGGCGTGGATAAAGTCGGCGCGATTTCTTTTTCCTGTAAGGCAAAGATAAACGAAGAAAGATCAGGGTCGGCCATCGCATCCGATACAAATTCGTATCCCATCAGATATCCAAGATAGGCGATTGTTGAATGCGGTCCGTTCAACAAACGCAACTTCGCCAGTTCGTAAGGCGCAACATCGCCTACTAGCGTCGCGCCGGCGCCTTCCCAGGCAGGGCGATCCGTTGTGAATGCGTCTTCAATGACCCATTGCGTGAAAGGTTCTGTTATGACGGCGGCTTGGTCATAGAGGCCGGATGACTTGTAGACATCCCCCAAGTCATCTTCGGTGGTCGCCGGCGTAATCCTGTCGACCATCGTCGATGGAAACCGGACCAAATCGTCAAACGCCGGGAGTATTTCAGGGCTGGCTTCGGCAATAAATTCTTTGACGGCGCTTTGAAGACGGATGCCGTTAGAAGAAAGGTTATCACAGCTCACGACCGAGAGGCGCCGCCGCGCTTTCAGTCGGATTTTTATTGCTGACGCGAGAATGCCGATAGCGGTACGCGGCGCGGCTGGGTAATTCAGATCATGTTGAATATCCGGATGATCAAACTGCAGTTCGTTCGTCGCCGGGTCGAGACAATAGCCTTTTTCGGTCACCGTTAGCGTGACCAGTTTCACTTTCGGATCGGTGATTGCGTCGACAACCGCCTTCGGGTTCTCCGGCGCGACCAGAATTTCTTTCAAGACAGAAACAACATTGACGCTTGCTCCCGCGCCATTTTTCTCCGTTACGGTGAAAAGATTGTCCTGCGGTAACAGCGTGTTTCGAACATTCGAACTCTGCAGGCTCACGCCGCAGACCCCCCAATCTCCGCTCGCCTTTTCGATGGCGCGCTGTGTGTACTGTGCAACATGCGCCTTGAAAAAAGCGCCAACGCCCAAATGCACCTGTCCAATCGCAAGTTGACTGCGATCGAATTGAGGGACGTTTACGCTATTTTTTAGCTGCCCTAGCGTTGCATCAGAAAGTCGAGCTGCGTTTTCGGGCATGGTCTTCAAAGTTTGTACGCTTTCTTGGCGAGCGTGTAGGCAAGATCAACAGCGACCTCAGTTGCCTCATCCTCACTAAGCCTGTGATCGGCGACGAGTTGTGCAAGAAACGCGCAGTCCATCCTCCTGGCGACGTCGTGGCGCGCAGGTATGGAAAGAAATGCGCGCGTGTCGTCATTAAACCCTACCGTATTGTAAAATCCGGCTGTTTCAGTTGTTTGTTCGCGGAAACGCCGCATGCCTTCCGGACTGTCGTGAAACCACCACGCAGGGCCAAGGCGCAAAGCCGGATAAACGCCCGCCAGCGGCGCAATTTCGCGCGCGTAGGAAGTTTCATCAAGGGTAAACAGGATAACCGTAAGGCCTGGTTCGTGACCAAATTTGTCTAGCATTGGCTTCAATGCGTGAACGTAATTTGTCGGCGCCGGAATGTCCGCGCCCTTGTCCCGCCCGAAGCGTTCGAAAAGATTTGCGCTGTGATTCCTGAAAGAACCTGGATGAATCTGCATGACGAGGCAGTCATCAAGGCTCATTCGCGCCATTTCAGTAAGCATTTGCGCGCGGAACTGTTCAGCGTCAGCAGCGGTACACTTTCCAGACAGCACCTTTACGTAAAGCTTTTCCGCCTCAGCTGGAGCCAAGTTTTCTGTCTGCGCTGTGGGGTGACCGTGGTCTGTAGAAGTCGCGCCCATGGATTTGAAAAAATCCCGGCGTTTGCGATGTGCGGCGAGATAACCTTGCCAGCTATGAGCGTCTTCTCCGGTCAGCTCGCTCAGCCGGTTGATGTTATCATTAAATCCTTCGTATTCAGGATCGACAACTGGGTCGGGCCGGTATGCTGTGACGACTCGGCCGTTCCAGCTACTTTCTAAAATGGTTTTGTGATGGCTGAGAGTGTCATTCGGGCTTTCGGTTGTGGCCAGCACTTCAATGTTGAACTGGTCAAACATTGCGCGCGGACGAAATTCATCTTTCTCAAGGCATTCGCTTATGCGATCGAATATCCTGTCCGCTGTTTCTACGTTTAGCGCATCTGTAATCCCAAAAACAAAGGACAAAACCCAGTCCATCCACATTTTTGTGGGCGCGCCACGGAAAAGATAATAATGCTCGGCGAATAGGCGCCATATCTTTCGCGCATCCTGCTCAACTGGTGATCCGTCGTTTGTTGGCACGCCCAGTGACTCAAGCTGAACGCCTTGAGAGTGCAACATGCGAAAAATATAATGGTCGGGAATAATTAGAAGCGATGCGGGGTCGGCGAAATGGTTGTTTTCTGCAAACCATGCAGGGTCGGTATGGCCATGCGGGCTGATGATCGGCAAGGATTCAACTTGAGCAAACAACCGCCGCGCGATCATGCGTTGCGTTTCGTCGGAAGAAAATAGCCTGTCGGGATGCAGTTCCGGCATATTTAAAACAGCTCTTTCTGAGTTCTTTTCAATGACACTCTCCGGAACAGGTTTAGGCTGAAGAAGAGCGAGGTCACAATATCAGAAAAAGTCACAAACTGATTTCAAAGTTCGTGCAGCTAGTAACGAGCTTCGCTTTATGACTCTAGCAGTCCTCTCGCTTATCGCGACCGGCATGCAGCCCAATAGGCGACCTTGGGCAATCTCAAGATCGCAAAACGAGAAAATGACGAAGCACGAAACGCTGGTGCGCTGCACAGATGTTAGTATCTCCAGCCATGGCACGTTGAATTTTTGGCGCAATGTCTTGCCATGACTGCGAGAGTGAGATAAAGTTCTCGGAATGACACCGGTAGCAAACCGTAATGACACCGGTGTCAATGTGAAAAACTAACGCTTTAAGCGACGTTACGGGAGGGACATTATGACAGGCATGAACGGCAAAACTTATGGACGTGTAGGCGTATCGCTGATTGCGCTGGCGGCAGGGATGAGCTTCGCTGCTCCGGCGATAGCTCAGGATGACGATAATGAAGATACGATTATCGTTACCGGTTTTAGAAGCAGTCTTGGCGCTGCACTGCAAACGAAACGCAACGAAACGGGAATTGTCGATGCGATTGTCGCCGAAGACATTGCAGACTTTCCTGATCTGAATCTGGCGGAATCGCTGCAGCGCATTCCGGGCGTGTCGATTGACCGGCAAGCTGGCGAGGGCCGCAGAATTACCGTTCGCGGTCTTGGGGGCGATTTTACGCGCGTTCGCATCAACGGCATGGAAGCGTTGACAACGGGCGGCGGCTCCGACGCATCGGGTGGTTCGAACAGAAGTCGCGCTTTTGACTTCAACACTTTCGCTTCAGAGCTTTTCAATGAACTTGTTGTCCGTAAAAGTCAGTCGGCATCGGTTGAAGAAGGTTCGCTGGGCGCAAACGTAGAATTGAAAACAGCGCAACCTTTCGATTACGGCGCAGGTGTAACCGGCAGCGTATTTGGCTCCGCGCTTTATAATGATCTTTCAGAAGACATTGGCCCTCGCTTCGGCGGACTTGTCTCCTATACTAATCCTTCAGAAACATGGGGCGCTCTGGTATCTGTGGCCTTTCAGGATCGTGTGATCAGGGAAGAAGGCTTTTCGACAGTACGTTTTGATGACCAGGGCGTCTTCCGCTCTGTGAACGGGACGCCATGTACAGGCTCGCCGCTTCCAACGGACTGCCAAACCTTACAAAACTCATACTACGCCCGAATCCCGCGTTATGGTCGGCTGGATTACGACCAGCAGCGGCTTGGGATCACAGGGGCCATGCAGTTCCGGCCCGCTGACTCAACCGTGATCTCTTTTGACGGCCTTTATTCGAAGTTTGACGGCACCCGTAGCGAAGAATTCCTTGAAGTATTCATTCGCAGTAATACGGATAATATCGACGTCACCGATTTCACGGTAAACAGCGACGGTGTTTTGTCACGGCTTGTCGGCGATCTTCAGGCTGATACGGGCAATGGTCTCGTTCCGGCTCGTTCCGAACATCGTGTCGATATGCTTGAGACTGAATTCTATCAGTTCACCGGCAATATCGAACATGAGTTCAATGACCGGCTGAGAGGAAATATCTTCGGCGGCATTTCCCGCTCGGACTTCAATATTCCACAACAGGCGACAATTTTCTTTGACGCAGCAAACCCTGTTACCGGATATACCTATGACTTCACGGACAATCCCAATTCGGCCTTTGTCGATTTCGGTTCTCTGGATGTAAACGATCCAACAGCGTTCCTGTTCACGCAATACAGAAACCGTCCACAAGGGGTTGATAACACCTATGATACAGTTCAGGCGAACCTGACCTATGATTTGAACGACTCTGTTTCTGTAAGCGGCGGTTTCAGCTGGAAGCAGTTTGAATTTACGACATTCGAAGGGCGGGCTGAGGGTGATGTCTCTGGTCTCGCGGGCTTTGATGACGCCGTTCCGGTTACGGATGCAATCGCAAACATTCTGACTGGCTTTGGCGACGGTCTTGATGCCCCCTCCGGAATTGATACTTCGTGGGTGACGCCCGACTTTGGTGCGGCCGCAGCCCTTATCGACCTCTTCAATATTCCACCTGTGCAGCGCGTGCAGGATACGCGCGGCGTTAAGGAAAAAGATGTCGGCGGTTACTTCCAGGTCGATTTCAACTTTGACGCTGGCGGATTGCCAGTGCGCGGTGACTTCGGCGTTCGCTACGTGGAAACGTCTACGACATCGACCGGCTTCATCGGTACGGACTTTGTTTCCGTTGAACGTAGCTATGACGACTGGTTGCCGTCCTTTAATCTCGTGCTTGAAGCGACGGATGACTTCCTGATCCGTGCAGGGTATGCGCAGGTGATGGCGCGTCCTTCGCTCGGCGACCTGACGCCAGGCGGCTCGATCGACACCTTCACGGGCCCTCCGTTTGAGATCAGCCAAGGCAACCCAGGGCTTGATCCGTTTCGCGCGACTACTCTCGATTTGTCGCTTGAATGGTACTTTGCGGATGAGGCGTTGCTTGCCGCGGGTCTTTTCTACAAGGATGTTTCTTCATTCTTCCTGCAGTCGGATGTTGTAGAAACGACGTTTAGCGCCACCGGCCTGCCGGCTTCAGTTGCATCACCTACAAGCCCTCTCGCCATCCTGCTTGCTGGCGGCGGCGATCCGGCTGTAGAGATCAGTCAGGTTACGAATGGCGGTTCCGCCAAAATTAAAGGTTTGGAACTAGTTTATCAGCAGCCGTTCACATTTCTGCCTGGCTTCTTCGGCAATACCGGCTTTACGGGCAACTACACCTTTGTCGATTCCGATGAAATCATCGGATTTTCCGATCATGCGGTGAACGCAACGTTCTATTACGAAGATGATCGGCTCGGCGCGCGAATTACCGGCGCGTACCGCAGTGATTATCTGACAACAAACCCGCGCAGCAGCGATGGACGGGAAGAGCGCGGTGTTGCATCGACGTTCAATCTTGATTTCGCCATGCAATACGCTGTGACGGATAATATTGAACTCACGTTTGATGCGATCAACCTGACAGATGAATACGAGCATCAGACATTCGATATGCTGAGACTGCCCACTCTCTATCACCATACGGGGCGCAACTTTATCTTTGGGGCGCGTTACAACTTCTGATCCCTTGGAGCTGGGCGGCGACATGCCGCTGACGCCAAGTAAAAAGGCCCGAAGCGTCCTCCCGCGCTTCGGGCCGTTTAATTTGTAGAGCCGTTGCAGGTTGTAATGATAAACCGGCGAAAAACGATTGAACTTGCTGGCTTGGGTCTTCCGGCAGTGCTTGCAGGCTGTGCCAGGCATCAAGGCCTGTTCAGCGCCAGACAAACAGGATCATCAACACCAAAGAACGGCCTTGATCTATGGGGACGGGGATTCGAGAGCCAGCGGATCGCAGACCGTGGCGACGGGACGTTCTTAAATCCGATTTTCGCCGGCGATCATCCGGATCCATCGATCATCAAGGACGGTGACGTCTATTACATAACGTTTTCCAGCTTTGACGCTTATCCCGGGCTCCTGATCTGGAAATCCTTCGACCTCGTGAACTGGTCGCCATTGTCGCCAGCGTTGTGGACGCCGATCGGTTCTGTCTGGGCGCCCGACCTTATCAAACATGATGGCCGCTATTTTATTTATATTCCAGCGCGCACGAAAAATTATAAATCCATCTACGTCATCCATTCAGAGTCTATTGAAGGACCGTGGAGCGAACCTGTTGATCTCAAGCTTCATGATCATATTGATCCCGGTCATATGGTCGGCGAAGACGGAAAGCGATACTTGTTCCTTTCCAATGGCGACATGGTTGTGCTTACTGATGACGGCTTGGCAACAGATGGCCCCGTTCATCATGTGTATGATCCTTGGCGATATCCGGAAGACTGGGACGTTGAGTGTTTCTGCCCGGAGGGGCCGAAGATGCTTCGTCGCGGTGAATGGTTTTACATGCTGACGGCAGTTGGGGGAACGGCGGGGCCGCCTACGGGACACATGGTGATTGCAGCGCGTTCGAAATCCGTTTTCGGCCCGTGGGAGCATGCGCCGAACAATCCGCAGGTGCGGACGAGTTCCAGAGAAGAAAAATGGTGGTCGCGCGGACATGCAACCTTGATCGAAGGACCATCGAGAGACGACTGGTGGCTGGTCTATCACGGGTATGAAAATGGCTACTGGACGCTAGGGCGGCAGTGTCTGCTCGATCCCGCAAGATGGCGCGACGATGGCTGGTTTGAAGCGGCTGGCGGCGATCTATCAAAACCAATCGCCATACCTGCAGGCGGAAGAAAACAACCACACGGCGTAGCGCTTTCCGATGACTTTTCAGAGTCGGAGCTGCAGTCTCATTGGGCGTTCTATCGCCCCGGAGAAGATGAAAGCCAGCGAGTGAAGACTGACAATAACATGCTGCAGCTGGCGGCAAAGGGGACATCGCCTGCAGGTGCGTCGCCGTTATGTTTTGTCAACGGCGATCTTAGCTACTCAGTTGAGATCGAAATTGAACGGGATGCAGGCGCAATGTCGGGGCTGCTGCTGTTCTACAATGAAAGCCTTTATTGCGGCCTTGGATTTGACGACGATGGCCTTGTGATGCACCGATATGGAACAGAACGCCGCATTGCGAATGTGATCGGAAAAACTACGCGGCGCCTGTTCATCAAACTTGAAAACGATCGTCACATTGTCACAATGTTCACGAGTGCAGACGGCGCCGATTGGCGAAGGTTTGACGTTCAAATCGAAACATCCGGCTATCACCACAACGTGGCTTACGACTTTTTGAGCCTAAGGCCCGGGATATATGCTGCAGGCGAGGGAGCGGCGCGCTTTAGAAATATGAAATATCGCGCCCTGCGCTAGTGCGACCACTCCTCTTCGAGAAATTCCGCTTCGCCGTTTTCAAGTTTAACTTCGTATTTCGTTTCATTTCCTGCTTCGCTTCGGGTGAAAAATTCATAGATTATGACGCCGTCAGTTTGGTCGCTTTCGATAATGCGGTCAGGGGAAACGCCTGGAACGCGCTCCAATAGCACAGCGCGGACAATGTCAGGTGTTTCGTCAAAGCTGATATCGCGCTGAATCTCGACGACGCGCCAGCCGTCGCCATCCTGCATGATGTCGAGTTCGATCTCGGCGCCGCTCTCATCAATCCCGCCGACATCGTAATAAGTGACGCCATTGCGTAGCTCTTTCTCCGCTTCCGTGAAGTTGATATCCGGCCGTGCTTCTTGCGCGACGGCAAGCACCTCCGGCGGCAGGTCGGATATATCGAGCTCGCTTTTGTCGGCTAGAGATGAGCCGATCTCTGCAGCATCCTCAGTATTGTCAGTTGATTTATCTGACTGGCTGCAGGAAATTACGAACAGGGCCGAGCTTGCGATAATGGCTGATTTTCTCATGCTGATTGCCTCAAGGTTGCCGATTGCGGGTCGGGCGGCGTGTAATTCAATAATTCACAACGAATTGGATCGACGCCATCGAAAACGACGCTTGCGGATTGACCCACTTGCGCCGCGTGAACACCGGTAATAGCGCCCGTAGATATCGACATCCCTTTTTTGAGGGGAAGGCCCCTTTTGGCGCTCAATTCCAGTAGAAATCGCAGTGACTCAATCGGACCGCCCGGAATGGAGGCCGGCGATTCCTTTCCTACGGATTTACCATCGATGAAAGTTTCGCATCGCCATTTGTCGAACTCAAAAGATTTCCAATCAGGTATCTCATTTCCGATGATCAGTCCGAAATTATTTCCAAAGTCGGAAATCGTAACCAACGGACCTGAGTCATTGATACCCGGAAATGGGCTGCTGGCGATTTCGATGCCAGCCGCAATGGATTGGATCAGCGCAGAGGCTTCATCCGTTGCCCACTGCATTTTATTTGGCGGCGCATCTACGCCCAGGATGATGACAATTTCGCCTTCAACGGCGGCAAAGCCGCTCTCGAAAACCGGCATCGGTTCTGCCTTGGCGTTGGAGCGGCGAATTGAATTTTTGAAAATAGGTCCGACAAGGCGATCAACACCAAATCGTTTTTCGTCTTCGCCTGTAATTCTGCCGACTTTCCATCCGGCGACCGTGTCAGTCCATAAGCTGATCGCTTCGTCCTGTATTGCGTACGCTTCTTGAAGGCTGGATGGGGCTTTGCCCGGATAGGTTATGACGGTTTTTCCGCCCTGCCTCGCCTCGACAAAGGATCTGGCTACCCCCAGAAGGCCAGCTCCGTTGGCGGCTGGTTGTTTTTGTTGCATATTTTTGCGCCTGTCGATTTTTGTCCCTGAAGGTGGACTTTATAGGAAACCGGTGTCATTTTCAAACAAAAGGTCGCCTCACGGTGAGTTTGGCGGCCGAAAAAATGGCTTGGAGGAGGACTTTCGTGAAATCTGCACGATTTTTCACAATAATTCGCATATTGGTCTGTGCGTCAGGGGCTGTCACCCTGGCGGCTTGCGGCAGTGATGATTCGGCCCAGCCGGAAACGGCGGCCCAGACTGACAGGCCCGCCTTTGAAGGCGCTATCGGCTGGGCTGCAATGACGCAAGGCGGACGAGGCGGCGAAATCGTAAAAGTCACAACGCTAGCCGCTGAAGGCCCCGGTTCATTACGCGAAGCGGTCGCAATGGAAGGTCCGCGGATCATCGTGTTTGAAGTTGGCGGCGTCATCGATCTTCAAAAATCTACGCTCGTCATCTCTGAGCCGTTTGTGACGATCGCCGGTCAAACCGCGCCGTCCCCCGGCATTACTTTGATCCGTGGGGGGATCGATGTGCGAAGTCATGACGTCATCATCCGTCACTTGCGTATCCGTCCCGGCGATCTGGGTGAAGCGCGCGGTAGCGGCTGGGGCGAAGACGCCATTTCGACAGTTTCCGCATACAATGTGATTGTCGACCATTGTTCGCTCACATGGGCCACGGACGAAAATCTTTCCGCTTCAGGCCCGCGTTTTACCGGCGATACGCCTGATGAATGGCGCAAGGGCACATCGCACAATATCACTTTCAGCAATAACATTATTGCAGAAGGGCTTGCGGATTCAACACATCCGAAGTTCGAACACTCGAAAGGCTCGCTCATTCACGATAATGTCAGTAACATCCTGATTTACGGCAATCTTTATGCGCATAACTTTGAGCGGAGCGCACTGTTCAAGGGCGGCGTTCACGGCGCCATGATCAACAATTTCATTTATGATCCGGGGCCGCGCGCCATCCACTACAACCTTCAGGCGCTTGAGTGGGGCGATGTTCCTTTCGAAACAGGTCAGATGACGTTGATTGGCAATGTGTTGCGCGGTGGCCCTTCCACGCCCGATGACCTGCCATTTGTTATGATCGGCGGGGAGGGGGATCTAGCGCTCTACATGCGAGACAATGTCGCCGTTGATGAATACGGCCGGCCCCTGCCGGTAACGGGGCGTTATACGACGAGCGCAGCTCAGATTTTGGAATCCACAGAACCGCTTGATCTTCCCGGCAATGTGACGCCATGGCCGTCGAATGTTGTCGAGCAAAATGTTCTGGCGAATGCCGGCGCCCGGCCGTGGGACAGAGATGGCCATGACGTCAGGGTTTTGGCGAACGCCGCCGAAGGTCGGGGGTGGATCATTGATAGTCAGGAAGAAGTCGGCGGTTATCCCGAAATGAAGGAAACCCGCCGGGCATTTGACCCTTCCCAGTGGGATCTTGAAACCATGGATCCGAAATCTCCTGAAGCACTTGATAGCGCTTCAAAAGCCCGTGGTACCTGACAGGAAAGGCGCAGAAGGTGTTTGCGCTTTAAACGGCTTGGCGCGACAGTTTCTGCAGGCGAATCAGTAAGCGGGAACGACGTGGCGAGCAAAGATAAAAAAACGGCAAAGTCGGCAGGAAAGCCGCCGGTGGAAACGCGTGGCGGCACACCCAATCACCGCGCGAAGATTACGATCAATGATGTTGCGCGGCTCGCAAACGTATCGAAAAAGACGGTTTCCAGAGTGATCAATGAATCGCCTCTAGTACGTCAGGAAACACGAGAAAAAGTTAAGGCGATTATCGCCGAGCATGGCTATGCGCCGGACCCGCAGGCGCGAGCGCTGGCATTTCGCAGATCATTTCTTGTCGGCATGATCTATGACAACCCAAGCCCGCAATATGTGGTGAACATGCAGCGCGGCATACTGGATGTCCTGGCAGATACGAGCTTTCAGCTTGTATTGCATCCGTGCGAACGCAGTGAGGAGAATTTCAGGCAGAAAATTCATACATTCGTAAGCCAGCAAAAGCCGCTTGGCGTGATCTTGCCGCCATCCGTTTCTGAGGACGATGCGCTTGCGGAAATGTTGGAAGAGCTTGGATGCGACTATGTTCGCATCGCCTCGGTGGAGCTTGATAAGCCATCGCGAATGGTCCGCACCCATGACGCAGAAGGTGCAGCGCAGGCGGCAAGGCATCTTGCGTCTTTAGGACATGAAAAAATTGCTCACATACACGGTCTGAGCACCTTCCGCTCTGCGCATGAACGACTTGCCGGGTTTAAAGCAGGACTCAAGGAACACGGCCTGACACTGCAAAAAAAATGGACGGTAGAGGGCGCCTATACGTTCGACTCCGGCGTACAGTGTGCAGAAAAATTGATTTATTCCGATGCGCGGCCGACAGCGATTTTTACCGGTAACGATGAAATGGCGGTCGGCGCCTATCAGGCAGTGCGTAAGGCTGGTTTGCAAGTGCCGGAAGATATCTCAATCGTCGGCTTTGACGACACGCCGATGGCGTCGCGTGTTTGGCCGCCAATGACAACGGTGCGGCTTCCGATCCGTGAAATGGGACGGGCGGCCGCTTCGCTACTGCTCATGGAACCGGTTGAGAAGGCGGCTGCGGAGCTGGTCTCGTTCACGCCGGAAATCGTGGTTCGTGATTCGGCTGCCCCGCCCAAAAAGGTCTAATTTGACGCCTTGTCGGCGTGCATCAGTAATGTTATGACACCGGTTACCTAATCCCGTTGATTAGGCCCACTTAGAATTGTCCGCAGCCTCCATTAACAGGTAGGTCCAATGAAAATCGCATTGATCATCGAAAACAGCCAAGCCGCCAAAAGCGATATCGTACACAACGCCCTGACGTCTGTGGTCGAACCTCTGGGCCACAAGGTTTTTCATTACGGCATGTACACGCCGGAAGATAAAGCCTCGCTGACCTATGTGATGAACGGGCTTCTTGCGGGCATCCTCATCAACTCAAAGGCTGCGGATTTCGTTGTTACGGGTTGCGGTACTGGGATGGGCTCAATGCTGGCGTGCAATGCGATGCCAGGCGTTTTTTGCGGCCTCGTTGTGGATCCTACAGACGCCTTCCTCTTTGGGCAGATCAATGACGGCAACGCTCTTGCGATGCCCTATGCAAAGGGTTTCGGATGGGCTGCAGAGCTCAACCTACAGGACTGCTACCGAAAGTTGTTCGAAGTTGAACGGGGCGTCGGATATCCGAAAGAGCGCGCAGCCATCATGGCGAAGAACCGCGGCATCCTGAAGGATCTCAAAGCCGCGTCATGTAAAGACATGCTCGATGTTCTGAAAGAGGTCGACCAAGACCTGTTGAAGGCTGCCATCGCTGGGGAGCGTTTCGAGGAGTATTTTTTCACCAACGCTCAAGATGAGGCTATCGCGGATTATCTCAGAAGCGTTTTACGCTCCTGAGCGAAAAACACTCAAGTAATTGGACGAAGATCCAAAACTGTTAGGGAATCATTGGCTACAAAATGTTTAGCTTGAAAAATAAAGTCGCGCTCGTAACGGGCGCCAATACCGGCATCGGGCAGGGGCTTGCAATCGGTCTTGCGGCGGCTGGCGCAGACATCGCCGCTGTTGGGCGAACAGCGCCAGAGGAAACAAAAACCGAAGTTGAAAAACTGAGCCGACGATTTGCTTTCATGGAAGCGGATCTGTCGTCCGCAGACGGTGTCGACGCCATCGTTACGGCGGCGGAAGCTGCGCTCGGNNGACATTCTCGTCAACAATGCCGGTACGATCAAACGCAACGACGCGCTCGACTTCACTGAGGAAGACTGGGACTCGGTGATGGACGTTAATCTGAAGACCCTGTTTTTCTTGTCGCAAGCGGTTGCGCGAAAAATGGTCGGCGCGGGCCGCAAGGGAAAAATCATTAATATCGCGTCGATGCTGTCGTTTCAGGGCGGTATTCGTGTCGCTTCCTATACGGCAAGCAAGAGCGGCGTTGCGGGTCTTACAAAATTACTTGCCAATGAGTGGGCTTTGAAAAACATCAACGTAAACGCGATTGCGCCCGGGTATATCGCAACGAACAATACGGCTGCATTGCGAGCAGATGAAAAACGCAACGCCGAAATTCTCGGACGGATACCGGCGGGCCGATGGGGGAACCCTGACGACTTGGCGGGCGCTGTTGTGTTTCTTGCATCGTCAGCATCGGACTATGTGCACGGTACGACTCTGGCGGTCGATGGTGGGTGGCTCGCCAGATAGCACGCTTTAAATAAGAGGCACGTTATGTCGGAATACTTAACTTTCGGCGAGATCATGCTCCGGCTAAAAACGCCGGGACATGAGCGTTTTTTTCAGTCGCCGTCCTTTGAGGCGACTTTTGGCGGCGGCGAGGCGAATGTGGCCGTGGCGCTGTGCAACTACGGATTGGATGCGGGGTTTGTATCGGCGCTGCCCGATAACGATATCGGCGAAAGCGCTGTGCGCGAATTGCGAGGCTTCGGCGTCGATACGCGCCATATCAGGAGAGCCGGCGAGCGGATCGGGATATATTATCTCGAAACCGGCGCCAACCAGCGGCCGTCAAAAGTGGTTTATGATCGCGCAAATTCCGCAATCGCTGAATGCAAGTCCGGCGATTTCGACTGGGGCAAGATCTTTGACGGCGCCAAGTGGCTGCACATCACCGGCATTACCCCGGCACTGACGCAAAACTCTGCTGACCTCAGTATCGAATGCGTACGCGCAGCCAAAAACGCCGGCGTCACTGTTTCCTGCGACTTCAACTATCGCGGCAAACTCTGGAAATACGGCAAGTCCGCGCCGGAAGTGATGGCCGAGCTGGTCAAATATGTGGATGTCGGCATCGCCAACGAAGAAGACTGCCAAAAATCGCTTGGCGTAACCGTCGATGTGGAAGTTGAGAGCGGTGAGCTCGACACCGCGAAATACGAGGCGCTCTCATCGAAAGTGCTGGAGCTTTACCCCAACATGAGCGCCATTGCGATCACCCTGCGCGAGAGCAAGAGCGCCGATCACAATGGTTGGTCGGCATGCCTGCGCGACAAGGACGGGTTCAGGCTGAGCCGACGCTACGATATGACCGATATCGTCGACCGTGTGGGCGGCGGCGACAGTTTCGCCTCGGCGCTGATCTACGGTCTCAACGCCTACGACGATCGCCAGCAGTCGCTGGAGTTCGCCGTCGCCGCGAGCTGCCTCAAGCATTCCATCCTCGGCGACTTCAACCGCGTCTCCGTCGCGGAAGTTGAAAAACTCATGGCCGGCGACGGATCTGGAAGAGTCCAGCGGTAAGGAACGATTGCTTTTTATGCTTGCTGATAAACTGAAAAATACTCCGGTGGTTCCGCTGGTTCAGGCTGATGATCCTGATGTGGCGTTGAAAACGGTTGCAGCGCTTCAGGCGGGCGGGCTCGATATTATTGAAGTCGTTTTGCGTACAGATGCTGCAATGGACTGTCTTGAGACCATAGCGAAAGACGCCGGCGGCGCAGTGGTTGGCGCGGGTACGGTTCTCTCTCTAGACCAAGCGGAAGAAGCCGTCCGCCGCGGCGCCAAGTTTGTCGTTTCGCCAGGGCTTAACGAAGATGTTGTCCGGTTTTGTCAGTCGCGCGGACTTGACGTCTTCCCGGGCACGGTCACGCCCAGCGAGGTGCAGCGCGCATGGAATTTGGGGCTGTGCACCGTAAAATTTTTCCCGGCAGGTCTTTCCGGCGGCGCGCCGATGCTGAAAGCGCTTTCCTCCGTGTTCCGGCACATGAGTTTCATGCCAACCGGTGGCGTTTCCGCAGAAAACCTCAAAGATTTCCTCGCCATTCCCGCCGTTGTCGCCTGCGGCGGAAGCTGGTTGACGCCATCAAAAGAAATTGAGGCTGGAAACTTCGAAGCGGTGACGCAGCTCTCGCGTGAAGCGATCGAAATCGCGCGCAAGAGCGGCAGGTAAAAGCGCCGGCTGCGCCGGAAGGGGAAGGGTATGAATCAAAGTTACTCATTCAACCGGCGGAGCGTCATCGCGAGTGGTCTCGCTCTCGGGGCTGGACTCTCACCAAGCGCAATTGCTTCGGACGCTCGCGACCACCCTGTCGCCATGACTGCGCATGGGCCGGTTAGAGGCTATGTTCAGGACGGCGTCAAAATTTTTAAAGGCGTTCGCTACGGCGCGGATACAGCCAAGTCTCGGTTTGAAAAACCGGCGGCGCCTCAATCATGGCAGGAGCCTCTAGACGCGTTTGAATACGGCGCGGCCTCGCCGCAAGGCAGTGAGCGCGAAACGATAAGCGAAGACTGCCTTTTCCTGAATGTCTGGACCTCTGCGCTTGCTGACGGCGGCAATCGCCCGGTGATGGTTTATTTTCACGGCGGCGCCTACAATTCAGGATCAGGGTCGCATCCGCTTTATGACGGCGTAAACCTCGTCAACAAGGGCGATGTCGTGGTCATCACCGTCAATCACCGTTTGAACGCATTCGGCTACTTATATTTGCCGATGCTGACCGGCGGCGCTTTTCCTGATTCCGGCAACGCCGGCATCTGGGATCTGGTGCTTGCGCTTCAATGGGTGCGCGATAATGCTGTCGCTTTCGGTGGCGACCCATCCCGTGTGATGGTGTTCGGCCAGTCCGGCGGCGGCGCAAAAATCGCGACTATGATGGCGGCGGCAGCGGCGAAAGATTTATTTCACTCAGCAGCGACCATGAGCGGTCAGCAGGTAACGGCGTCCGGACCGTTGAACGCTACCGAACGCGCGCGCACGTTTCTCGATGCAGCCTCAATCGCGCCTGATGATGTTGAGACGCTGAAAACGGCGCCTGTCGAAAGGTTGATCGAAGCGACATCTGCTGCCGACCCCATCAACGCGGAACGGGGGCTTTATTTCGGGCCGGTGCTAGATGAGCGGTTTTTGACGCAACATCCGTTCTGGCCGGAAGCGCCGGAACAATCGGCGTCAATTCCGATGATCCTCGGCAATACAAAAGGTGAAACGCGCAACCTGATTGGCAATCGGGAACCGGATTCATTTGAACTTACATGGGATGAGGTCCCCGCGCGCCTCGCCCGGCATATGCGCGTTGATATTTCTCCAGCGGAAGTACTGGAAACTTACCGCCGGACCTATCCTGACTCTTCGCCGTCTGATGTGTTCTTTGCGGCAACAACAGCGAGCCGTTCCTGGCGCGGGCAGGTGGAAGAGTCGGATGCGCGCGCGCGGCAGGGCGCGCCCACATGGGTTTACCAGATGAATTTGCCGTCACCTTTGGACGGCGGCAAGTGGGGTGCGCCGCATACGTTCGACATACCGCTGGCGTTCGACAACATAGACAAGGAAGGCTCGATTACAGGAACGGGACGTGCCGCACGCCGTGTTGCGGATCAGTTAAGTACGGCGTTTATCAATCTCGCACGCAATGGCGACCCGAACCATGACGGCATCCCCGATTGGCGCCAGCATACCTTGCCTAATCGTGAGACCATGATCTTCGACAGAAAAACCGAACTTGTCGACGATCCCCGCCGCGAGGAGCGCGAGCTCTTTGCGAAAGTGCCATTCATTCAGTGGGGTACATAGGTTGCTGAAATAGCGGCGACTAGGCCTTTGGTCGCATTATCGCGGCCGCAAAAGAAGAAACCGAGTACGGGCGCACTTGACGTCCGGCCTTAAGGGAGCGAGCGGCCGTATGACGGTCCATCATCGCATCGAAGCGCCAAAAGCGCTGCGCGTTCATGCAAGCGACAATGTCGCTGTTGCCCTTGCCGACACTCCGGCGGGGGCGTCGATCGCGCTTGGCGCTGAAACTGTTTCGGTGCGAATGCCGATCCCCGCCGGGCATAAATTTGCACTAAAAAATATCGGAGAAGACGAGCAGGTCGTCAAATATGGCTCGCCGATCGGATTGGCTAGCGCTTCGATCAGTGTAGGCGAGCATGTGCACAGTCACAATCTCAGAACGGCACTGAACGACGTCGAAACTTATCCACCCTTCAGCGCGCTCGCGTCAGATACACAACAAAAGCTCATCAACGATACGTTTATGGGTTACCGCCGTGCTGACGGCCGCGTGGGCGTCAGAAATGAAATCTGGATATTGCCAACCGTAGGGTGCGTTGCAAACACAGCAGAGCGTATTGCGCGGGAGATGAATGCGTCAGCCGCCAGTGAGAATATTGATGGCGTTTATGCGTTTTTGCATCCCTTTGGGTGTTCGCAACTGGGCGACGATCTCGATGGAACGCGATCTATCCTTGCCGCGCTCTCGTCGCATCCGAACGCAGCGGGCGTGTTGATTTTGGGGCTGGGTTGTGAATCAAATCAGCTTTCAAGACTACTTGTGAGCGTGCCTGAGAAGAGACGAAACCGGATCCGCGCCTTTTCATCACAAGAAGTGGAGGACGAGTTCGAAGCGGGCATTGAGGCCGTCAAAGAGCTTAACCAATGTGCCGCTGAAGATGAGCGAGAAGTCTGTAAAATATCTGACCTTGTAATTGGTGTGAAGTGCGGCGGTTCGGATGGGTTCAGCGGGCTGACCGCCAATCCGCTTGTGGGCCGGATAACCGATCGCCTTACCGCCGCGGGGGGAACATCCGTAATGACGGAAATTCCCGAATTGTTCGGCGCTGAACGCCCGTTGCTGCAACGCTGTGCAAGCGAGGACGTTTACGACCGCTTCGTAACGACGGTTAATGATTTCAAAAACTACTTCATCGCGCATGATCAGCCGATTTATGAAAACCCGTCCCCAGGGAATATCAAAGGCGGAATAACGACACTGGAAGAAAAATCACTTGGCGCGGCGCAGAAGGCCGGCGCCAACTCTGTCGTGACTGACGTTTTGCGTTATGGCGAATTGGTAAACCAGCCCGGATTATCTATCCTCGAATCGCCGGGAAATGATGCGGTTTCATCAACGGCGCTGACGGCAGCGGGCGCAACCATCATTTTGTTTACAACCGGACGCGGCACGCCGCTTGGATTTCCTGCGCCAACAATCAAGATTGCATCAAACACGTCGCTGTCGGAGCGCAAACCGCGCTGGATCGATTTTGACGCCGGCGCCGTCCTTGAGGCTGAGAGCCGGGAAACCATTGAAGAAGCGCTATGGCGGAAAGTCATCGCTGTCGCCAGCGGAGAGACGACGCGAAACGAAGAAAATAACGAAAGATCCATTGCGATCTGGAAGCGAGGCGTAACCCTATGACGGATGGCCAGACTTTTTCGATCAGCCGCCGGATGATGCTTACTGGGGGCGCAGCTGCGATGCTCGCAGGATGCGGGCGTAGCGGTCCGCGACCGCTCTACTCGAACGACACGCATCCGGAAGAGTACCCGACGGTCCAGGCCGTGAAGGAGATGGCGCGGCTGCTACGTGAGCGGACGGGCGGGCGGCTCGACATCAAGATATTCGCCGGCGGTCAGTTAGGCTCGGAACGCGACACGCTGGAAATTACGACCTTCGGCGGGCTCGATATGAATCGCGTCAATCTGGCGCCGCTCAATTCCATCGAGCCGCTAACGGCGATTCCTTCACTGCCGTTTTTATTTCGTTCAACAGAACACATGCGCCGTTCGCTCGATGGCGCACCGGGTGAGCGCATTCTTGGGTCGCTCGAGCCGCATGGATTGATCGGTCTTTGCTATTACGACTCCGGCGAGCGGTCATTTTATAATT
>DGNI01000052.1:13157-31705 GCA_002388885.1 Parvularculaceae bacterium UBA4496 | reverse complement strand
GGCGCCGAAAACAACTGGCCGTCATATGAGTCGGGCCGGCATTTCGAGGCTGCACAATATTATAGCCTGACGCGTCATGTGATGGCGCCGGAAGTGCTGGTCATGTCGGCATCAAGGTGGCGCAAATTGTCTGAAGAAGATCGCGCAACAGTAAAGCAAGCGGCAAAGGACTCCGTACCGTATATGCGCACGCTTTGGGACCAGCGCGTCGCCGACGCGCGCGAACGGCTGTTGGCGTCAGGCGTTGAGGCGAATGAAGTCGAAGATTTAAGTCAATTTGTGGAACGCATGCGGCCCGTATGGGACCGCTTTGTCGTGAGCGATGAACAAAAGCAGCTCGTGCGCGAGATTGAGGAGATGGCCAGCGAATGATGGAACGACTTTCAAAACTCACGCATGCAGCGGCGGAGTTATTGCTCAAAGCGGCAGCGGTGGGTATCGCGCTGATGACCGTGATTGTCGGCTGGCAGGTGTTCGGGCGTTACGTTCTCAACTCCAGCCCATCCTGGTCGGAGCAAGCGTCGCTTACCCTGATGATCTGGTATGTCTCATTTGCCGCCGCCGCCGGCGTGCGCGAAGGCTTTCACATACGCATCGTTGCGTTTGAAAATGCATCGCCGCCAAGTGTGCAAAGGATCATGCGCGTGGCGTCTAACATTGTTGTCGGGGCATGCGGGCTCGCAATGCTATTCTGGGGCGGCGAGCTTGTGGCGCGCACATGGGAGCATGTGATCCCGTCCCTCGGTCTGCCGCGCGGACTTGCGTATCTCGGCCTGCCCATATCCGGCGCCTTGATTTTTCTGTTTTCGCTTGAGCGTGCATTGGAGGAGCTGAAAGGCGTCGATGTGAAGGACGAGGAGGACCCGCGATGGAGCTGACCGTCCTTGTTCTGACTTTACTTGTCCTGCTTGCTATTGGCACACCGGTAGCGTTCGCATTGCTCGGCGCGTCCATGGCGGCGTTTTTTGTGATGGACATTCCGCTTGTGGTTGTCTTCCAGCGCGTTGCTGCGGGAATGAGCGTATTCACCTTGATGGCGATCCCGTTTTTTATCTTCGCCGGCGATCTCATGTACCGGTCTGGCATTGCGGAGCGTCTCGTACAAGTTGCCGAAGCGATATTTGGGCGCTCGCGCGGCGGGCTAGGGCAGGTGACTGTCGGCGCATCGACTTTGTTCGGCGCCGTTTCGGGCTCCGCAATCGCTTCAGCATCGGCCATGGGTTCAACCATGATGCCGCTGATGAAGGAGAAGGGATATGACGGCGATTATGCGGTCAACGTGACTGTGACGGCAGCGATTGTTGGTCTGCTTATCCCGCCGTCACATAACATGATCATCTATGCAGCAGCGACAGGGACAGGCGTTTCCATTGGCGATCTTTTTCTTGCGGGCATTGTGCCTGGTGTTTTGACGGCGGCGCTGTTGATGTTTGTGGCCTGGATCGTTGCGGTAAAACGCGGTTACCCGCGCGGGAGTTTTCCAGGATGGCAAGTGTTCTTACGTGCCTTTGCCTTGGCTATTCCGGGCCTCATGGCGGCGGTGATCATCATGGGCGGCATATTGAGTGGGATTTTTACCGCAACAGAATCATCCGCCATTGCTGTGATTTATACGATCCTTGTGGGCGCGTTCGTTTACAGAACGCTCGGCTGGTCTAAGTTTGTAGAAGCCGCGATACAGTCTGTGAAAATCACCGCCATGGTGCTGCTGATCATCGGCTCGGCGACGGCGTTCGGTTATGCGCTGGCAATTCTGGAAACGCCGACACAGCTTGCCAATCTCATTACAACGCTGACCGATAATCCGATCCTTATTCTGCTCATCATCAACATCATGTTGCTGTTGCTAGGCACTTTTATGGATATGTCGCCGCTCATTGTCATCACGACGCCTATCCTGCTGCCGGTGGTGCAAAAGATCGGCATGGACCCTGTGCATTTCGGCATCATCATGATGTTGAATCTCGGCATCGGTCTCGTAACGCCGCCGGTCGGATCGGTGCTGTTTGTGGGCTCTGCGGTAGGAAAAATTCCGGTTGAGCAGACGGTCAAAACCATCTGGCCGTTTTACGGCGCCCTTATCGCAGCGCTGCTGGTCATCACCTATGTGCCGGCGCTGTCATTGTGGCTGCCGGGACTGTTTAACTAGGCAAAGTCATATGAGCGTAACCAGAAGAAATCTGATGCTCGCCGGCGGCGCGGCGTCGCTGGCGGCTTGTGCGACGCAAGAAACGAATCAANNCAAGCGACTGAGCCGGACACGTTGCTCGTCGATCTCGACCGGCAACCTGATTTTGAAATTGATCTTTGGCCGGATGGCGCGCCCGGCGCTGTAAATGTTTCCGTCCCAGAGGAAGTGGTTCACCGGGACAATGATTTCGGGCTGGTCGATCGGGCATTGCATAATGTGACGCGGCCAAGGTTGTTTGTGTTTCGAAGCCAGACCCCGGACGGATCGGCGATTTTAATTACACCAGGCGGCGGCTACAAATGGGTCGTCATCGACAAGGAAGGATATGAAGGCGCACGACTTTTTTCACGCGGCGGTGCGAGCGTCTACGTCCTCATGTACCGGCTGCCGCATCAGGGATGGGCGGCAGGGCCCGATACGCCGTTGCAGGATGCACAGCGGGCCATGCGAGTCATTCGCGCGCGTGCTGGAGAAGATCGGATCGATCCAGCGCGTGTGATGGTGATGGGTTTTTCTGCTGGCGGCCATGTTGCGGGTTCCTTGACGGCAAGATTTGACACCGATGTTTACTCAGCGGTTGATGAGGCAGATCAGCTCTCAGCAAGGCCTGATGCAAGCGTGCTGGTTTATCCTGTAGCGACTATGCGAAAGCCGTTTACGCATGGCAGCTCAAGCGAAAATATGATTGGCACAGATCCCAGCGAAAACCTGTTGGACAAGTACTCGCTCGAGTCAACAACACGCCCCGATATGCCACCAATTTTTTTGTTGCATGCAACGGACGATCTGTCCGTGCCAGTTGAGAATTCGTTGAATCTCTATGCAGCGCTCAAAGGGATGGGCGTGCCTACCGCCATGCATGTTTTCGAAAATGGCGGCCATGGGTACGGTCTGCGCGGGATCGACAATACACCGTTGCGCCTGTGGCCCGAGCTTGTAAAGCGCTGGGGCGTTTCACACGGCATGTTCAACGCTTAAGTTGCGTCAGAAATTTCCATCAATGCTGACGCTCTTGATAAGTNNTGCGAAAATATTGACGCCTTTTTCAAGTTTCAGCGCTTCAAGCGCAGCGCGCGTGATTTGCGCTCGCAACTGTGCGTGACCGATATCAATGATCGCTTCGGCGTAGGCAGATTGTGCGTCGGACTTTATATCCGAAATTTTTCCTGGAATGACATTGCGAATGCTGATGTCATGGGGCTCCGACGTTGCGATGGCGACGTCCTGGGCGCGAATGCGCAGACGCTGCGCCGATCCGGTCGCGAGCGCTTCAATCAATGGCAACGCCAGCGACGCATCACCCACGGCGATGTGGGTCAGGTGCAACCTTTGGTCATGTTCAGCGACTTTACCTTCCAGAAGGGTCGAAGCTTCGTGTCTGCCTGTCAGCGGTTCGAGATCAAGATTGCTGATCACGCGCGGGGCAGGGCCGTAAGCTTGCACACGCCCCGCCATCATCACCAGCACGTGATCGGCAAGCTGGCTCACTTCTTCGATATCATGACTGATGAAAATTGTCGGCACGCCGAACCGGGATGGCAGGTTTTTAAGGTACGGCAGAATGTCGTTCTTTCGCTGACGATCAAGCGCTGCCAGAGGCTCGTCGAGCAGCAACAGTTTTGGCCGGGCCAAGAGCGTACGGGCGAGGGCGACGCGTTGACGTTCCCCGCCTGAAAGCGTTTCGATACGCCGATCTAACAGTGAAGTAATCGCAAACGCTTCTGCTATATCGTTAAGAGTATATTTTGATTCATAACCAGCGCTACGTTTATCAGCGAAGTCGAGATTGCCAATCACGCTTAGATGCGGAAAGAGCCGCGTATCCTGAAACATGTAACCGGCTGGGCGTGCGTGCGGCGGCATGCTGATTTTTGCGTTCGCGTCGAACCAGACATCCTTTCCCAAGGCGATGCGTCCGGTGTCGGGAGGCTCAAATCCGGCGATAAGACGCATGAGCGTCGTCTTTCCGGCGCCGCTGGGCCCGAAAATAGCCGTCGTGCCCTCAAGCGTCAGGATTTGCGATACTTCAATCGTGAAAACCGAAAGCTTTTTTTCGATATTGAGGGAAAGGGTTTCAGCCGACATGGACGGGATACCGTTTATTGGCCGCATAGACGAACAGGAGAACGACGAAAGAAAAAACGAGCAGACCTGCGGAAAGAATATGCGCTTCGGCGTAGCGTAGAGTCTCTACATGTTCGTAAATGGCGATGGAGATGACCTTTGTGCGGCCGGGAATATTACCGCCAACCATCAAAACGACGCCGAATTCGCCGATTGTGTGTGTGAATGTCAGCACACAGGCGGTTAGAAATCCCCGCGCCGACATGGGTACGGCGACTGAGAAAAATGCGTCCAGCGGTTTTGCGCGCAGGCTCGCTGCTGCTTCCATGGGCGCCCGTCCGACTGCTTCGAATGCGCTCTGTAATGGCTGCGCCATGAAGGGAAGCGAATAGAAGATCGAAGCGACGACAAGTCCGGCGAATGAAAAAGTGAGCGTGTCGCCGGTAAGCGAAACCCAGAATGCGCCAATGGGCGCGTTCGGATTGAGCGCAATCAAAAGATAAAACCCGATCACGGTCGGCGGCAACACCAGCGGTAAAGCAGTGAAGGCTTCGAGCCAGGGTTTGACTGGAGACTTTGTTCGTGACAGCCACCAGGCGAGAGGCGTCCCGATAACTAGCAGGACAAGCGTCGTAACCAGCGCCAGCGCAAGCGTCAGCCAAAGGGGGCCAAGATCAGGCATGGTCACTCAATCCTGTAGCCAAGATCGGCGATGATAGCGCGTGCGTCGTCGCTTTTAAGGTACGCCAGAAAGTCTTGTGCAGCCTTGTTGTTCTCAGCGCGCTTTAACCAAACGGCGTCTTGCTTGATGGGCGTGTAAAGTACAGGTGGCGGCTCCCAGTATGAGCCGCTGTACTCGTCATTCGCCAAAACACTTGATAGCGCGACAAAACCTAATTCTGCATTGCCGGTGGCGACAAAGGTGAAACCCTGGGAAATGTTTTCGCCCATGACAATTTTGGATTGCAGCACCTCCCAAGTTCCAAGATTTTGCATTACCTCTCTGGCTGCGGCGCCATAAGGCGCGAGATCCGGGTTGGCGATAGCGAGGCGTCTGAAATCGCCGTCGCTTAGGATAACTGCGCCATTCGTGTTGTTTAAGCGTGACGCATCGGAACTCCAGAGAACAAGCCGTCCGGTCGCGAAAGTAAAGCGTGATCCTTGAACAATTTTGTTTCGTTCTTCCAGCAGGCGCGGGCGTACCTGATCTGCTGCAAGAAAAATATCAAATGGCGCGCCATTTACGATCTGGGCATATAGTTTGCCCGTAGAGCCCGCCGTAAGAATAATGTCATGCCCTGTACGGCTTTCAAAGTCGGCTTCGAGCTTGTCGGCTGTATCCTTAAAATTGGCGGCAAGCGCGATGATCGCTTCTTCTGCGCAAGCCGCGACAGGAAAAAAAATTGCCGGAATCACTATCGCCAGAGCATTCACCGCTCTTTGTTTGGCTATTTTAAGTATTTGAAACTTCAAGAAAAAACTCGAGGGTCCGCTGCTGATCGCGATTACATACTGCTAAGGAGCCGGTTGTCAAAGGAGCCCCACCGTTCGCATCTGCAGCGATGACTGTTGTTGCCCGGGCGATTGCGTGCATAAGACGCCCCCGTGGACCTGTCTCATCGCTAACGAAAGAGCGGACGAAAACAATGATTGAACATTCCGGCCTGAACGTTTCTGAAGAATTGGCGGACTTCATCGAGAAAGAGGCCGCGCCGGGCACAGGCGTGAAGCCAGATGATTTCTGGAAAGGGTTTGCCAAAATTGTCGCAGAGCTTGGGCCTAAGAATGATGCGCTGTTAAAAAAACGCGACGCCTTACAGCTGAAACTCGATGCCTGGCACCGGGATCACGCCGATAGGCCTTTCGACGTCGCCGAGCATGAAGCGTTTTTGCGGGAAATCGGATACCTCGTTGACGAGCCTGCGGCCTTTTCGATTTCTACTGAGAACGTTGATCCGGAATTTTCCGAAACAGCCGGCGCGCAACTGGTCGTGCCTGCGTCGAATGCGCGTTATGCGTTGAACGCCGCCAACGCCCGCTGGGGCAGTCTTTATGACGCGCTTTATGGAACGGACGCGATATCTGAAGAAAACGGCGCAGAGCGCGCCGGCGGGTATAACCCCGTACGCGGTGAGAAGGTCATTGCGCGCGCACGCGCTTTTCTCGATCTTGCCGCACCGCTAGCTGAAGGTTCTCATGCAGATGCAACCGGATATCAGGTTCGGGACGGCGCGCTCCTCGTAACAACAAAGTCCGGCGACACGGCGTTGGCTGAGCCGCAAAAATTTGCTGGCTACCGGGGAAGCGAAAACGCACCGGAGGCCGTGCTTTTGAAAAACAATGGTCTCCATGTGGAAATTCTGATCGACAGGGAACACGCCATTGGGAAAACCGACGACGCGGGCGTTGCTGACGTGGTCGTTGAAGCGGCTGTGAGCACTATTGTTGACTGTGAAGATTCGGTGGCTGCCGTGGACGCAGAAGACAAGACGCTTGTCTACCGCAACTGGCTTGGCCTTATGAAAGGTGATCTCAAGGCGAGCTTCCCGAAAAGCGGTAAGACGCTCGAACGCAGCCTTGAGCCGGACCGCGAATATAAAACGCCGGATGGCGGGGCATTGCGATTGCCCGGACGCGCCTTGATGCTGGTGCGCAATGTCGGACACCATATGTATACGGATGCGGTGCTCGATCCGAACGGTGATGAAATTCCCGAAGGGTTTCTGGACACAGCGGTGACATCGCTGATCGCCATGCATGATTTGAATGCGGACGGCGCCATTAAGAACAGCCGTGCTGGTTCCGTTTATATCGTGAAGCCGAAGATGCATGGGCCAGAGGAGGTCGCGTTTACAGTCGAGCTTTTCGAAAGCGTGGAAAAGCTGCTTGGCCTTGAAAAAAATACGCTGAAAGTCGGTATCATGGATGAGGAGCGGCGAACGTCCGCGAATCTCGCCGCGTGTATTCATGCCGCCCGTGAACGCGTCGTGTTCATCAACACAGGCTTTCTCGATCGTACAGGCGATGAAATCCACACTGCTATGGAGGCGGGGCCAGTACTGCGTAAAAACGATATCAAGAACGAAGGCTGGATATCCTCTTATGAGGCGCGAAACGTCGGCATCGGTCTCGACTGCGGGCTTTCAGGCAAAGCGCAGATCGGCAAGGGCATGTGGGCCGCCCCGGACCGCATGGCTGATATGCTGGAGCAAAAAATTGGACATCCCAAGTCGGGCGCCACAACCGCATGGACGCCCTCGCCAACAGCCGCAACGCTTCACGCAATGCACTATCATGAAGTGGATGTGTTTGCGCGCCAGAGAGAATTGACTGGCAAGGGAACCGGCGATCTTGACCGCTTGCTGACACCGCCTCTGGCGAAAGGCAAAAACTTCAGTCCCGATGAAATCAGGCAAGAGCTTGAAAACAATGCGCAGGGTATTCTTGGTTACGTCGTGCGCTGGATTGATCAGGGCGTCGGCTGTTCAAAAGTGCCGGACATTCACGACGTTGGCCTGATGGAAGACCGCGCGACATTGCGCATTTCTTCTCAGCACATCGCCAACTGGATTCGCCATGGGGTGACGACGCGTGAAGAAGTCATGGAAACCTTGAAACGCATGGCCGAAGTTGTGGATCGTCAGAACGCTGGCGATCCGGCATATACGCCGATGGCTCCCGGGTTTGACGGCGTTGCGTTCAAGGCGGCCTGCGATCTCGTGTTCGACGGCGCTTCGCAGCCCAATGGGTACACGGAATTTATTCTCCATCAGCGCCGGCGCGAGGCGAAGGCGCTTGCACGCGGCTGAATTCCGGCGCCGTTCGGCCCAATTTCGCCTTAATTAACAAGTCGCTAACCGTAGTGACGCCCGTCACAGTTTTATTGCTGGGACGGGCGCATTCTCCTCATCGGCTGGGAAAGTAAAGCAACCGGGGGACAGCCCCGCCCATCGAGGAGAGAAGTCATGAAACGGAGTAGCCTGCTTATATGCCTTGCGGCGCTAGCAACGCCGCTAACTCAAACCGCGTTTGCGCAAACTCGTACAAACGCCGCGCCACAACGCGTGCAAGCGCAGCCCCAAAGGGTTCAAGCGCAACCGACGCGCGCGACACCGGCGGCGCCTCAACGTGTTCGTGTTCAGCCGATCCAGGCGCAAGNNATGCCGTTTTACGGCGACGATCTGAAAGCCGGTGAAAGATTCTATCGCGGCAAGGAAATTCACACCGCGGACCCAAACCACTCGCAGCATTGGGGATACGACATCAACGCCAAACGCTGGGATAGCGAAAATGACCGCTGGACGAGCGTCACGACAGATGTCGATACCTATGATGCAAGTCCGACCAATGACAAATGGGTCGCTTACGGCAAGAACGTCTACGCCGTTGCTGACGGTAAGGTAACGCGGTGCTGGCGAAACGCGCCGGAAAATCCGCGCCCGAAAATCAGCGGCGACAGTGAAACCACCAAGTNNNCTCAAGAGCGATGAGATTCACCATGGCGGTAATTTCATCCAGTATGAGTTGAGCGACGGAACGATCGTGCGTCAATCGCACTTCATTCCGGGATCGGTGCCGTCAAATCTTTGCCCGCATAACGATCAGTATCTGTCAGCGCCAGGCGCCGACAGCGATACGGATGTGGCGAGTGGCGCGACCATCAAGGCAGGTCAGCTGCTTGGCAAGCTTGGAAACGCCGGCAATTCGACCAATCCGCATCTTCACATTCACCGTCAGACCGCTGNNGAGCCGATGCAGCTGCGCTTCCGCCGCGGTCTTGCATCGCCATACACAGGCGCTGCGAGCGATCTTGACAACTGGACGCGTTTTGCGGGTGAGCGAATTCCCGCGGGCCCGACGCTGATCTGGCCGGCTCGTCGCCTTGGCGCCGAGTACACGCGCTTCAAGTTTGCGGAAGATGCGTTCGGCCGCATGTTCGACCATCTCGCTGACTCTGGTTACTGGCCCGCGTCCATCGACGGGTATTCCGTCGGCGGCAAGGTTTACTACAACTTTGTCTGGACGCCTGCGTCCGGCGCCTGGAAAGGTTATTTCGGCCAGACGCAAACAGCGTTCAACAACAAGCTCAACGAGATGAAGGCGGCGGGTTACAATCCGGTTCTCATCGAGAGCTACACAAGGAACGGTCAGGTGCGTTACGCCGCCGTCTATCAGAAAGGCAAGCCCGGTCAGTGGCTCGTGAAGTCCAACCGCACGACCGCGCAGCATGACGCCATTCTGCAACAGGCGAAAGCGGACGGCCTGAAGCCGGTAAACGTCTCGGTCGTCTCGATCAATGGCGAGCGCCGCTACACTGCGCTATATCGCTCGGACAATATCGGGTCGTGGCAGCTGAAATCTCAGATCAAGGAATCCGATTATCAGGCTGTGTTCAATCAGAACAACGCCGCTGGTCGTTTTCCGAGATATATCAGCGCCTACAAGCATGGCAGCGAGGTCTATATGTCCGTGATCTTCGCCTCGCAGCCGAATGGCGGCGGCAAGGCGCGGCACGCGATGAATGGAACCCAGCTGCAAAGCGAGTTCAACTCTGCGATGTCGGCCGGGCTCCGCACCAAGGTTATCACGGCGTTTGACGGCGCAGCCTCGCAACACCGGTATGCTGCGGTCTGGCGCTAAACTTAGCCAGACAACACACATACGAACCGCTGGCGCCCGTCGCCGGCGGTTTTTATTGTCATCGGCGCGTGTCAGCGATAGTCCATTTACAAATTTGGAAGGTCGATTCGGATGACGCCAAAAGCAAAATACGACGCAATTATCATTGGCGGCGGGCACAACGGCCTCGTCTGCGCTTTTTATCTCGCCCGCGCCGGGCTGAAGGTTCGTATCTGCGAACGCCGTTCGATTGTCGGCGGCGCCGCGGTAACGGAGGAGTTTCACCCCGGTTTCAGGAATTCGGTTGCGAGTTATACTGTCAGTTTGCTCAATCCTCGCGTTATCGCGGATATGAAGCTCAAGGAATATGGCCTTCGTTTTCTTCAACGCCCGATTTCCAATTTTCTGCCAACCGAGGATGGGCGGTATTTAAAAGTCGGCGGCGGGCTTGCACGCACGCAGGAAGAATTTCGAAAATTTTCCAGCAAAGATGCGGCACGGCTGCCGGACTATTATAACCGCCTAGAAGCGGTGGCGGACGTATTGCGTGACCTTTCCCTAAAGACGCCGCCCAATCCGCGCGGGGGTCTAAAAAGCGCCCTGGCTGCTGCGTCTCAGCTCTGGCCAGCATTAAAGGGCGGACCTGCTCTGCATCAGGATCTGCTCGACCTTTTTACGAAAAGCGCGCGTGGTTTTCTGGATGCCTGGTTTGAATCGGATCCGGTGAAAGCGGCGTTCGGTTTTGACGGTGTCGTCGGCAACTTCGCCAGTCCGGATTCGCCGGGCTCTGCATATGTACTTTTGCATCACGTCTTTGGCGAAGTGGATGGCGTTAAAGGCGCCTGGGCGCATGCCGTTGGCGGCATGGGCGCGATTACCGAGGCCATGCACAAGGCGTGTGTCGATGCGGGCGTGGAAATTTCTGTGGATACGCCCGTGCAGTCCCTGTCGGTAGAGCATGATGGAACGACGGGCGTGGTTTTAGAAAGCGGAGAGGAAATCGGCGCGGGACGTGTCGTTTCTAACGTCAATCCAAAGCTACTGTATGGGAAACTGGCGCCCGCAAATGCGCTGGCGCCGGAATTTAAAAAGCGCATGGAGGGCTGGCGCTGCGCATCCGGCACCTTCCGGATGAATGTTGCACTTTCGGAGTTACCGGATTTTTCATGCCTGCCCGGAAAAGCTATCGCTGAACACCATCAGGCCGGAATTATCATCGCGCCGACGCTCGACTATATGGATCGCGCATTCACGGACGCAAAACGCGATGGCTGGTCGAAAAAACCGATCATTGAAATGCTGATCCCGTCGACCGTGGACGATAGTCTGGCGCCCGAAGGCGCGCATGCGGCTAGTCTTTTTTGTCAGCAGTTTGCGCCTGAACTTCCTGACGGGAGATCATGGGACGACGAGAGGGAAAAGGCGGCCGATCATATTATCAGCACAGTCAATGAATATGCGCCGAACTTCAAAGCCTCCATACTAGGCCGAATGATTCTGTCGCCCAAGGATCTGGAGGACAAATTCGGGCTTGTCGGCGGCGATATCATGCACGGCGCGATGAGCCTCGATCAGTTATGGGCGGCGCGTCCAGCGCTCGGCTACGGCGATTACAGGGGAGCCTTGAAAGGCCTTTATCATTGCGGGGCTGGTGCGCATCCTGGCGGCGGCGTCACGGGCTTGCCGGGACGAAACGCTGCAAGGGAAATATTACGGGATGCTCGGAAGTCATTTTCGGGCAGTTAGATGCTGAAATAAGCGCGGTACCAGTCGACGAATTTTATCAGTCCGTCCTGGATTGGCGTCGTTGGGTTGAATCCATAATCCGCTGTCAGACTTGAAACATCGGCATATGTCTCGCGGACGTCGCCGGGCTGCATGTCCTGCATGTTTTTTGTCGCCTTGCAGCCCGTTGCTTTTTCAAGCGCCGCGATAAAATCGAGAAGCGGAACGGGCGTATGATTGCCGATATTGTAAATCTTGTGAGGGCGTTCTTCGCTATCGAATGAAGGAGGCTTGTCCGCAATGGCGGCGACGCAATCGACCACATCGTCGATATAGGTGAAATCGCGACGCATATCGCCGTGATTGAAGACCGGTATCGGTTCGCCCTTCAGCATTTTCTCGGTGAATGTCCAGTAGGCCATATCGGGCCGGCCCCAGGGCCCGTAAACAGTGAAGAAGCGCAGTCCGACCTGTTTCAGCCCGTAAAGATGCGCGTAGGTCGCGCTCATCAACTCGTCGCTCTTCTTTGTGGCGGCATAGAGCGAGACGGGCGCGTCAACTGGATCGGTTTCACTGAAGGGCGTTTTAGTGTTGCCGCCATAAACGGAACTCGAAGAGGCGTAGATCAGGTGTGACAGGTCTTTTGCGTGACGGCAGGCTTCAAGCACAGACAGATGTCCAAGCAGGTTTGAGCGCGCATAGGCGAACGGGTTTTCAATCGAATATCGGACGCCCGCTTGTGCAGCGAGATGGATGACCACGTCGGGGCGTTCATTATTCAACAGTTTCGCGAAAGCGACCGCCGCGGCGATATCCAGTTCATGAAAAGAGATTTGCTCGCCGAGAGCGGCAATCCGAGCCCGTTTCAATTCGGGGTCGTAATAATCGTTGAGATTATCAACGCCGGTCACCGTCCAGCCGGACGACGCCAGGCGGGCTGCGGTATGAAACCCTATAAATCCGGCGGCGCCGGTGATGAGCGCTTTCATGGCCGCTGAAAACCTTCATCTTTGTCTACGTGCATAATTGGCGAAGCCCGCAAGAAGCGCGCCGCGCCGAGTTCATATGGGCCAAACCGCCGCCGCCGCCAACCGTTAAGGACTGATCCGAGTGACCTTAAGATTGATTCACGGGGTGTTTTAAGCTTTCAGATGAAAGAAACAGCAATATGATGAATGCTGATGACCCGCTTTGAGAGCACTATTTTACAGGTGATACCGCGCCTCGATTCCGGGGGAGCAGAGCGGACTTGTCTCGAAGTCGCGAGCGCCGTCTCGCGCGCCGGAGGGCGCGCGATTGTGGCGACCGCCGGCGGCCGCCTCGCCAGTGAAATTGAAAATGCCGGTGGTGAAATCGTGCTTGCGCCCGTCGATTCCAAAAATCCTGCCGTAATGATGGCAAACGGCGCAAAACTCACAAAGCTAATCAATGATGAGCGCATTGACCTCATTCACGCCCGATCCCGGGCGCCGGCGTGGAGTGCCTTGCGGGCAGCGCGGCGAACCGGCATCCCGTTTGTCACCACTTACCATGGGGCTTATTCCGGCGGCGGGCCGGTAAAGCGCCTTTACAATTCCTCCATGTTGCGGGCGGATCGGATCATCGCCAACTCGCGTTTCACCGCGGATCGTATTCTTGAATTGAACGCCGGCACAAAGGACCGGTTGAGGGTCATTCCTCGCGGCGTTGATACCGATCTCTTTGATCCGCAAAAGGTTTCCGACGACCGGATTAACCATGCCTCCGCCGGGTGGGGGCTTGGGGAAAACCCAGGGTTCAAAATCCTGCTGCCGGCGCGGCTGACCCCCTGGAAGGGGCATGAGACGGCGATTGAGGCGATTCACAGCCTAAAACAGCGCTCGGAACATAAGGACGCCACTGGCCAAGACACCGGTTTAACGCTAGTTTTTTGCGGGGGTGCGCAGGGCAGGCGAGACTACGAACGCCGCTTGCGCGCAATGATCGACGAACGTGGGGTTCGCGCTATGGTCCATATGGTTGGCGAATGCGCCGACATGCCGGCTGCCTATGCCTGGGCGGACGTCGTGCTCGCGCCGTCGACAAGGCCGGAGGCCTTTGGTCGCGTGGTGGTGGAAGCCGGCGCAATGGGCAAGCCGGTAATCGCCACAGATCATGGCGGTGCTCGTGAAACCGTCATTGACGGCGAAACCGGAATACTCGTCGAACCAGGCAATGCAGAAGCGCTCGGTCTTGCAATCGATACTTTGCGCGCACAACCAGCGGAAGCTCGTATGCGCATCGGAGAAATTGCAAGGGCCCGCGCATCAAGCGTTTATTCGTCGGCGGCGATGTGTGACGCGACGCTTGGGGTATATCGCGAGCTTTTGGCGTAATGGGGCGGCATGTTAGGGCGTAAGCAAAGCAATATTCTTGTAATCAAAACCGACGGTCTTTCCGCATTTGTTGCGGCCG
This sequence comes from Parvularculaceae bacterium UBA4496, assembly GCA_002388885.1. Lineage (GTDB taxonomy): Bacteria > Pseudomonadota > Alphaproteobacteria > Caulobacterales > Parvularculaceae > Hyphococcus. Next base: position 17,673 of record DGNI01000052.1, on the reverse strand, counting down.
ATCCGGTATTTCAGGCTATTCGCAACCAGCATCCGAAAGCGAAAATCAGCCTGTTGACCACGCAAGGGTTGCAGCGGATTGCTCGCGCGTGCCCCTATTTCGATCAGGTTGCCGCCATGCCGAGCCTGAAGGATCGTGAATCGCGCAGAGAATTCGTGCAGCAGGTGAAAACCTCGAAATTCGAGCAGGTGTACGATCTTTCCTGCGACGACGAGGCGCGAAGACTTCGCGGCGCCTTGGGGCCATTTGGTCCAAAATGGTTCTCTGTCGAGCCTGCGCCAAAGCCGACAAAACTAGATGCAACCGTTCCGCTGCCTGCGCTGGACAAGCTTGTTGATACATCAGGGCTTTCGGTGGAGCCACGTCTTCCGGACCTCAGCTGGGCGGTTACGGCACGCAAGGACAGCGCGAACATGCAGCCTTCCTGGTACGGCATCTCAGGCGCCTTTGGCCTCATGCTGCCCGGTGAAAAACCGGAACGTCGCTGGAGCGCACAAGGCTATGCGGGCCTCGCAGCTGAGATGTCACATGCGGGTATCATGCCTGTGCTTGCCGGCTCGAAAACGCTTCACAGCTTTGGCGATGAAATTGCTCATGAAACACCGCAACTTGTGGATCTGACGGGCAAAACCGATCATCTGCAATTAGCCGCTCTCGCCCAGGAAGCTGCGTTTTTCGTAGGCGACTGCTCCGAGGAAGTGCAGCTTGCCCTCAGCGTCGGATGCGAAGGCGTCGTTATCTCGCATGCCAAGGCGCCGTTTACCGCCAGAGGCAGGCACATCGTCACCATGACCGCGCAGGATGACGTTGGGGCGGTCGATCCGCATGGCGTGTGGCGCACATTGACGAATATGGGGCTAGTTGCCCTCGCTGATCATGGGCCTGCTCATTCGCCCATGACGGCTCACGCCCGTTGATTGATGGGCCAAAAGCCTTATATACCCACGCTTCTGTCGTATTTCGGAATAACGGTTAACCGTTTTTCACCGAAAAGCAGTCAGAATTTTGTCCTTCAGCAACTCATGGAGAGAAGTCCATAGCACGTAGACCATTTGCAGCCCCGCCCCAGAAGTCCGATGGGCCGCGCATCAATGAAGACATTGATGTTTCGCAGGTTCTTCTTATTGATGACAAGGGTGAAAAACGCGGCGTCGTTTCCACCGATGAGGCGATAGCTATCGCAACGCAAGCAGGCCTCGATCTTGTTGAGGTCTCGCCGAATACGACCCCGCCCGTATGCAAGATCCTCGATTACGGCAAATACAAATATCAGCAGCAGAAAAAGAAAGCTGAAGCCAAGAAGAAACAGAAAGTCGTTGAGATCAAAGAGATCAAGATGCGGCCGAACATCGACGACCACGACTATGAAGTGAAGGTCAAGGCGATGAAGCGTTTCTTTGAGGAGGGCGACAAGGTGAAGGTGACCTTGCGTTTCCGGGGCCGTGAAATGGCGCACCAGGAACGCGGCGCCGATTTGCTGAAACGCGTGCAGGACGACTTTGAGGAAATCGCCAAGGTCGAACAGTTTCCCAAAATGGAAGGCCGTCAGATCATGATGGTGATGGCGCCGAGATAGGCTCCACATTAAGGTAAATGTTTAACGCCGCCCGTGCGACTAGCACGGGCGGTTTTGCGTTTAGGACCTCCATTTTCCCGACTGGCCCAGCCTTTGCTTTAACCTTGCCGTGTTGGCCTACTATTGTTGGGCGCATCAGGTTTGGACGGATATGGAAGCCATAACGCAAATGCTCGCAAATGGCTGGACGTTGGCGCTGGCTGGCTTTTTCGTTGGCGTACTGGCCGGCGAACTGATGTCGCGCGGCCGCAAGAACGGGATAGCGCCGATCAAACTCAAGCCTGGCGAAGACGCGCTCTCGGTACTAGAGGCGGAGATAAGCGCGGTCAGGCAGATACTTCAATCCGAGGCGGATGAAGCTGCCGCCAGCGAGGAAACGCTCAAAAACCTTGATGACGCCATCAAGCGGGCGAACGGCCGGTTGAAGCTGATCGCAAAGGCCGTCAAGCGCGCGAAATAATCAAACAGATCTCCTACCCAGAGTCAGAAGCAGAAACCGCCTCTGCCATGGTCATAAGTTATTCCGCCGCTGCAGACGCAGTTTCTTCCCGGGGTCGTTGTATCCGCCCAAATGCGATGAACAGCATGGCGATGGCGATCACTTCCAACACTGACGCGAACACGAATGGCGTGCCGGGGAAATAGAACGGTGCGCCGTCAGGCAGTAATGTTATGTTGAACAGGACGTAAGGTTCGCCCGGTGCAGAAAATGCCGAAAAGAGCTGAGTCATGACGAACGGGCCGATGATCATCGAGATGCTCATCAATGCGGCGATAGCGCCCTGAAGTTCGCCTTGCGCGTTTGCCGGCATGGTCCGTGACATGATCCCCTGCAGCGCCGGTTGCGCGAGGCCGCCAAGTGCCGAAAATGCAATGATTGCATAGACCATCCAGCCTTTGTCGGCGAGCGCAAACAGGCAATACGCTATTGCTGTAACCGACATCGCGAATATAGCGGCGGCGCGTTCGCCGATTCTCGGGATAACGACTCGCGTAACGCCGCCCTGCACGATCGCCGCCATCAGGCCGACGAACATCAGGGAAGCGCCGATCATGCCGGGCGTCCACGAGAATTTTTCTTCTGCGTAATAGGACCACACGGAAGGGTACGTCCAATGGGCGATTTGCGACAGGAATAAAACGCCGGCAATCGGCAACATGATCGGATATTGGGCGAATTGCTTGAAGTTGCCGAGCGCATTGGCGCGCCGCAATTCGAATTTTCGCCTGTTTTCCGGCTTCAATGTTTCGGGAAGGACTAGCAATCCAAATAGGAAGTTGAGCGCGCCCATGCCTGCGACGAAATAGAACGGCATGCGCGTCCCGAACTCTTCGCCCAAAAATCCGCCGATTGCAGGGCCGATAATAAAACCGAGGCCGAACGCCGCGCCCATCATGCCGAAATTGGCGGCGCGTTTTTCCGGAGGTGATATGTCAGCGATATATGCGTTTGCGGTCGAAAAAGTCGCCGCGAATGTTCCGGCAAGCATGCGCGTCAGCACGATGAGGCCGATGGTTGGCGCGATGGCCATGATAAAATAGTCAAAGGAAAACGCCGCCAATGAGATCAGCAAGACCGGTCTTCGGCCGAACCGGTCGGAAAGCCCGCCAATGATGGGCATCATGATGAACTGCATCAGCGCATAGCCGACCGCCAGGTATCCCCCCCATTTTGCGGCGTGCGAAACATCTTCGCCAGTAACTTCCATAATGAGTTGCGGCATCACCGGCATGATGACGCCGTAACCGATCATGTTGAGCAGCACGGTGACAAAAATAAACAGGAGGGCGCTGCGGCCTGGCGTTCTCGCCATCAGTTTTCTTTCCGGGTTAGAAGGCGGATTCGGCAATGGGGGTGATTTTCAGCGCCGTGATCTGATTACGGCGCCTGCGGAGGATTTTAAAGCGAAAGCCGTGATAGGAAAATGTCTGGCCGACCTCAGGGATCGATTGCGCTTCGTGGATGACAAGGCCTGCAAGCGTGACGGCCTCATCGTCCGGCAAGTTCCAGTCCATGGCGCGATTAAGATCGCGGATGGTGACGTCGCCGTCGACGTTGAGAGAGCCGTCGCCTTGCGGTCTTACGCCTTGAACCGGGCTGTCATACTCATCCTCGATCTCGCCGACAATTTCTTCAAGAATGTCTTCAAGCGTTACCAGTCCCATCAATGCGCCGTATTCATCAACGATCAGCGCAAAATGTTCCTGTTTCAGTTTGAATGCATCAAGCTGTTCCTGAAGCGTCGTTGTCTCGGGTGCGAAGTAAGGCTCGCGCGCCAGCGCTTCGAAATCTACGGTGTCGGCGTTTCCTTCAGCGTCCCACAACGCTCGCAGCAAGTCCTTGGCGTGAAGAATGCCGATAATGTTGTCTGGGTTCTCCCGGTAAAGCGGCAGCCGTGTATGCGCGCTTTTGAGCGCCTGTTGGATGATGGCGTCATTCGGGCGGTCAAGATCGAGCATTTCGATCGACTTGCGGTGGATCATGATCTCTTCCGTGCGGATTTCATTGAGATCAAGCGCGCCGCGGATAAGGTCACGGGATTCCTTATCGACACGTCCTTCAGAGTGATGGAAATCTATGGCGCCGCGAAGCTCTTCAGCCGCTGAAAAAACCGCACTGTCTTTTGAAACGTCAATGCCGAACAGGTGCAAAAACCCGCGAACGATCAACTGAACTATACGCGTAATGGGAGCAAACAGAAATACGACCCAGCGCATGATCGGCGCCACGACCATCGCAAATGCATCGGGCCGAGAAATCGCCAGCGTTTTGGGCGTAACTTCCGAACAGACGAGAACAAGCGCCGTCATGACTACCGTTGCAATTATATTGGCGACGCCAGCCTCGCCAAAAAAAGAGATTAACAGGGTTGTCGCGATTGACGTTGCAAGAATATTCACAAGGTTGTTACCGAGAAGAATGGCGCCGATGAGCCGTTC
>DGNI01000052.1:3200-13092 GCA_002388885.1 Parvularculaceae bacterium UBA4496 | reverse complement strand
AGCGCCGTTTCCGAGCCTGAAAAGAATGCTGACAACAGCAGCAGGAAAACGATGATCCCTACAGGGAGTAAGATGGACGGTTCGATTTCTGTCATTGATTTTTCTCTGCCCGGGCTAGACGCCGGTCTTTTCTTTTAAAAATTCTGCAATCTCGGCGCTGTCAGCATCCTTGACAATGACGGCGGAGCCGATGGATTGCGCCAGTATCAGTGTCAGCGCGCCCTGCTCAACCTTTTTGTCCTGCAGCATGTAGGCAAGTAGCTGGTCCGATGGAATACTTTCTTCGAGGTCTGCGACTTCGGTCGGAAGCCCGCATTCCTTAAGATGCTTCTTCACTCGTGCTGCGTCGCCAGTATTGCATAACCCGAGACGCGCGGAATAATCGAATGCCAGCGACATGCCGAGCGCAACCGCTTCGCCGTGCAGGAGTTTATCCGAATATCCGAATGCGCCTTCAATGGCATGCCCGAACGTATGACCGAGATTTAGGAGGGCGCGTTTTCCCTTCTCGCGTTCGTCAGCGCCGACAATGGCGGCCTTGGCTTCGCAGGATTTTTTTACAGCATATGTTTGCGCCGCAGCGTCTCCGTTAAGAAGCGCGTTGCCGTTGTTTTCCAGCCAGCTGAAGAAGGGCGCGTCGGCAATCAGACCATATTTTACGACTTCAGCATAGCCAGCCCGAAGCTCGCGGGCTGGCAGTGTTTTCAGGACGGAGACATCGCTGATGACGATCTCTGGCTGATAAAAGGCGCCGATCAGGTTTTTTCCTTGCGGCACATTGATCGCGGTTTTACCGCCGATGGCGCTGTCGACTTGCGCAAGTAATGTGGTCGGCATCTGAGCGAAACGGCAGCCGCGCCGAAGCATGGAGCAACCAAAGCCAGTGAGATCGCCGATTACGCCGCCGCCGAATGCAATGACAAGATCGTCTCGTTCAATGCCAAGGTCGATGAGGCGCAAGACAAGACTCTCAAGTATCGCGAAAGATTTCGTCGCCTCGCCAGCAGCGAGTGTAACAAACTCGGCGCTAATATCGTTTCCGGAAAGTGCTGATTTCAACCGTTCGCCTTGTGCGGCAGCCACATTCTCATCGGTAACAATGGCGACACGCTGACGCCTCAGCAACGGCGCCAATAGTTTTCCGGCTTCATCGATCAGGTTTTCTGCAATGTGGATATCGTATGTGCGTTCGCCCAACGGGACGCGGACCGTTTCCCTAGTCATCGAATGCGTCCTCACGCGTCGCCAGCAATCCCGGCCAGTTCTCAAGTTTTTCCAAAATCAGCATCACTGTATTTTCATGCGGGCCGGGTTGGCTGTCGATATGGATATCAGCGCTTGCATAAAACTCGCGCCGTTCATCTAGCAGCCGCTCAATCGTCTCTTGTGGGTCTCCGGTTTTGAGGAGAGGTCGGGTGCCGCGCCGGGTCGCCCGGCGAACGATCGTATCTGTTTCAGCGCGGATCCAGATGGAAATAGCCTCTTTAGAGATCAACTTTCGCGTTGCGGGGTGCGTTACCGCTCCGCCGCCAGTGGCAAGGACATGGGGCGGTCCCTTCAGGAGCCGCTTGATCACTTTTGCCTCTCCGTCCCGGAAACTTTTTTCGCCGTGGAGCTGGAACAGATCGGCAACGCACATGCCTGCAGCCTTCTCGATCTCGGAGTCGGCGTCGAAAAACGGGAGTCCCAGCCGGGGGGCCAAACGCCGTCCTACCGTGGTCTTGCCAGCCCCCATCATCCCGACCAGTACGACTGGCCGAGTGCATTGATAATCAGGGTGTTTGCGCGTCTGCCCCATGACGTTTAGATGTAGGGGAGCGCGCCTTATGATGCTAGCCGATTGACAGTAATTGGCCGGCTGGACCGGGGCGCGGCAAGGGGCAATTTCTTGAGGAGCGGCGGAAAGTGCGGTTTGTGACGATAATAATACTGGCGGCCCTTGTGGCGCTGATTGGGCTGTTCATATACGGCCAGATGCTTGAACCTGAGACGCGTACAATTGAAGTAGAAGCCAATGAACCCGCTCAATAGTCTGCCTGCACTTGTCAGCTTTTTCGGCGCTGCGGCTCTGGGCGCTGGCGTGTTCGTCAATCTGGCGGTGGCGCAGGTCGCCCTACCGGAGACAGTTGAAACCGCCCAGCTGCCCACAGACGCTTTTTCCATCGGGGCGCTGGAGCCTTCGGAACGGGCGCTGCCGGCAACGCTCTGGCGCGATGCGCAGCCGCAGACCATAGATTTTCTACTTTCTCATGCGCCGACCCGGCCCGACACGCCAAGCCTCGGCTATGTGATGCGCAGGACATTGCTTTCACCGGGCGAAAGGCCAGCGGGCGCTGACGCCTCTCTTGGCGGGAAAAAATTACTGGCGTTGACCCGGGCCGGGTTTTCCGATGAGGCCAGAACAATCGCCAGTCTGGCGACGAGCGGACGCGGCGACGTGTTCTTTGCCGAAGCCGATGCTGTCGGCGCACTTTTGAGCGGCAATCTCGACAGCGCCTGCCGTCGCGGCTCGATCATTGCTTCAGGTCGCGAAACTCTTTTCTGGGTGAAGTTGCGCGCGCTTTGTTACGCCAGCGCTGGCGAACTCGATGCTTTCGATTTGACTGTGAACATCCTGCGGGAACGCGGCGCCTTTTCTGAAACGGACGAAGCGTATCTTTTGGCTGCGCTCGCTGGCGCAAGCGGCCGAACGCCCGAAAAGACTCTGCCGCCAGCGAAAACTGCTTTACATTTTGCGGCGGCCCAGGTTGCCGGCTTGGCGTTGGCCCCCGCGTCAATCCGGCATGCAGATGGCGGCGTGGTCGCTGCTTTGGCCGCAGATGATCAGGCTACTCCTGCGCTTCGTATAGAGGCAGTGCAGCAGGCGATATCCATGGGCGTCATGAACGCCGGCGCGCTTAGCCAGATCCTTAGCAGCGTAGAATTTGATGTCGTGGATGTGGCTGGCGCTGCCGACGCGGCGGCGAAAAATCCTAAAGACCCCCTCACGGATGCACTGCTTTATCAGGCGATCAGCGCCATGAATGCGCCGGAATTTATTCGTGACAAGGCGGCGCGCATATCGCAGGCGCTCAGCCTTGGTGACAGTTTCCATCGTTCATTTTCCCTGTCGACTTTATACGCGGACGAAATTGGAGCTTTAGAAGGGGTGATCGTCGCGCCGGAAGAAGCGTCGAATTTTGCGCTCGCTCGGATGGCCGTTGGTGACAGTGTCGGCGCGGCTAACTGGCTGTCGGCTATGATTGGCGTCAACGAGAGTGTTGCAGCGCTGCCGGAGGAACTTGGCCTCGCCTTTATTGACCGCGTGAATTTGCTGGCGCTTCTCGACCCGCAAACAGCCACGCTGGTTGCGCGCCGCGCCGGCGTTTCGATTCTCACTGAGCAACAAGCTGTTCAGTCGGTGCAGCCTTCACACAACGATCCGGCCGTAACGGCGCGCGTTCTAAAAGCAGCCTTTGACGCGGTATCGAATAAAAAAATCGGACAGGCCGGGCTCGCTGCGCTTGCAGCATCCTCGGGCAATGGAGAAGCTGGCGGTGAAGTTGAGTCGGTGATCATCAGTGAGACCCTTGATGCAGCCAATATGCCGGAGCTGCAGCGGCGTCATGCATTTGAACAGGCATGGGCAGCACGGTTTCCATCATCTTTGATCGAACCACTCGAAGAAGCTTCAGCATCACAAGCGGCTACAGGCGTTCTTGAGCCGACGCGCGTGTCTGCGTCTGAGCGGCAGGAAGGCGGGGTTATCCCCCGGTTGAAGCCGCGTCCGGGAGAATAATGGCTGCGAAACGCGCCTCTGCGGTTTCCTCTGACAATGCCAATTTGCGCCTTATCGATGCGTTTCTTGAAATGATGGCGGTGGAGCGTGCAGCGGCGGCCAACACGCTAAAAAATTACGGGCGCGACCTTGAACGGTTTGCAACGTTTTCCGTTACCAGAAACGAAACGCTTGAAACCGCCGGCGCGAGCGATATTGCCGCGTGGCTGGCCGCCCTCGAAGAAAACGGGCTCGCCGCATCGACCGCAGCGCTAAAGGTTTCAGCACTTCGACAGTTTTATCAATTTCTCTATACGGAGGGTTATCGCGCCGATAACCCAACCGTATCGATTGACCGCCCGAAGACGCGCCGACCATTGCCAAAGGTGCTGACGAGTGATGAAGTCACAGCGCTGTTTGAGGCGGCCGAGCTCATGGAGGGGCCAAAAGGCTTGCGCATGATGGCCATGCTCGAGATTTTGTATTCGGCAGGTTTGCGTGTTTCGGAACTTGTTGGATTGCCATTGGGAGCGCTGCGCAAAGGCGAGCGGCTTCTGATCATCAGAGGCAAGGGCGACAAGGAGAGAATGGCGCCGTTGACGTCGCGCGCCGTTGAAGCTGCGGAGGCTTACCTTTCCTGCCGTGAGACTTTTCTTGAGGCAAATGGGGAAAAGGCGAAATCGTCGCCATGGTTCTTTCCGTCGCGCGGTAAGTCCGGACACATTACGGCGGCGCGCTTTGCACAGATGTTAAAAGACCTAGCAGTTGAAGCTGGCGTGCCTCCGTCCAAAGTATCACCGCATGTTCTGCGGCATGCATTTGCTACACACCTTCTTGAGGGCGGGGCGGATCTGCGAAGCGTGCAGCAGATGCTTGGGCATGCCGACATCACAACCACGCAAATCTATACCCATGTGGCGCAGGACCGGCTGAAAGACCTCGTTTTTTCGAAACATCCGTTAGCGAAAAAACAGGGAAAATCGTAGCATAATCGTTTAGAATCCTGTTTGAAAATTGCTATTTAGCCAGCTAGTGTCCTTAGCCCAGCAACGGAAGAGTTTAATGCGGACCTATCTCGATTTCGAAAAACCGATCGCCGAGTTGGAAGGAAAGATCGCTGACTTACGCCAGATGGACAGCGAGGCGGGCGTCAATGTCGACGAAGAAATCCAGAAGCTGCAAGGCAAGGCGGATACGCTTCTATCGGACGCCTACGCAAAGCTTTCACGCTGGCAGAAAACACAGGTTGCGCGTCACGCTGGCCGTCCGCATTTTTCCGATTATGTCAGCCAACTAGTTGATGATTTCACACCGCTCGCCGGTGATCGCGCTTTTGGCGAGGACGCCGCCATCCTCGGCGGGCCGGCGCGGTTGCGCGGCCGCTCAATCATTCTGATTGGACATGAAAAGGGCTCCGATACGGCCGGGCGCGTCAAACACAACTTTGGCATGGCGAGGCCCGAAGGATATCGCAAGGCCATGCGTCTGATGGAAATGGCTGAGCGTTTCAACCTGCCCGTGGTGACGCTGGTGGATACGCCGGGCGCCTATCCAGGCCGCGGCGCCGAAGAACGCGGCCAGGCGGAAGCGATTGCATCCTGTACGGAGAAATGCCTCGGACTGTCAGCGCCGCTCGTGTCGGTCATCGTTGGCGAAGGCGGCTCAGGCGGCGCCGTCGCGCTTGCTGCGGCCAATAAGGTCCTGATGCTTGAGCATTCGGTCTATTCTGTGATCTCGCCTGAGGGCTGCGCCTCTATTCTCTGGAAAGATGCCGCGGGGAAAGGCGACAACAAGGCCCCGGATGCGGCGGAAGCCATGAAGATTTCCGCACAGGACTTGCTGGAGCTTGGCGTCGTGGACGGAATTATCCCAGAGCCAGTCGGCGGCGCTCATCGGGATATCGGTCTCACCATCGAGCGGCTGGGTGACGCCGTGGAGTCGGCGATCAGCGAACTCGAAGTCATGTCACCCGAAGAATTAAAGAGACAGCGCCGTGACAAGTTTCTAAATATCGGCCGGGTTGGATTGGCTTAGGCTTCAATACGCCATCACCAGCAAAAATATCAGCAGAACAAGACCTGCCGACATCGAATAAAACATAATTGGATTTGCGCCGCTTAATTCTTGCGGCTCGGCGGAGATATCTTCGGGGATTTCATCGTGATCTTCGAACGCCACAACTGCCTCGTCTGCTTTTGAACTTTCCCGAGCATATCATGCAGCGATGTAATTACACCTCTTGACGCGGCGTTTTGTAAAAGAACGCCGCCGAGAATAGCATCGTTATTTTGACGAATTTCGATCACAGCGCCTTCTGACATCGAAGCTGCAAAGTCATTTCCCGGCAATGTTATTTTTACTCTGGCGCTGCCGTTTCGTATTTTGACGTTCGAGATAAGGTGGTCGTCAGCGTATAGCTCGGCCCGCCGTCCGGCGACGCCGCGCAGATTAATCGAAATTACCTTTCGGCCGCCAAGCCATGCTGAGAACCAGATCGCACCGCGGCCGGTAAATCCGTTGACGCCCGAAAGCGGCGCCTTCAGGCTGGCGCGCCTTATGGGTATCACTTTTACGAGCGTGTGCAGCATGAAAATCCCCCCGGACTTCAGACCAGTATTCTAGCAAAATCTGGTCCGGAGAGGTTAATTGAATGAAAATTATTTGAGCGCGGGCCCGCTTCAGGCCTCGCTGTGATATTCGCCTTCCGGCTTTTCATAGGCGAGGCGCATGTCGAGATAAGTCTCTGACGCGGCTACAAATTCCTCGATATGGGACTCAAAGAAGTGATCTGCCCCGGGAACGACCTGAAATTTGATCTTTCTCCCTTTTTGCGTGCGCGTGCGCTCCACCATTCCCTTGGTTTCTTCCGGCGCGCAGATTTTGTCGAGCTCGCCGTGAATGACCACGCCGGAGGACGGGCAGGGCGCGAGGAAAGAAAAATCGTATAAATTGGCTGGCGTTGACCCAGCGATGAATCCGACGATTTCCGGACGTCGCATCAAGAGCTGCATGGCGATCCACGATCCGAAAGAAAAGCCGCCAACCCATGAAAACGGGGCGTTCGGGTTCATCTGTTGCATGTAATCGAGCGCTGTTGCCGCATCGGCGAGTTCGCCCTGGCCCTGGTCATACTCGCCCTGGCTGCGGCCGACGCCGCGGAAATTGAACCGCANNCGCATGGTCGAAAAGCCGCGGCGCACGAACATCTGATAGAGTTCGTAGGTCGCCCGGTTGTTCATGGTGCCGCCAAACAGCGGGTGCGGATGTAGTACCAGCGCCACTGGCGGATTTTCGCCTTTTCCTTTTTGATAGCGGCCCTCAAGGCGTCCTTCCGGACCGGCGAAAATCACTTCTGGCATTGTCACCCTTTATCGTCACTGTTTTGCCGGGAGGCGAATTCCCAGCGCTTTACTCTATAATTCGCCCTGAATTGTCGCAGCTTACGCCAAATCAATGGTTTTCACCGGTTTTGGCGGGGCGATAATGTTGACTATTTTAGTCGGATTTCTTATCTCGGCGGCAATCAGGGCTGGTCGGCGGGCGCGTATAGCACGTTTTTCATGCGGCGCCAGCCAATAGCCCTGCGGCGTAATCGAAACGGATGTCCACGTGAAACTGACTACCAAAGGCAGATATGCAGTTTCGGCCATGGCCGATATTGCGGCGATTGGCGGCGATATGCCGGTTTCGCTGTCCGACGTGTCGCTGCGTCAGGGAATTTCGCTTTCCTATCTGGAGCAGCTGTTCGCAAAGCTCCGGAAAGCGGGCCTCGTGACAAGCGCGCGCGGCGTTTCCGGCGGCTATGCGCTGACGGCCGAACCTTCGAAAATTCGCGTCGCCGACATTGTCGCGGCGGTGGATGAGGAAATCCGCACGCCCGCCTGCGCGCCGGGATCGGTCACCGGTTGTCAGGGAACGAGCGCACGCTGCTTGACCCATGATCTCTGGGACGAACTCGGACGCCAGATCGAAATCTTTCTGAACGCGGTGACGCTTGACGACATTCTCGAAAAGCGCATCGCGGGTATGGCGGCGGTGAACGCGCCAAAGATAGAACGCATAGAGGCCGCGGAATGACCCGGCATTATCTCGATCATAACGCGCCCGTGCGCGAAGGCGCACAAATTATAATGGCAGGTGCGAGCCAAATTGACCTTTTTGATGACAGGTCATGGAGAAGGGCATGAAGCGTTATTATTTAGATCATAACGCGACCGCGCCCATTCGCCCGCAAGTCATCGATATCATCGCCGAGACGATGCGTCATGACGGGAATTCGCTGTCCGTTCACGAGGAAGGCCGCAAGGCGTACAAGCTCGTCGAGGATGCGCGCGAACAGGTGCGTGCGCTCGTCAATGCGCCAGTGAACGGCGTCATCTTCACGAGCGGCGGCACCGAGTCGATTCATTATGCAGTTCATGGCGTGGTCAAGCCGCATAACATCAAGCGCATCTTTATAAGCGCTGTTGAGCATTCCGCCGTAGGCGCCAATGCGGCGACAACTGGCGCGGACGTGGAGACTATTCCGGTTCTGCCGTCGGGTGTCGTTGATCTCGATTGGCTGAAGGCGCGGCTCAAAGATTATAATACCGAACGTGACGGCGGGTTTTTTGTTTGTCTCATGTTCGCGAACAATGAGACTGGCGTTCTGCAGCCGGTACGCGAGGCGACGGATATAACCCATGACGCAGGCGGTTTGCTGTTCTGTGATGCCGCCCAGGCTGCGGGCAAGGTTCCAGTGAACTTTGTCATGTCCGGCGCCGATATGATGAGCCTGACCGGTCACAAATTCGGCGGACCGGTTGGGATCGGTGCATTGATTGCAGGCCCCAACCTGCCCCTTGAGCCGCAACTGCGCGGCGGCGGCCATGAACAGAACCGCCGCGCCGGCACGCACAATGTCGCCGGCATCGCCGGGCTGGGGCTTGCGTGCGAACTTGCAAAACAAAGTTTGGCGCGCGCCGGTGAAATCGTGGCGTTGCGCGACAGGATGCAGGACGCGGCTGTCGCCGCCGGCGCGAAAGTCTGGGGCGCGGGCGAGAAACGCCTGCCGGGCACGCTTTGTCTTTCTGCGGAAGGGTTTTCCGGCGCGACGCAATTGATGATCATGGACCTGGCCGGCATTGCGATCTCGGCGGGGTCGGCGTGTTCATCCGGCAAGACGAAGCCAAGTCATGTGCTGACCGCCATGGGCGCCAGCGAAGAAGAAGCAATCTCCGCCATTCGCGTCTCGCTTGGATGGAACTCAACTGAGGAAGACGCGGCCGCCTTCATCCGTGAATGGCCGAGAGCCTATGAACGCATCAAAGCGAAAGCTGCATAGAATGTCCGAAGTTAAAGAAACCATATCCAAAGACACGGTCGCAACGGCGAAGGCGCTGGAGACCTATAAATACGGCTTCACGACCGACATCGAGTCGGTGAAAGCGCCGAAGGGGCTCAACGAGGACACGGTGCGCTTCATCTCCGCCAAGAAGGAAGAGCCTCAATGGCTGCTTGAATGGCGGCTAGAGGCGTTCCGCCGCTGGCTCACCATGAAAGAGCCTGAATGGGCGATGGTGAAGTATCCAGCCATCGACTATCAGGACGCCTATTATTATTCCGAACCGACGACCGGCGCGAAATACGAATCCATCGACGACGTGCCGCCGGAAATTCTCGCCGACTTTGAAAAACTCGGCATCCCACTGCGAGAGGCGGAAGTCCTGCTCGGCGTTGAGGGGGCGGGGCAAAGCCCCGGCGAGGCGCGGACTGGCGCCAACGGCGGCGGCAACAAGGTTGCGGTGGATGCGGTTTTCGATTCTGTCTCAGTCGCCACGACCTTCAAGAAAGAGCTTGAAAAAGCCGGCGTCATCTTCATGTCGATTTCCGAGGCCGTGCGCGAGCACCCGGAATTGGTGCGCAAATATCTCGGCACGGTGGTGCCGACGTCGGATAACTATTTCGCGACGCTCAATTCTGCGGTCTTTTCCGACGGTACGTTTGTCTATGTGCCGGAGGGCGTTCGCTGTCCCATGGAGCTTTCAACCTATTTCCGCATTAACGAGGCGAATACCGGCCAGTTCGAGCGCACGCTGATCGTCGCTGCGCCGGGTTCTTACGTTTCTTATCTCGAAGGCTGCACCGCGCCCATGC
>DGNI01000052.1:0-3128 GCA_002388885.1 Parvularculaceae bacterium UBA4496 | reverse complement strand
CCGGCGACAAGGACGGCAAGGGAGGCATCTATAACTTTGTGACCAAGCGCGCCGACTGCCGCGGGGTCAATTCGAAAGTCTCGTGGACGCAGGTTGAGACCGGCTCAGCGGTGACGTGGAAATACCCATCCTGCATCCTCAAAGGCGACAACTCACAGGGAGAGTTTTATTCGATCGCCATCANNCGGCACCAAGATGATCCATCTCGGCAAGAACACCCGGTCACGGATCATCGCCAAGGGCATCTCGGCGGGTAAATCGAACTCCACCTATCGCGGACTTGTGAGTATTCACCGCAAGGCTGAAGGCGCGCGGAATTTCACCCAGTGCGACTCGCTATTGATTGGCAACAATTGTGGGGCGCATACGGTGCCTTATGTGGAAAGCAAAAATCCGCGGGCGATTTTGGAGCACGAAGCGACAACCTCGCGGCTTTCCGAGGATCAGCTGTTTTATTGCCAGCAGCGCGGGCTTTCGGAAGAGGAATCCGTGGCGCTTCTCGTCAACGGTTTCTGCAAGGAAGTTCTGCAGGAACTGCCTATGGAATTCGCCGTTGAGGCGCAGAAGCTTGTGAGCGTTTCTCTAGAAGGGAGCGTGGGGTGATGAAATTACCAACTTTAGTCGGATGTACGTTTGTTATTCTACTGTCTTTTGCGAAAGCTCAAGAGCCTCCCGGCATGGATGTAAGATCTAAAATTATAACTTTGCCGCAGCCCGTAACTTGTGATGAACAGACTACAAAGCCGAATAAAAGCTATCGATATACATCTAGTCGTGGGGTAGTCTATCTTGCCGGAATGATCGGAGAATTCGGCTGTTCTCCTAGAACACTTGCAGTTGGAGGCTTTGAAGTTGAGTTAGAGCAGATATTACTAAATCTTGGCCGAACTCTTGGCGAGATGAATTTATCACATGGTAATGTGCTCTCATGTGATGTGTTTTTAACTGACATTAAAAGCTACGAGAAAATTTCGAGCGTATACAGCGAGCTGTTGACGAACGGTCCGCCCCCTATGTCAGTCGTTGAGGTGGCGGCTTTGCCGCTCGGGGCAAGCATTCAAATGAATTGCAATGCTGCATATCCTGAACCGCGTGGTGAGGGGCTTTGGCCGGCGAACTAATTATGAAAAAACCCATTCTCAACATCGACGACGCCGAGCTGATGGATTTCGGCAGTCCCGGCGGAAAGTTCAAAGCCAAGCTCGGGCGCATGGGGCCCGCGCTGGGCGCCGAAAAGCTCGGCGCCAACATCACGATTGTCGAGCCGGGCAAGCGCGCCTTTCCGTTTCACGTTCACCACGCCATCGAGGAAATGTTTTTTATCATTGAAGGCGAGGGCGAGTATCGCTTCGGCAAGGAGACGCATCCAATCAGGAAGGGCGATCTTTTGTCGGCGCCCTGCGGGGGGCCGGACCGCGCGCACCAGATCGTCAACACCGGCGACAGGACGCTAAAATATCTGGCATTCTCAACTATGGAAAATCTGGACGTCGTCGAATATCCGGACTCGAACAAGTTTCTCGCTTTCTCCAGCGAAGACGGCAATCCGCAGTCCGCGCGCGTGCGCTTCATCGGGCGTCAGGGCATGTCGCTCGGTTATTACGACGGCGAGGATCAGGAATGATGAGTCGTGTTGCGGCATATCTGACAGCGTTTGCTGTTTGTTGCGCGGCGGCTTCTGCGCAACAGGGCGAAAACCCGATTCCTTCTTCCGGCGGTGCGATCATCATGAAGAAATCGCTCCCCGATCCGCTCGAAGCCGGCTGGGAAGGCGAAAAAGTCTGCGAGCTGTTGCAGGAGACGGACAAGGTGCGCGCGCTGCAATGCACATTCCCGCCGGGCGTCGGTCACGAGCGCCATTTTCACAGCGCCCATTTCGGCTACATCCTCGAGGGCGGGACCATGCGCATCAAGGACGCAAACGGAACGCGCGAACAGGAAACGCCCGCCGGCGCGTCATGGACCTCTGACGGCGTCGACTGGCACGAGGCGTTGAATATCGGCGACACAACAACAGTTTACATCATCGTCGAGCCGAAACGCACGGGAAAGGAATAGCCTTATGAAAACGGCATTTAGCGTGCTATTCGCATTTGCGCTTACCGTGGACGCTGCCGGCGCCGGCGACCGGACACATTATCGCAACCCGGACCTGCCGGCGTCTTTTCCGTTTTCATCGGCCGTAGTTGTCGGCGACACCATTCATCTTTCCGGTGAAATCGGCGTGACATACGAAACAATGACTCTTGTTGAGGGCGGCGTCGGTCCTGAGACACGGCAAATATTTAAGAACTATCAGACGACGCTAGAAGGTTTGGGCTCCAGCCTGTTGGATATTGTGAAATGTACGGTGTTCCTCGAAGACATGTCGCAATACGCCGCGATGAACGCCGCCTATGCCGAGGCGTTGCCCGATCCGAAACCGGCGCGATCGACCTTCGGAGTTGACGGCCTGGCGCTTGGCGCCGCCCTCGAAATTGAATGTCTGGCAATCAAGAAGACGAAGTAATGTTGAAAATCGAAGACCTCCATATCGCCGTTGACGGCAATGAAATCATCAAGGGCCTTTCGCTGAACGTCCCCGCGGGCGAAGTGCACGCCATTATGGGGCCGAATGGTTCCGGCAAATCGACGCTTTCCCATTGCATTGCGGGGCGTGATGAATACGAAGCAACCAGCGGGTCTGTAACGCTCGACGGCGGCAACCTCCTGGACCTCGATCCGAATGAGCGCGCAGCCAAGGGTTTGTTCCTGTCATTTCAGCACCCGATGGAAATTCCGGGCGTTCAGACCATGAATTTCATCCGCACGGCTCTCAACGCCCAGCGCAAGGCGCGTGGTGACGAAGAAGTTTCCGCCGCCGACTTCATCAGACTGATCCGGGAAAAGGCGCAAATCGTCGGCCTTGATGATGCAAAGCTGAAGCGTCAGTTCAATGTGGGGTTTTCCGGCGGCGAAAAGAAGCGCATGGAAATGCTGCAAATGGCAATGTTCGAACCGCGCTTCGCCATCATGGATGAAACGGATTCAGGCCTCGATATCGACGCTTTAAAAATGGTTGGCGATGTTGTGAATGCCTTGCGTGCGCCGGATCGTGGTTTTCTTGTGATCACGCATTACCAGCGGCT
>DGNI01000132.1:24432-25046 GCA_002388885.1 Parvularculaceae bacterium UBA4496 | reverse complement strand
CCGTCTTCGGCTTGCGGATCGAGAACAATGAGCGGTTTGAATTCCGGGTGCCGACGCCCGAAGTTTGAAACATTGACGAGCGTCGTTTCGGTAAAGCGCTGATCCATTTCAGCGTGACAATCAACGCAAAGCTGCGAGTCGGACGGCAGAATGCCGTCGTCGCCATTATGCTCGAAATGACATGATCCGCAGCGGCCTTCCGGGATATTGAGACCCGATCGCAGGCTCGCCAGCCACTTTTCGCTGCCCTCAGTGATTGGGCGCGCCACATGCAGCGACAGCGGGTCTGCATGATCGCGCATTTCCTCGTGGCAGGTCAGGCAATCTTCGTCTTTCACGCGCGTAAAGGGTTCGACGTGACAGTCGCGGCAATCCTCGACGAGGTTCGCGTGCGCAGACGACATGCCGCCGGCGAGCCAGTGCTGGTTGGTAGCGAGCGCCATTTTCGCTGTTGTGCTGTCCGCATCGGGTTCCGCCGCCCTGAAATGCAGAAAGATTGGCGTCGCCAGGAACAGCGCGAAGATTAAGCCGACCAGCGCCCACGCAGTTATGCGTTTGTCCGGCGCATAGCCGCGCATGGAGAATACGGCTTGTTCATCGCGCTTGTCGCGGAT
>DGNI01000132.1:18012-24424 GCA_002388885.1 Parvularculaceae bacterium UBA4496 | reverse complement strand
TCGAGATCGCCTTGCGTCTCCGCTTTTGTCACCGTCAGTTGGTAGGGGCCGATGCGAATGCTGGAGCCGTCGTTCAGCGTAATATCGCGGCGGCGGATCTGTGCATTGTTGATGCGCACGCGGTGGTCGCCGTTCGCTTCGATGCGCGCCTTGTCGCTGGAGAGCTGGATCAGCCGCGCATGGTGCAGGCCGACGCGCAAATCAGACAGATGCACATCGCAGTCCGTGGCGCGGCCGAGGGTGACTTCGCGCTTGTCGTAGATTGTCGGGCGAACGGTGACGCGTCCGCCGGGCCTTCTCCTGATGAATTCTACCCTGATCGCCATTACCGCCTCACCAATAGAAAAAGACGGAAACGATGTGCGCGATCAGCGCAGCGAGAAGGGCGAAGGAAAGCGGCACATGGAAATAAAGCCAGAGTCGCAGCAACGTCTTGTTGCGAATATGCCGTCGCGTACGCAAAAGAAGCGCCGACTTGCGCTCAAGGATCGCAACCACTGTTTCCAGCGGCCGGCGCATGCTTTCGTCGGCGGTTTCCATGGCGCGCCGCAAGCGCTTCGCCGCGCGCGTTGTCGCGCACTGACGCTGCGCGCTTGAAATTGAACTTAACAGTCCCGGTTTGATTTTCGTTTTGCGAATAGCGCGCTTGACTTCATTTACATATTTCGGGTCGAGCGGCTGTGCGGCTTCGGTTAGTTCACGGTTGAGGGCTCTGATCGCGTCGAGCAGGTCCTTTTGCGTTCTGTGAGCGCGGTTGTCGCTCATCCGGCGCGGCACGGTGGCATAGTAGTAAATGCCGAAAAAGCCGGAGACGATGACAATCACCATCAGCGCATAGGCGAGGGTGTGAATGTTCAGGCCGAACTGAAACCCGGTATGCAGCGTCGCCAGCACAAGCAGCGATGACCCAAGATAAACATGCGCTGACGTCCATCCCTTTAAGCTCCAGTGTCCGGCCGTTGCCGCGCGTTTGCGGATGCCAAGGAACATCAGCCAGACGATCAAAAGGGCGGAGATCGTGCCGAGCGCATAGCCAAGCCAAGTGCCGCCGTTATGACGCGCGCCGACATCGGCGACGAAATACACAATCACGCTGATCAGGATAAGAACGAGTGCGACTTTCAGATAGCGAAAGCGCTTGTGCTCCAAAAACCCTTCATGGGAGATCGGCAAATCGCTGGAGCGCATATGGGTGTTCGTCGCCATCGCTATTCCTGCGCCTCGCCGGCTAAAGAAAGATATTCGTCAGGCGATATGCGTACGGCGGCGCCGGTGGGGCAGGCGCGAACGCATGCCGGGCCGCCTTTAATTCCGGCGCACATATCGCATTTCACAGCGAGTTTGGGCGGATCTTCACCTTGTCTGTTTTCCTTGATCCAGTCCTGATCGGGCTCGCCGGGACCAGGACCGGTTCCAAACGCGAGCCATGACAACAGTCCCGGTTTTTTCGGCGGGATCGCCGCCATCTGAATAACGCCGTAAGGGCAATAGCGCTGGCAGTTGCCGCAGCCGATGCATTTTTCATCGATGAAGACCTCGCCGTCCGGACCGCGATGGATTGCATCCGGCGGGCAGTCCGTCATGCAGTGCGGGTGTTCGCAATGACGGCAGGATGTCGGCACGTGAATATATGCATAAGAGTTGCCAGCCTCTCGGTCGAGACGCGATATGCCTTCGTGAATGTCTGCACAGGCTTTCTCGCAATTGTCGCAACCGACGCACAGCGTTTCGTCGATGACAAGCGCGTCGGTTGCTTCCGATAAGCCTTCTTCCTCGAGCAGGAAGCGTGCAACGGATGTGTGCATGTCAACAACAGAAGAAAAGCTTTCACGTTTGGCTTCGATGTAGTCGTTGACTTTGCGGCGGCTGGCGACAAGCCGCTCGACCGAACGGTAAAGGTCAGGATTGTTACTTAGCAATCGTTCAAAAATTTGACCGGGAAGGCGCACGACTTCGGATTTGATGGCTGCACGCACGGTCGCGGTGCGCAGGCCGTCATAAAACAGCGACATCTCACCGACATAATTGCCGGCAAGCACATACGACAAAAACACGTCCTTGTTGCCGATATGTTTTTCGACAACGGCGCTGCCCGAACGGATGATGAAGATGTCGGTTGAGCGGTCGCCTTCCTTGATGAACGCGTCGCCGGCTTTAAGCGGTAAAATCTCGGCGTTATTGACGATTTCATCGACCGCCGATTGCGGAAGCAGCTGACCGAAAATCTGTCCGACCTGGCGCTCTGTAGAAATGCGATCCATGCGGCGTTTCACGCCCGGCACCGACGCCATGAGTTTCAGCGTTGCGTTGCGCGGGATTTCGAGGATCATGACCGGCTCGTCGGCGCGTACGGTCGCGGTGCGGCGGCGGCCGGAAATCAGTCCAAGCTCGCCAAAGATATTACCCGCCTGAATCGGTACGGTCTTACTGCGATTATTCGGGTCAACCTCAACCGCGACTGTTCCGTCAATGATCGCAAATATCGATGAACCGATATCATTTCGGTTCATGATGATGTCGCCGCGTTTTTTGTAATGAATCTGCGACGCCAGTAAAAATTCACGCATCTGCAGAGGCGATACGTCGTTCAGGAGTTCGACGCGATCACGGATGTGAACGATCCAGTCATCGACGCTGCGTTTGACCGGGGCATCCTTGAAGAGTTCTTCAAGCAGCGGCGTATCGGGCGGCTGTAATTCCTTGTTGCCGGAAATGAATTCGACAACGTCGTGGCCCTGGTTCATGCAGTGCTTGATCAGCGGAAAGCCAGCCAGCGCGCCAATAATATATAGCCCCGGCACCGTGCTTTCATATTTTGGCGACAGCACCGGAAACGCTTCGCGATCCGGCCCGGTGAACTCGACGCCTGCGGCTTCCACGAATTTACGAGGCGGTGCGGCGCCAAGGCGCGCAATGATCCGGTCGCAGGGGAGGCGCGCCTCGCCGTCTTTGGTGTCGACGACGGCGACCCACAGACTTTCACCGGAACCGCCCTGTTCGACCCGAATGAGCGAGGCTTCGGTAATGAAATCAAGGCGGCCCTGATCGCGCGCGGCGTAAAGCGCCTGCACGTTCGCTTCCTTGGAGCGGGGAAATCCGTCAGCGCGCTGCAACAGGGTGACGATATTGCCTTGCTGAGGATCAGCGAGGCCAAGCGCGTTTTCAATGCCGGCGTCGCCGCCGCCGATGACGATGATATTCTCGTCGTAATATTCTTTAGGGTCGTCCAGCTGGTATTGCACGAATGGCTGATCCGTGCCCGGATTTCTCAGCTTGTTCGGGTTTCCCTGCACGCCGACCGCAAGAACCACATACTCGGCCTTGATCGTGTCGCCGTCAGCGAGACTGATCTGAAAGTTTCCACGCGAACCTTGAATGGCGGTGACTTCCGAATGCAGGCGAACATTTATTTTTTGTTTCTCTGCATCATCGTCCCAGCGATTGATAATGCTTTCGCGCGAGCCCGCTTCAAAGGCGATGTCGGAACGCAGCGGCAACTGGTCTGGCGTCGCCATGATATATTTGCCGCGCTGATATTTGAAAATCGTGTCGGAAAGATGGTCGGTTTTTTCAAGAAGAACATGGGAAACGCCGCGTGCGGACGCGCGCCCGGCTGCACTCAAGCCGGCGGGTCCAGATCCCACAATGGCGATCTTTACGCTCTCCAACAAAACCCCCGGTTCACCCTCGGGTACTTCAATACAGAATAAAGTTAAGGCAATCTAGCATTGACCTTGATTCAAATCCTCAAAAAGTGGCGGAATTCCTTGCGATTTCTGTTTCTCGAGATCCGCCGAACGACTCTCCTCAAATCATCTGTAAAACCCGGATTCCTGATTTTTTAACTATCGAATTATCGTTAACGGCTCCTTGCGTCAGGGCGACAGATGAGCGTAACCTTTTGATCTGCGGCGGCGATGTGATTGTGCAATGCAATCTGTGCGCTGAACTGCATTTGGGGGAGCACAGCGCGCGGGGAAGACGCGCTGGTAAATATGGCGGATTTCGCCGGGGCGCCCATCGCGGGGGGGAGCGTTAACATATGGATTTTGCGGGATTATCCGACGTCCAGTTTATCTTTTTGATGCTGATTGTGTTTCAGGTGAAACAGCTGATCGGCGATTATGTTCTACAGACCGGCTGGATGGTGAATGGGAAGACGAAACTCGGATTCGGGTTTTTCCTTCCGTTAACAGTGCATGTACTTGTGCATGCGTTAACGACCCTGGCGATCGTAATGGTCGTCAACAAGGATCTGTGGGTGCTCGCGCTCATTGATTTTACAGCGCATTTCGCTATGGACCGGATTAAATCGAGTCCGATGATGCTGGGCCGGTTTACCGATATGACCAAACAGTCATTCTGGATCCCGTTTGGCCTCGATCAGATGGTGCATCATCTGACCCATTACTTCCTGATCTGGCAGCTTCTGGTTCATCGTTAAGATGCAGGAATTGCAACAATATTACGACGAAAATCACTTTGACGCGCGCCCAGAAAACGGTTGCGGTTGCGCTGCGGTAAGGGGCATAGTCGTATAAATCAGGCCGCCGCCAACAGAGTATAGAGAACGAATTGTGTTGGCGTAAAAAGGGAACAAGCGCTTTGTTGCAACGCAACAATCAATCGCCGTGAATGGCGGGCGCGATAGGGGTAAGGGGCTTTCAATATGCCGGTATTGCGCAACGCGGGATCCGTCCTTTTCGCTTTGCTTTGTTCAGCAGGCGTTTCAAGTGCGCAGGAACCCGAAGAGTCCGCACGCGAAGCCGTCGAACAGGATTTGCTTGAAACTCAAAGGCGGGAAAGCGAGCGCAGCGACAGCGGCGCTGTAATCATTCCGTTTGAGCAGATTCTAGCGGCCCCTGAGAATATTCAACTCAACATCGCCTATGCGCGTCAGCAGATCGCGGAAGGCGACCTTAAGGAAGCCGGCGCGACGCTCGAACGGATTCTCCTGATCGATCCGACCATGCACGACGTTCGGGTTCTTTACGGCCTCGTGCTTTATCGTCTCGGACTTTATGACCGGGCGCGTTACGAGCTTGAGCTCGCGTTAGAGGCGGATAATCTTCCACCAACTCTACGCGCGGAAGCGGAGACGTATCTCAACCGCATCAAATATGAGCAACGCACGACCCGCGGGTCGCTGACGCTGACAACCGGCCTCGACTGGGACCGCAACCGCAACCAGGCGCCGTCGAGCGGCAATATATTGTTTGCGGATATTCCGTTGCCGTCTGAAGCACGTAACGGCGACGCGGCGTTTATTTTTTCAGCACGGGGACAACTCGTTCACGATCTCGGCACGCAGGAAGGCCACACGCTTCATGCTGACGTGACTTATTATCACTCAGACAAACACGAAGTGGACAGACTCGATCTCGATGCAACGTCGATTGCGCTTGGCGGGACTTTTTACTCCGGCAACTGGTCGTTTACGCCCCGGTTACGCGGAGGGTTCTATTGGCTGGCGGGCGAAGATTATCTGGCGACATATGGCGGCGAACTCGAAGTTGCGTATCGCTGGAATCCGCAGGTTAAGTCATATGTGACTTTCCGCGGCGAAGACGAGGATTTCAGAGCGACAACAAATTTTGGATCGGCGCCCTTGCGCTCGGGCAGGCGACTTGGCGCCAGAACTGGCGTCGCCTGGCGGTTCAGCACGACGCAGACCTTTACGGTGGAAGCGATGTTCGCCGACAAGAAGGGCACCGTCGGGTTCGAGTCGTATGAGCGCTATGGGGTGAACGCGCAACACAGCTGGCTGCTGGGGCGGGGCGCGTTTTCCCTGCTTGGCGTATGGGCGGAAAACTCCAGCTACGACGCCGTCGATCTGTTTGTGAGCCCAAGCACGGTTCGCGACGAATGGCTTTACCGCGCCCGTGCGACCGTCGGCGCGCCATTATCGTTCTTCCTGCCGAATGCGCCGGAAGGCGTGAAGGACATCAACATCATTGCTCAGTATGAGTATGAAACAGTCGACTCGAATATCCTGAATTTTGATTACAAGACACACAAGGCGGCGCTTTTGCTGTCCAAGCGGTTCGCGTTTTAAGGGGGCGGAAATGACACGGAATACACCAATGAAAGCCCTGAAAATTGCAGCATCGGTTGCTGCTCTTTCCTTCGTTCCTTTTGCGGCGCAGGCGGCCGAGTGTTTTGACCGCAATACGGATGATCCAAAGGCGGGGAACGCCACGGCTGTCGTGGGTCCGGCGATTGATGTCGAGCGGGAGAACCGCGACGGCGCGTTCCGCCCCGCTAGCGGCGCGGACATGTTCACCGGCGACACGGTGCGGACAGGCGATGAGTCCCACCTGCAGCTCAAGCTGTGCGACTGGAGCACCTATACGTTCTCGCCGAATTCAGAATCCGCCATCAACGAGTTTTTCGATACGCAAGGCGCCGGCCG
>DGNI01000132.1:0-17924 GCA_002388885.1 Parvularculaceae bacterium UBA4496 | reverse complement strand
GGTCGAACTTGACGGGTTCGTTTACGCGCTTCTCGAAGGCCCCGTGCGTGACAACACAGGTCTGACGCCAAAAGGGCTTGTGCAATTTTGGACGGACGACAATCGCGACGCCATCGAGGCAACCCTGAAACGGCCTGGCTTTGCCCTGCGGATTGGCCCGGAAGACCGAATTTCGGAACCTTTCCGAGCTGATGGAGAACTTCTCCGCCGCATTTATCAGGCATTCGTGCCCGTAGTTCCCGAAGGCGATGGCGGCGCGCTTGAATATGCGGGCAATGCGCTTGGCGATTCAGGACAGGGCGCGCAGGAAGGCGAAACCTATCAACAGGAAGCCGAGAACCGCAACGACGACAACGACGAACAAACCGAACAACGGCCCGAGGAAGAGGAAGAGCCGCAAATGCCTCCGCCGCCCGATCCGATGATCGAGGTAGGCGATATCCTGCCGCTGGCCCTGCTTGAAGATTTTGCAGGCATGCAGCAGGCCCCGGACGGGCACATTCTGGCGCTGGCGAGCGCGCAGCTTTTTCAGGATGACGGCAGCGGGCCGGTGCTGGTCGAAGAAGGGCTGTCGATTGTGCAGATCGAAATCGACTGGGCGACCCGGACAATCGCGCCAACGGGGCTGGCGTCTTTCGTGCAGTTCGATCCGTCTAGCGATCCAAACGATCTTTCGGTAATTGATCCGGCGACATTCCAGTTTCCGCCAGAGTTTTTTGACGCCTATAACGATGCACTAGTAAACAGTGTCGAGATCGCGTTTGGCAGCGGCGGCAATAGTCTCGCCGTTTTCGACGCTCCGCTGTTCACATTCACCATACGGCAAGGCGCCGGAGACACCGTCACCGTCGATGTCGATGTGGATTTTTCCACTAATGATGGCCAGGGCGGCACGCTGAATCTCGTTTCAACATTCCAGGATCTCCTGGTCATGCCAGGCCCGGGCGAACTCCTATATGGCATAACGAGTTTGTCGCAAACTCTGTCGATCGCTGATCTCGAGGCCGCGGGTGCAACGCGAAACCAGACTATAACAATGACCGGTGGTACAGGCGCTGGCGGGGTTGGCTTTGTCGCGGCGAACAATGTGACGGAGTTGCTCTTTGGCACAGGCTATGCGCAGCTTGAGGTGAATTTCGGCAATCGGACCGTTGGCGGAAGCAATTCATTCTTGGCTGTGACAGTGCCTCCAGACCCTGCCTTCGGCGGCGCCCAGATTTTTGAATATATTCCGCTCGATCAGCCTGTATCATTTGATGTCGGCTTCTTTGGCAAGGCGCTGTTCCCGGCGCCGCGATTGACGTCCAACCCTAGCCTGACCCACGGTCAGGTGTCGTTTCTAAACC
Source organism: Parvularculaceae bacterium UBA4496 (assembly GCA_002388885.1). Lineage (GTDB taxonomy): Bacteria > Pseudomonadota > Alphaproteobacteria > Caulobacterales > Parvularculaceae > Hyphococcus. Next base: position 16,578 of record DGNI01000132.1, on the reverse strand, counting down.
TCCAAAGGCTTCTCGCTGTTGTGAACGTCTTACTGGATGTCGGGGCAAACGATAATCTTTATACATCATTTGGGCTGGGGGAAAGTGATTCAGATGTTTTCCCGCTCTCAACGATCGCCGGACTGGAAGGGCTGGCGGGCACGCTCGGCGCCGGTAATTTCTTTTACGACAGTACGGCAGACGTAAGCGGAATAAACGCGGTATCTTTCTTTTTTGATGGAACGAACGGCGCCAGCGGTGATGCAGAGATGCAGATCGATATCAATTTCGCCAACCGCACGCTCGGCGGCGGCATGTCGTATGTATCTGTGGATATTGACGATAGTCTCGCTGGAATTACTGTACAGTTCACGGAACTTCTCAATGCCGTCAGTTTCGACGATGCGGCGAGCGGCATGGGCGCCTTCGCCTTTGACGGCTCTGATTTCAGCGGGTCGAATATGGAATCGATGCTGCTGCTCATTCGTGATGGCCTCAACGGGCCCGGCGAGACCGCAGATGCGCATTTCCGGTTCACGGACGCCGGTAGCGGCGAGGGTGAAGGTCTGATTACCGGCGTGCCTTTGGGACAAGGCTCGTCATCGCCGCCAAGTCCGTAATCTGCAATGGCGGGCGGGCGCAGTATTTTCGGACCACGGCTTGCCGGCCTGATCGGCGCAGGGCTCGCGCTTGCCGTGGTCTTTCAACAGCCGGCGCTCGTCAATATTGCGCGCGACCGGCTGTTCGATCAGTTCCAGCGGCTTTCACCCCGCGACTATCAAAACGATCCCGTCAAGGTCGTTGAAATCGATGACGCGGCGCTGGAAAAATACGGTCAGTGGCCGTGGCCGCGCCACCGTTTTGCAACCATTGTCGATAAACTGAACGAGGCGGGCGCCGCGGCGATCGTGTTCGACGTGATCTTCGCCGAACCTGACCGCACGAGTCCGGGCAATGTTGCGTCAAGCTGGCTCGACTCGCCGGTGCTGGCGCCGATTGTATCGGAACTTGACGCGTCAGATCTCGGTCCCGTCGATCATGATGGCCGGCTTGCGGCCTCACTCGCGGCGGCGCCAACCGTTATGCACCTGACCGCGCGCGCAGGCGCATCCGACAGCACCTGTCCGCCGGCGCTTGAGGCTTCGCGGGTTCAGGGCATGCGCCCGCAGGATCTGGCGCGCGTCGTGCCGAGTTTCCGCAATGTGGTGCCGCCGCTGCCAATGTTGCGCGCCGCTGCGAGCGGCGAAGGGTTTGCGCGCGCAGCCCTTACCGATGACGCTATCGTCCGCAGCGTGCCGATGATTGCGCTCGCCTGCGACGGGACGGAAATTTATCCGAGCCTTGCGCTGGAGGCGCTGCGCGTCGCCGCGCCGAGACTTGATCCGACGCATGCGCCGCCCGAATTTATCAGCGCTGCTAAAGACGGCGCCTGCCGCGCGCATGTGACTGCGATCGCACAGCAGTCCGTCTCGGAAGTGGTGCTCTGCCGCCTGCGTTTTCCGACAACGGAGGACGGGCAGCTTTGGGTGCATTATTCGAAACCCGAAAGCGTCGCAAAAAGGCGGCTCTCTGTTGTTGATGTTCTCGAAGGCGATGCTTCGTCACTGAGCGACACGGTCAAGGGGCGCATTGTCATGATCGGGGCGTCGGCCGAAGGCTTGCGCGACGTTCTGATCACGCCGCTCGGCGATGAGCGTCCCGGGGTTCACATACACTCAGAGGTCATAGAACAGGCGCTCGCGGGTGAAACGCTGTTTCGAGCGTGGGACTTGATACGGCCTGCGGAAATCGGTCTCGCCATCGTTACGACGCTTATTCTGTTGCTGATCCTGCCCCGAATGCCGGCAATGATGGGCTTCACATTATGGCTTGTGCTAACGCTGGCGGCCTTCGGCGGCGCTTATTTCGCGTTCAGCGCGTCACGATTGCTGATCGATCCGGTAACACCCGGTCTTGTGGTGACATCGTCCTTTGTCGGCGCGTTTGTCGTCATGTTCCAGCAGGAGCAGGTCGCCAGAAAGTTTATTCGCGGCGCCTTCGGCAAGTTTTTGTCGCCGCTGATCCTGGAGCGGCTTGAGCGCGATCCGACGCTGTTAAAGCTTGAAGGGGAATCGCGGGAAATCACCGCGTTCTTCTCCGACATCCGCGGGTTTACGTCGATCTCCGAACAGATGACGCCGCCTGATGTGACGACGCTGCTCAATCAGTATTTCACGCCGATGACGCGCATCGTTACCGAGCACAAAGGTCTTGTCGATAAATATATGGGCGATGGGCTCGCCGCCATGTGGAACGCGCCGATCGATGTCGCCGACCACCCCGAGCAAGCTGCGCGCGCTTCTTTACACATGATCAGATCGCTTGCGGAATTAAACCGCGGTTGGAGCGCCAGGAAACAACTGCCTGTGGATGAAATCAAAATCGGCATTGGTCTGCATACGGCCGAAGCGCGCGTCGGTAATTTCGGGTCTGAAGATCACCTCGAATATTCCATGCTGGGCGATATGGTTAACCTGACCTCGCGCCTTGAATCGCTGACCAAGCAATATGGCGTGCCGATCATCATGTCGGAGAATACACGAGAGCGCATTCCGGACTTTGCCGCGGTGCCGCTCGGCGCCTTCACGGTTAAGGGCAGGACGGATGCGACGGTCATTTTTGCCCTGGTCGGAGATGAGACCTTGGCGGCGAAGCCGTCGTTTGACGCGTTCCGGCGGTCCTTTGAGGCCGGCGTCGTCGCGCTCGAGGAAGGCGAAGGCTTTCTGGCGCTTGAGCATTTCGGCGCCTGCCGACAGGGAGAGACATTCGGTATGGACGCCGCCCTCGATATCTTCTGCGAGCGGGCGGAGGCGATTAGCCGTTCTGCCTGATCGCGCTCTTTTCTTCTAACTATTTGTCGTTAAAGGGAAAATTGCGGCGCATTTCCGGAAAGTCGACCCAATTCAGAATTTATTTACCTAAATCACCCGGCCTGTGACGTCCATCACAGCCGGATTTCCGGGATTTTTCTATCTTTCTCTCATCGGCGGTCGATAGCGACAGGCCGGAAGAAACGGGAGAAAGACAATGGGTATCATCGAAATCATCCTGATCGGTTTCATCGGCATCAACGCCACCCTTGGCGTCTCCAGCCTCTTCACGGTTAGCCGGTAACCGCAACGCCTGGCTCAGCGTTGCGCTTAAGCAGCAGGGGGAGACCGCGGCGCGTCCTTTGGGGGAAGGGCGCGCCGTTTTTCTTTTAAAAATCAGTAACTTACGAAAAAGACAGAAGCTGTGACGCCCATCACAGCGGTAAAAGGAGACGAGCTCTAATCTCAAATCATCGGCGGTCGGGAGAGACAGGCCGGAGAAAACGGGAGAAAGACAATGGGTATCATCGAAATCATCCTGATCGGTTTCATCGGAATGAACGCAGTCCTTGGTGTTTCAAGCGTTTTCACGGTTTCCCGGTAGCCGACACCCTCCTTGGGCCGGGGCATCGCCCCGCTCCGGCCCACTATTGCAAGAGACGGCGCGTCCTTCTGGGGGAAGGAGCGCCGTCTTCTTTTTTTTGTGCGGCGCGACAAAAGAGAATTTATTGGCTATCATCAGCTCAAGGACTGCCTGAGACGGGAGACAAGAGGGTGTCCGGGGCGAATGGAAAATCAGCAGCGAACGCTGGGCTCATCTGGGAGCTCAAGCGGCATCCTTTCTTTGAGGCCTTGTCTGACGACAAGCTCAAGGGGCTGCTGGATACTGCCCAGAGCGTCGTTTTTCCCGCACGCAAACAGATCTTTTCGCAGGGCGACGAAAGCGACTGCCTTTACATCATCCTGTCTGGAAGGGTGAAAATCTCCAGCTATTCTGACGCCGGCAAGGAAACCGTCCTCGCCTTCATGGGCGAGAATGAAGTGCTTGGAGAGATGGGCGTGTTCGACGGCGGCGCCCGTTCTGCAGCCGCAAGCGCGCTGCAGGAAACGCGCGCCTTGCGGCTTTTCCGGCGGGACGTTCTCGACTTTCTCGAACGCAATCACGGCGTCGCTCTGCAGATTATTTCAGCGCTTTGCACGCGATTGCGTCACACCAATTTTCTGCTCGAGGATATTGCGACGCTACCGGCGGGACCGCGCCTCGCGCGGGCGCTGTTGCGGCTTGGCGAATATTACGGCCATACGGACGATGACGGCTCGCTTTGCATCGACATGAAATTGAGTCAGGGCAATCTCGGCGCTCATGCGGGACTGATGCGTGAAAACGTCAATCGCCAGCTGAAGCTTTGGGAATCCGAAGGACTCGTTCGTCAGGAAGGCGGCGTCATTACCGTGCTGAAGCCTGAAACGCTCCGCCATATCGGTGAAGAATAAACCGCTGGAAATTTTCCCATGATGAATATCCGCATTGACGACCGCCATGCCTATGTGGAGGTCGAGGTTTTCGGGCAATACCAGCTTGAACGGATGCCCGAACTCCTGAAAGCGATGCGTGATCTGGCGGTCCGCCACGGTCATTTCAGCGAGCTCGAGATTCATCACGGCAAGCCGGACAATTTGTTGAAGGCGATGTCGAAGCTTTCGCAGGCGAGTAGCAGCACTGAAGATTACGCGTTCATGCAGAAGATGCGCAAATATGCGCTGGTGTCCGATAATCCTGCGATGGTTATCCGTCTGGCGGCGGCGTTCAAGAGGCTCGGAAACATTGAGATGAGGATTTTCCCGATGCATGAACGCGACCATGCGCGCCAATGGATCGAAGAGCCGGTGCATGACTATCAGCCGGTTGCGAGTGAACGCTGAGCATTGCGATCCCGGGTTTTCGCCCGTCTGGTTTACCGCTCTTTCCCTATGCGCGACAAAGCCCTAAGTCTGGTCAGGCTAATTCGTAAGTCACGCGGTTTCACAAATTGACCCTTCTTGTTTTCTATCTTCTTCTCGCCATCCTGGTCTCCTTCTTTTGCTCCATATCCGAGGCTGTCATCTTGTCCGTCCGGCCCTCCTATGTGGCGACGCTTGAGCGGAAAGGCGCGCGCGGCGCGAAGTCGCTAAAACGTTTGCGCGGCAATCTAGACCGGCCGCTGGCGGCGATCCTCACCGCCAACACGATTGCGCATACGGTCGGCGCTGCTGGCGTCGGCGCCCAATCGGCAATCGTATTCGGCAACGCTTATGTGGGCGCCACATCCGCAATACTGACGCTCCTCATTCTGGTTTTTTCCGAGATTATTCCGAAAACGCTGGGCGCAACTTACTGGCGGCAACTGGCGCCGGGCATGGCGCCGTTGATCGAAGGCCTCACCACGCTTTTGCTACCCTTCGTCTGGCTGTCGGAACGGCTGACGCGGCTAATGTCGCGGTCAGGGGCGACGGCGTTCACTTTCAGCCGCGATGAAATTGAAGCGATGGCTGAAATCGGCGAACAGGAGGGGCTGCTGCAGGCAAAGGAGCAAAAGATTGTCTCCAACCTGATGCGCCTTCAGAACCTGTCGGCGCGGGACATCATGACGCCGAGATCCGTAATCTTTTCTGCGCCGGCGAAGATGACAGTGCAGGACTTTTTCTCGCGCTATTCGACAAAACAGTTTTCCCGCATTCCGATTTACAAAGCCAATCCTGACGATGTGACCGGATTTGTATTGAGGACCGATCTTTTGATGGCGCAGGCGAAGGATGAGTTCGACCGGCCACTATCTGACTTTCGCCGGGACTTTGTCGCCATGTTGGACAGTTTTTCCGCGTCGGACGTCTTCGACAGGCTGATGCACGAAAAAAGTCATATCGCGCTTCTGGTGGATGAATATGGAACCGTGCAGGGGCTGGTGACTCTGGAAGATGTCGTTGAAACCCTGATTGGCCTCGAAATCACCGACGAACTCGACACGGTCGAAGACATGCAGGCGCTTGCCTATCGGCGGTGGCGCGACCGGATGACGGCGCTTGGTATTGATCCCGACAGTCTCGATGCGAAGAAAAACTAGAGCGCATTTAGGAATAGTGTGAGCGGTTTTCTGTTAAAAATGCGCGCAAAAAAATACTCTAGACCAAGTGAGCGATTCAAAGAATCGCGAACACGGTCTAGACGGCCAGTTTTCGCTGATCCTCACGGCCCATGGCGATCAGGAACGGATCATCTTTTTGCACGGCGGCGAAATCCGCCTTTGATTTAAGTCCGAGCCAACAGTGACGGATGAGTTCCTGCGCGACCGGTGCGCCGAGCGTCGCGCCAGGCCCGGCAAGGATGAGTTTGTCAGGCGCGAATTCCTTGATCGCTACTTCGATGGATTTCGAGAAGTCATAGGTTTCAACGATTTGGTGCCCGAACGTGTACTGATAAAGCGAATGCACATCAGTGCTGTGCGGAGACCAGACGGCGCCGCGCCCGTCAATCATCGGAATCTCAGGCGACTGCATGGTGTCTGGTGAAAGAGCGTCGAACGCTTTTTGCGAGACATGATCGAGCAGCGGCGTGTGGAANNCGCGTGGCGGGCGAGCCGGAACGGATAGCGGCCTTCCGCCTGAGGCAGGACCTTTTCCATGGAGGCCATACCTGCGTCGTCTCCGGCAAGGACCGCCATACCGCCAAGGCGAATGGAAAGATAGGCGTTTCCTTCGGTGCGGCCTGCGTGCAGCGCGTCGCCGATGCGCTTCTGGTTTATTTCGGACGGCGCCCAGTTTTCATCGACAAAAGGATAGATCAGTTGCCCGCCAACGCCTTCCGCTTCCATCAGCGACCCCATCGTATCGACAATGCGGATCGCGTGTTCCTCGCTGGCGGCGCGCGCAGCCGCGAGCGTCAGGNNGTTTTTCTCGCTGGCGGCGTGCGCGGCTGCAAGCGTCAGATACCAGCCGAGCGAATTGCCGCAGACGGCGACAATGTCGAATTCCTCGCGATTGATCGCAGCAAAGTCGGCCAGCGCGCATGTATAGATCAGCGGCGACGCATTGATGCTGGATGCATGTTTTGCGGCGGAATAGGTGCTGGCGCCGTCGAGCGCGCTGACAGTGTCGCGGCCATTGGCTTCACGCCAGCGGTCGACGTTGGCGATGAAATCCTTCCTGTAGGCGTGATAGCGGCTCAGATATCCGAGTTCGTCTTTGCCGTAGGTCCCACGGCCCGGAAAAATAACAACGGCGGATTTTTTCATTACTCGGCGGCTCGTTTATTCAGTTTTCCGCATAATGAAAGCGCTGCGTCCACAATGCCTTCCTCGCTGACCAATACCTCATTAGCGGCGGGGCCAAGGGGAATGAATGTGTCAACGCCAGTAATGCGATCGATGTTGGCGTTGACGCCCCGGTCATTGAGCGCAGTAACGATTTCTTCGCTGGGCGAGCCGGTTTTGCGGCATTCATCGACGATGAGAATGTTCCGGCAGGCGCCGGCAGCGTCGATCATCGCATCAATCGGCAGCGGCGTCAGCCAGCGCAGGTCAATAATGCGCGCGTTGACGCCTTGTTGGGCAAGTGTTCTGACGGCGCGCCGGGAAAGATATGTCCCGTTGCCATAAGTGATGATCGCGAGGTCTTCGCCGTCGCCGATGGTGTTGACGGAGCCGAATGGCGCAGTCTCTTTGATATCGTCGAACACCGCTGACATGGCGCCGTCGCCGTCTTCATGCAGGTCTTTCGTTCCGTAAAGCGCGATGGGCTCAAGGAAGATGACGATGCGGCCTTCTTCGCGGGCGAGGCGAAACGCCTCGCGCATCATCATGACGGCTTCCGCGCCGCTCGACGGGCAGGCGAGAATGATTCCCGGAATGTCACGGAACACCGCAACGGAATTATCGTTGTGAAAATGTCCGCCAAAACCTTTCTGATACGCGAGGCCTGCGACGCGCACCACCATGGGATTTGTGTACTGACCTTTGGAGAAGAATGATAATGACGCCGCTTCGCCGCGCAACTGGTCCTCTGCATTGTGGACGTAGGCGAGAAACTGGATTTCCGGCACAGGCAGAAAGCCGTTATGGCCGAGCCCGATGGCCATGCCCAGAATGGATTGTTCGTCGAGGATTGTGTCGAAAACGCGCGCCGGCCCGAATTTCTGTTGTAGCCTGGTCGTGGCGCCGTAGACGCCGCCTTTCTTCGCAACGTCTTCACCGAACACGGCGACATTGGCGTCACGTTCCATCTGTTCGGCGAGCGTGATCGAAATCAGCCGCGACATATGCTGCGGTTCTGACTTTGCGCGAACCTCGTTAGGCGCGGTGGGCAGGATGTTGCCGGGGCGCTGCGCGCGTCTAGGGCGCGGCGGCGGAACCAGCGACGCTGTTACGTCCGCTGGGGTGGTAAGCTTCGGTCTCGCCGTCGCCTGTTCCATGGCGCGGCACACCCTGCCGCCAATATCCGCATAAAGCTTTTCGATGTCTTCGAGGGACATGACGTCTTCTTCGACAAGGCGGCGCGCGGTGTGCAGCAGCGGATCCTGATCCGCCTCTGCATCGATTTCCGCGCGGTCACGGTACCCGCTTTCAATGTCCGAGCCTGCATGGCCCATCAGGCGCACCGTGCGCAGGTGCAGGAAAACCGGCATCCGCGCCCCGCGCACGCATCGTTCGGCCACTCTTGCTGCGCGCATGGCGTCAACTGGATCGCGCGCGTCGCCATAGATGTAACGCAAACCGGGGCGTGCGCCGTAGCTGGAGGCGATCCATCCATTCGGTGTTTTAACGGAGATGCCAATGCCGTTGTCTTCGCAAATGAAAACCAGCGGCAGCGGCAATCCGCGATAGCCGGTATGCGCGGCGGCGTTGATGGCCCCGAGGGCGGTCGAATGGTTCGCTGACGCGTCGCCAAAGCTGCACAGGACGACACTATCCCGCGGCAATTCGGCGTCGTGTTTTTTTTGCGTGCGTGCGAGCGCGATCGAAAAGGCGGCGCCCATGGCTTTCGGCAGGTGCGACGCGATGGTCGATGTCTGGGGCGGGATGAACAGCGACTTGGAGCCGATAACCTTGTGCCGCCCGCCGGAGATCGGGTCTTCGGATGAAGCGACAAAGGAAAGCGCCATGTTCCAGACTGGCGTTTCGCCTGGAATTTTGGACGCGCGCTCAACATAGAACGCGCCGCTACGATAGTGCAAAAACGCCAGATCATCGACGCGGAAAACCCGCGCGACGGCGGCGTTGCCTTCATGGCCTGCGCTGCCAATGGAATAAAATCCGCGTTTTTCAGCGCCGAGGCGCCGGGCTTCGAGGTCGAGGCGGCGGCTCGTCAGCTGGCTTTCGAATAGCGCCGCAAGATCGCCCGGCGACGTTCCGGCGTCATCGAGTGTCGCCGAGCTGACCGGCCGGGGCAGGCGGCCAGCCTTCAGCCGCTCGAGAAATCCATCCGATGATGCCGCGATTGCGCCCGCCATAGCCTCGTGTTTCCTTGCCGCCCGGTTCGTATTGTCTGGCGCGCCCTTGAGGTGGAGGGGCGCTCACGTCTATCTCCATAACAGGCGCAAATTCTTTGCCAAGGCGTTGAGCCTATCATGAGGAGCGGTATTTTGAACAAACCCGAGCTAGGCGAAACCCTGCCGTCTGCGCACCCGAGCGAAGACGCCCTGACCCTGTTGCGGATGCGGCGCTCCACAGCGGCGGATTTTCTGGGCCCGCCGGGGCCGGACGCGGAGACGCTTGCCGACCTTTTGGAAATCGCCGCACGCGTGCCGGACCATCGCCGGGTCGTGCCATTCAGGTTTATCGTCTTTGAGGGCGAAGCGAGAGACCGGTTTGGCGAAGTGCTGGAAGCGGCGTTCAGGAAAAATGAACCCGAAGCCGATGAAACAAGGATTGCGTATGAGCGCAACCGTTTCCTGCGCGCGCCTGTCGTCGTCGGCGTGATTTCATGCGTGAACAAGGATCATCGCACGCCGGAGTGGGAACAGGTTCTGACCACAGGCGCGGCGTGTCAGAATTTGCTCGTTGCTTCTTCCGCCCATGGTTTCGCGGCGCAGTGGCTTACGGAATGGTATGCTTTCGATGCGGATGTTGCTGACGCGCTCCAATTGGATGACAATGAACGGGTTGCGGGTTTTGTCTATATTGGCGCGGCGCGCGAGGGTCCTAAAGAACGGGGGCGTCCTGACATGGCGTCGATTGTTTCAACTTATTGAAATGATCACGTATGCGTGACCGGCTTGGGTAAATCTGCGGCTCCTCTATATTGGGCGTATGAATGGACGGACGAGCAAGAAGGGAAAGTCATTACATGCAACTTAGAACTATTGCGATTTCAGCCGTCGCAGCGATCGTTGTCGCCGGTTGCGGCGAGGCTGCGAACAGTCAATCAAATGGCGCAACAGATACTGTCGCCGATACTGAAGCCGCGGCCGGGTTTGACGCCATATCCGGCGAATACAAAACAGATCCGCGCCATCGCTACATCACGTTTTCCTATTTTCACCAGGGCTTTTCCCGGCCGTGGGTGCGCTGGCGGAATTGGGACGCCGTTCTCGACTGGGACGCCGAAGAGCCGGAAGCATCATCCGTAAGCGTTACGATTGATGCGACTTCGGTGGATTCCGGCGTCGATGTGTTTGACGAGCATCTGCAGGGCGAGCGGTTTTTCGATACCGCCAACCATCCGGAAATCACTTTTGAAAGTACATCGCTCACCAAGACCGGCGACGCCACGGGCACAATGACCGGCGACCTTACAATAAAAGGGATCACAAAACCTGTCACGCTTGACGTCACCTATAACAATTCGGCGTTCAGCGAACGGGGTAATGAATACAAGATCGGTTTCTCCGCGAAAGGTTCCGTAAACCGTTCGGAGTTTGGCATGGACTACTTGGTTCCGGTCACCAGCGATGAGGTTGAGATCGTCATCGAAGCGGAATTCGAAATGCCGGCTGAGGAACCTGCGGAAGAATAGGTTTTGGACAGCGCGCGCTATAGTTCAGTTGCGGTCGTCCTGCATTGGGCGATCGCAATTTTGATTCTCTGCCAGATCGCCGGCGGGTTTTACATGCACAACCTGCCGAACACGTCACCGCTGAAGTTCGACCTTTATCAACTGCACAAATCTTTCGGACTTTCCATTCTGGTTCTGTCGCTCGTCCGGCTCGGCTGGCGCTTGGGTCATCGCCCGCCCGCTTTGCCGTCAGCCATGGCGGCATGGGAAAAGCTTGCAGCGCGGGCCGCCCATTGGGGCTTTTACGTCCTGATGATTGCGGCGCCTTTGGTTGGATGGGCGATTGTGTCCGTGTCGCCGACGGATATTCCGACGAAATATTTCGGGTTTATCCCGATACCGCATTTGCCGCTCGCGCGAGGCGAAAGCGCCGAAGAATTTTTTGAAGAAGTGCATGAGCTGCTCGCTTACGGTATTCTCGGACTGCTGGCGCTGCATGTAGGCGCGGCGTTGAAACATCGCTTTTTCAACAAGGATCACGTGTTTCAAAGCATGTCGCCGTCTCGCTTCGCCCAATGGGCTGGTGTCGGCGGCGTGATTGGAGCGCTGATGATGGGCGCCGCCCTTTATGGTTTGGCGCCGCCGTTAAATGCGAATTCAGGCGCGGCGGGTGTGAGGGCGGGCGCCGGCGAAACCAACTGGCAAGTCGCTTACGATCAAAGTACGCTGAAATTTATCGGCGAGGAAAAAGGCCGGCGGTTCGAGGGCGAGTTCAGGAACTTTCATGCGGAGATAATATTCTTTCCTGACGACCTTGCAGCTTCCTCGATTGAAGTCGCGGTTTCAACTGGCAGCGCTGCAACCGGCGATGAGCTTCGCAATACGATACTCCCCGGAGAGGAGTGGTTCGACGTCAAGGCGCATCCCGAAGCGACATTTACATCCGGTTCGATCCGGCAAACGGGCGACGGCGCTTATGAAGCGGACGGCGTTTTGACGATCAAGGGTTTCGAAAAAGACATAACGCTAGCCTTTACACTGGAGAATGATGGCGACCGGGCTGTCGCCATTGGCGGCGCTGACCTTATTAGGACTCAGTTCGGTCTCGGGACTGCGGCTTCATGGCTGGAAGAAGAGGAAGTTCAGCTGGGCGTGCGTGTCGAGTTCGAAGTTCATGCAACGCGTGCGGATTAAGCCGCCCGGCCGCGACGGTTGGCGCGCTGTTGTGCTTCTTCGTCGAACAGTTCCGCCAGTTTGTCGATGATGGCGCCGCCGAGCTGGTCCACATCGACTATTGTCAGTGCACGCCGGTAATAACGCGTTACGTCATGGCCGATGCCAATGGCGAGCAATTCAACCGGCGAGCGGTTCTCGATGTAGTGGATAACCTCGCGCAAATGCCGTTCGAGATAAGCGCCGCCATTCGCGGATGATGTCGTGTCATCTACCGGCGCGCCGTCGGAAATCACCATCATGATGCGCCGCGCTTCGGGACGTCCGAGAAGGCGCGCATGCGCCCACATCAATGCTTCGCCGTCGATGTTTTCCTTAAGCAGCCCTTCTTTCATCATCAGGCCGAGCGAGGCGCGCGCGCGCCGCCAAGGCGCATCGGCGGACTTGTAAATCACATGGCGCAAGTCATTGAGGCGTCCCGGCTTGGCGGGGCGCCCATCGGCGACCCATTTCTCCCGCGCCTGACCGCCTTTCCATGCGCGTGTCGTAAAGCCGAGAATTTCAACCTTGACGCCGCAGCGTTCCAGCGTGCGGGCGAGAATGTCGGCGCATATGGCGGCGATGGTGATCGGGCGGCCGCGCATGGAGCCGGAATTATCGATCAGCAGCGTCACCACCGTATCGCGAAAGTCCTGTTCCTTCTCCATCTTGTAGGAAAGCGGCTGCATCGGATCGACAATGATGCGCGCTAGACGGGCCGCGTCGAGCACACCCTCGTCAAGATCGAACGCCCAGCTGCGGTTTTGCTGGGCCATGAGTTTTCGTTGAAGCTTATTGGCGAGGCGCGCGACAACAGCGTGCAGGTTTTCCAGCTGCCGGTCGAGCGAGCGCCGCAGGCGCTGCAATTCTTCCGGATCGCAAAGATCGACCGCGTCGGCGATTTCATCAAATTGCGTTGTGTATGCGCGGTAGGCCGCACCGGTGTCGCCTTCGAACTGGGTGCGCAGAGACGAAATCTTGGCGTTTTCCGTGGCGCCGTCATCTTCCTCGAAGCTTGTTTCCATATCCTGATCGGAAAGATCGGCGTCGCCTTCTGACGTTTCCCCGGAGCCGGGGTCTTCAGGCATTTCATCGGCGCCGGTTTCGTCATCGTCAGAGTCATTCTGATCGTCAGAATCGTCCTCGTTTTCCTCGCCCTGACTTTCATCCTGGCTGTCCTGATCGCCCTGATCGTTATCATCGAGGTCGAGCTCGCGGATAAAATTGCGGGCTAGCGCAGCGAACGCGGCTTGATCATTAAGCGATGCAGCATCAGCGAGCGCGTCGAGAGAGGCGCCGGCGCGGTCTTCAAGATCGCCGCGCCACTCATCCATGACGCCTGCGGCGGCGCGCGGCGCGGGCCGTCCGGTCAGGCGCTCGCGCAACAACAGCGCTGCAACATCCGCCATCGGCGCGGCGTCTTTCGAATTGAGCCGGTCATAGCCCTTGTCGGCGAATGTTTTTTCGAGCGATGCGGCGAGATTATCGCCGACGCCTTTCAGCGCGCGTGCGCCGATGGCTTCGCAACGGGCGTTTTCGAGCGCAGCGAATATGGCGCGCGCTTCAGCGCCTCTTGGCGAAAGCTGCTGATGCGCGACGGCGTCGTGATGGGCGAGGCGCAGGGCGGCCGCGTCGCTTTCGCCGCGCGCAATGGCGGCAGACGCTTCGTCGAGTATGCGCGCAGGCAGGGGGATACGCGCAGACTTTCCCTGCACGGCGGCATGATCGCCGCCGAACGCCACCTCAACATCGCGCTGCGCGGACAGCGCCCGCGTCGTGTGCAACAGCGCGCGCTTGAAGGCGTCCCGGACCTGCTCCTTGTTCATCATGGGCTGCTTATAGGGCGGGGCAGCAGAAAACCAAAGGGGCCTGCGCGCCTGTCGCCACCGTTCACTGCAATTTCTGGCGTTTCCCGAATCAGCTGTAGCGCGCTACGGTGGCGCTACCATCGGCTGCGTTCCTAGCCTGCCCAGAGAGTAATAGAATGATGGAACAGAATTTGCCGGTGCGGCAGGATAATATCGCTTTGCACATGAAACGGGTGAGCTTCTGGCTCGCCCTTTTTATCAACGCAGGCGCCGCTGCCGTGCTGTTCATTGGTTGGGGATTGGACGTTGAGGCGGTCCGGCGGATCAATCCGTCGTTTGCTGCGATGGTTCCAAGCACGGCGATGTTATTTCTCATCGCTTCGGCGCTGGCGATCTGGTTTTCCGCGGCGAAGGGTAAAGTCTCCGGAGCTGTTACAATGGTTGCAGCTTTGGTGATTGGCGCCGTCGCCTTTGCGGATATTGCCGTTATTCTGTCCGGCGCCGCAAACGGGATTGATCTCTATCTCGCGCCTAGCGTCGCGGCTTTACAGCGCGCCAGTATGGCGACAGCAACCGCCACAAACTTTTTGCTTTTCGCTGCAGCGCTGGTTTTTCTCATATTGAATCGGAAATGGTCTGATTTTTTCTTTGTCACCGCTGCAACAGCCGGGCTGGTTCTGTGTTCAGCCGCCGTTGTTGGATATGCCTTTGACGCTTCCGCGCTCTATAGCGTGGCGCCATTTACGGCGATGGCGCTGCATACGGCGCTCGGATTTGTCCTCCTTTTCGCTGCTATTTTGTTGATGCGCCATGATATCGGCTGGGTCGGCATCATTGCTGGCGAAGGCGGAGGAAGCGCCGGCGCAAGACTGTTGCTGCCGGGCGCTGTCCTGTTGCCGCTGGTACTGTGTTACATCGCACTTGAGTTTACCACGGTCGGCGCTGTAAGCGCCAATTTTCGCCTGAGCTTGCTTGCGACCGTCATGATGCTTTTGCTATCGGCGAGTGTGATCTGGTACGCGCGTATCCAAAACCGCATAGAGAAAAAGCTGAGAACAGCGATTGCCGACCGCGACCTTCTTCTGCGGGAAGTTTATCACCGGGTGAAAAACAATCTTCAAATGACTACAGCACTGCTGACGACGGGCGCCATTCGCGTAAAAGATAAAGAGGCGCAGAATCTTCTTCAGGGCACGACAAGGAGGATTGAGGCGCTTGGAACAGTCCACCGTCTGCTGATTTCATCACACTCTCCTTCGGAAGTGAGCGCAAAATCCTTTTTAGAGGATCTATGCCAGAATATTTTCTCAGGCCAACAGGATGGCGGTGAAAATATTAAATTGGATCTCGACGCAGATTCAGCAGAAATCGACATAGACCTCGCGGTATCATTGGGACTGATCGTAAACGAACTTGTTACAAACGCCCTGAAATATGCTTTCATCGGGCGTGAAAGCGGGGTCGTGACGGTACGGTACAGAGCAGAGCCTGAAGGAGGCGCGTCACTGACTGTGGCTGATGACGGAATTGGCGCTGAAGGGCTTTACGAAAGCGAAGGGCGCGACGGGGCGGGCGCTCGAATTGTGCAAGGGTTGGTTCGGCAGTTGCAGGCGGAGATGATTGTGGCGTCGCGACAGGGGGTGGTTGTCGTTATCAATATACCGGCGGAATATTTTAAAGGTTCATCGAAATGAGAGTGCGCAAGGCTGTAATCGTTGATGACGAATTTCTGATTACTGACTATTTGACGGTCATCTGCAAGGGCGCGGGCGTTGAAGTGGCCGGCATCGCGCACAGGCCGGACGAAGCCTATCAGATGGTAATGGAAAAAAAGCCGGACTTTGTGTTGATGGATGTCCGATTGAAAGCGGAAGAAGACGGCGTCGACGTATCCAACAGAATTCACGCGGAATTGCCCGAGACGAAAATAATTTTTATCACGGGATCAAATGAGCCCTCTACTATTCAGAAGATTAATTCCGATCATCCGTATCGGATATTGATAAAGCCGATCAACCCGAAGGATTTAGTCGAAACTCTGCAAAGCGTTTGAATAAAAAAAGGCCCCGCTTTTTTGGCGGGACCCTTTTTACGCATACGCTACTGCTTGGGGAATTTACCAGATCTCTACGCGTTCTTCCGGCGGCAGGTAGAGATCGTCCTCTTCCGTCACATTGAAGGCGTCGTACCAGGCGTCCATGTTCCGCACGACGCCGTTGACGCGGTATTGCGCCGGCGAGTGCGGGTCGGTGGCGACCTGGTTCTTCAACGCCTCTTCGCGGTTAAGTCGCTTCCAGACCTGCGCCCAGGCCATGAAAAAGCGCTGATCGCCGGTGTAGCCGTCAAGCACCGGCGCTTCTTCTCCGTTCAGCGACAGCTTGTATGCGTGATACGCCATGGAAAGCCCGCCGACGTCGCCGATATTTTCACCCATGGTGAGTTCCGGATTTACGAAAAAGCCCGGCACCGGCTCGTAAGTCGCATATTGCGCGCCGAGCGCATCGGCGAGCTCCTGAAAGTTTGCTGCGTCTTCGGCCGTCCACCAGTCGCGTAAAATCCCGTCACCGTCAGACTTGCGGCCCTGATCATCGAAGCCGTGACCGATCTCGTGACCGATTACAGCGCCGATGCCTCCATAGTTGACGGCAGGGTCCGCGTTCGGATCGAAGAAAGGCGCCTGCAGGATCGCCGCCGGGAACACGATCTCGTTCCGGTTCGGGCTGTAATAGGCGTTCACCCGCTGTGGATTCATGAACCATTCGGTC
>DGNI01000087.1:9877-10406 GCA_002388885.1 Parvularculaceae bacterium UBA4496 | reverse complement strand
AGGATGAAGCCGCCCATCGCCGGGTTCTCGGCATAGGACTCGAACGGAATCGGGCGGTCCGTCGCGATATTGCAGACGCCGATTTCGTTGAGACCCAGCGACTTGGCGGCGATATGGTCGCCCGTGTTCACGCTGACGGCGTGGCGCACCTCGGTGATGCGCGCGCCGACCGTGCGCCGGCCGATCTTGAGGATATAGCTCCGTCCGGCCAGGATCTCAGCCTCCGACATGCAGAGGATTACGGCCTGGAACTGGTCGGCGACCGCGGCCGGCCGGTCCGCGGCGGCGATCACGTCGCCCCGCGAGACGTCGATCTCCCGGTCGAGCACCAGCGTCACCGACTGCCCGGCGACGGCCTCGGCGAGATCGCCGTCATATGTCGAAATCCGATCGATCGCCGCGGTCGTGCCCGCCGGCAGGGCGCGGATGGCGTCGCCCGGGCGGACGACGCCCGAGGCGATCTGGCCGGAAAAGCCGCGGAAGGTCGAATCCGGCCGGTTCACCCACGCGACCGGCATGCGGAACGGCA
>DGNI01000087.1:3329-9848 GCA_002388885.1 Parvularculaceae bacterium UBA4496 | reverse complement strand
GCATGCCAGGGCATGGCCGCGCTCGCGGTCACGATGTTGTCGCCCTTGAGCGCAGAGACCGGGAACGCGGTCACGTGCGGGATCTTCAGACTTCCCGCCAACTCCATGTAATCCGCCAGAATATCGTCGAAGACCGCCTGGTCGTAGCCGACCAGGTCCATCTTGTTGACGCAGAGCGCCACATGCTTCACGCCCAGCAGCGACAGGATATGCGTGTGCCGCCGGGTCTGCGTCAGCACGCCCTTGCGCGCGTCGATCATCACGACCGCGAGGTCCGCCGTCGAGGCGCCGGTCGCCATGTTGCGCGTATATTGTTCGTGCCCGGGCGTGTCGGCGACAATGAATTTACGTTTTTCCGTAGAGAAGAAACGATAGGCGACGTCGATGGTGATACCCTGTTCGCGTTCGGCGGCGAGGCCATCGACGAGCAGGGCAAAGTCGATTTTTTCACCCTGCGTGCCGTGTTTTTTCGTGTCGCTTTCGAGCGCAGAAATCTGGTCGTCGTAGAGTAGCTTTGAATCGTAGAGTAGCCGCCCGATCAGCGTCGACTTTCCGTCGTCGACGCTGCCGCAGGTGATGAACCGCAACATGGATTTGCGCTCATGGGCGGCGAGATATTCGATCACGTCATCGGAGGGTTTGAGGGTCGATATTGACATCTAGAAATATCCCTCCTGCTTTTTCTTCTCCATGCTTGCGGCCTGATCGTGATCAATGACCCGGCCTTGACGTTCGGAGGTGGTCGCGATCAGCATTTCCTGAATGATTTCCGGCAGTGTGGTTGCGTTCGATTTCACCGCACCTGTAAGCGGGTAACAGCCGAGCGTGCGGAACCGCACCATTTCTTCCGCCGGCTTTTCGCCGTTCAAGGGCATACGGTCGTCGTCGACCATGATCAGCGCGCCGTCGTGTTCCACGACCGGGCGTTTCGCGGCGAAATAAAGCGGCACGATGGGAATGCTTTCCCGATAGATATATTGCCAGATATCCAGCTCGGTCCAGTTGGAGAGGGGAAATACGCGAATGGATTCACCCTTTGCGATGCGCGTGTTGTATATGTTCCAAAGCTCCGGGCGCTGATTTTTCGGATCCCAGCGATGGCCGGCTGAACGGAACGAAAAGATACGCTCCTTGGCGCGGGATTTTTCTTCGTCACGCCGCGCTCCGCCAAACGCTGCATCGAACTTATGATTGTCTAGGGCCTGCTTCAGCGCCTGCGTTTTCATGACGTCTGTGTGGACTTGGCTTCCGTGGGTGAATGGACCTATGCCCTGGTCTACGCCTTCCTGATTGATGTGAACAATGAGATCGAGCCCAAGCCTCGCCGCGGTTTCGTCGCGGAACTTGATCATCTCACGGAACTTCCATGTGGTGTCCACATGCATCAGCGGGAAGGGCGGCTTTGATGGGTAGAACGCCTTCAACGCGAGATGCAGCATCACGGCGGAGTCCTTGCCGACGGAATAGAGCATCACTGGATTTTCCGCTTCCGCCGCTACTTCGCGCATGATGTGAATGGCTTCGGCCTCTAGCCGATCGAGATGGGTCATCAGTGCCGGTGAGATGATTGCGCCGCCGTTCGCGGCCTGCGTTTTCGGCTGCGCTTTCGCAGGCGCATCGGATGTCAGCTCAGCCAACCGGGACTGCGCCGTTTCAAGTGTCTTCAGCGTGCACTGGCCGCCTGATTTAAGCCGCGCAATAGTCTTTCCGTCGTTGAATAGCTTTCGGGAAACGGTGGAAACGGAAAGCCCTGCGCTTTCGGCGTATGTCTCCGCCTTGAGAAGTAACTGGTCCAAATCGGACATAAACGGACTCCAGCGTGGGAACTGTACCACAATATTGAAAGTCTAGTCTGAGTTCATGCCTAGATGCATGCCATTCGTGGCGCATTCAAGCGAAAATATCTAAAAGCGTGGTTAGAATCCCACAAGTAAGAATTTGACAAACGAAAGTTGATTTCCTAAATTTCTGTCATGACAGAAATAACTGATAAAACCATCAAGCTGACCCCGGCCATAGAACGCTTCATCCTGCATTGGGGAGACATGGGGGCGAGCTGGGGCGTGAACCGCTCGGTGGCGCAAATTCACGCGTTATTACTCGTCAGCGACAGGCCCTTGAATGCGGAAGATATCGCCAACCACCTCGACATGGCGCGCTCCAATGTTTCGAACTCCATCAAAGACCTCGTTACCTGGGAACTTGTGCGCCGGGAGCCAATCCGAGGCGATCGCCGCGATCATTTCATCGCCGAGGGCGACGTCTGGGAAATGGTTTTCCGCATCGTTGAAATGCGCAAGGCGCGGGAGATTGATCCGGCGAAAACGGTTCTTGCGCATTGTCTTGATGAGGCGCGTGATGATCCGCAGACAAATGAAACCGCTGTCAAGCGCCTGAGCGACATCAAGGAACTGATGGACCTGCTCGACGGCTGGTATGGCCAGCTTAAAAGTACGCCCAAGGAAACATTGCTGCCCTTGATCCGTATGGGATCGAAGGCGGTCGATTTACTGAAGCCGTTTCTGAAAAAGAAAGCGGAATGAACTGATCCCGCAACAAAGGAGACTGGGCCATGGCTTACGATGCAGCTGTTCTGGATAATGATCTGAAACAAACGCCGCTGCAAAGCTCAGTTAATACCGGTGCGGCGCAACTGCTTGCCTATCTTGCCGCATCACCGCTAATCGCCGCCGCGCTTTTCATTGTCGCCGAAGAGCCCGACCGGGCTGCCGTTGCTGCTTACGCCATGAGCTTTTATGGCGCCGCTCTCATCGTCTTTTTCGGCGGCGTGAGGTGGGGCGTCGCCATCATGAAAGATGGCGGACCGACCATGCGCGCTTTGTTAGGCGCGGCCCTGCCGCTGGTGCTTGCAATGCCGCTGCTTGCGCCTGTGGGCGGCGCTTACTGGAAATTCCCCGTCATCATGGCGCTGGTGGCGCTGTTGCTGTTCGACGATCTCAAAGCCACACGCCGCGGTTCCGGCGCGCCGCACTGGTATCTCGCCGTGCGCCTTCCGCTCACGGTTTTGATCGAGCTCGCTTTTCTCATTGCGATCGTAGGCAGTATGAAATGAGTCACCGCGATTTATGGCTAGGCCCGAAAAATTATCACCGACTGGATAACGAAGGGGAGAGATATGGCACTCGTTAAAGGCTCGGAAAGAATTGTCGGTCTTGAAGGGGCAGATTCAGGATCCGGACGGGTAAAGTGGGCGCTCGCAAAATCTCTCTGGATGACGCTAATGACGGTGTCGGCGCTGCTATTCGCGCCGCTGACATTCAGCTGGGATGCGCTTTTGATTTTCTTAGTGTTGACCGCGGTTACACTGTGCGCCGGGCATTCCGTCGGCATGCATCGACGTCTCATTCACAATAGTTTTTCCTGCCCATTATGGCTTGAGTATCTGCTCGTCTATCTCGGTGTGCTGGTGGGTATGGCGGGGCCGTTCGGCATGATGCGCCAGCATGATTTGCGTGACTGGGCGCAACGGCAAAAGGTTTGCCATGATTACCTCTGCCATCGAAAAGGGATATTTTCCGATTATATTTGGCAGGTGCATTTCGACATAGAACTTGACCGCCCGCCTTTATTCGTACTCGAGGAACGTCTTCGTAACGACAACGTCTATCACTGGATGGAGCGGACATGGATGCTGCAGCAGGTGCCGCTGGCGTTGGCGCTCTATTTCATGGGCGGCTGGAGTTATGTGATTTGGGGCATTGCTCTGCGTGTTTGCGTCAGCGTTACCGGGCATTGGCTAGTTGGGCACTTCGCCCATCATGAATACAGGGAAACCGATGACGATATGTCCTGGCGTGTTACGAACGCCAGCGTTCAGGGCAGGGATGTCAAGATTGCTGGTTTCATCAGCATGGGCGAAAGCTGGCATAACAATCACCACGCATTTCCCGGTTCGGCGAAAATCGGCTTACTCCCGGGCCAGCCTGATCCGGGCTGGTGGTTTATCCTTCTGCTAGAGCGGCTTGGACTCGCCAGCGACATCAAAACGCCGGCGAATATGCCTGCTCGAAAGGAACTCGTGCGGCTTCTCAACAACGGAACTGGCTGGAAGATTTGCGAGGTTCGAAAAATGCTCTGGCGGCGAATATTCAGCGCGGCTTAATGATTATGGAGAGCGCTAAGCACTATAGTTATCGAGAAGATGCCAGCGTGCCAACATCCGACGATGCCTCGCCGCTCATCATCTTCGACGGCGAGTGCGTCTTATGTTCCTCGGGCGTGCAGTTCATGATGAAGCGCGACCCACAAGGCGAAACGAAATTCGCCGTTATTCAGGATGCTTTGCCGCGGGCTATTTATCATCATTACGGCCTCAATGCGGATGCGTTCGATACGTTTATGGTGCTCAGCGACGGAATACCGTTTTTGCGCTGGCGGGGCGTGTGCAAGGCGGCGCGCCTTATGCCCGCGCCGTGGAAATGGCTTGGCGCCGCCGGGGGGCTCGTGCCGGATTTCATCGGAAACGCCATCTATGACTTCGTTCAGCGGAACCGCATTGGCTGGTTTGGCGCGCACGATGAATGCCTAGTACCGGACGCAGAGGCGCGTAACCGCTTCCTTGCACAGCCTTGAACGCGGCGCTGGCGCGCGCTCGCCAACTGGCGTAATGCGGCGTCATGGAAATCGACTTCGTTAAGGCCGCTTTGTTGTTCGCCGCAGGCGTTGCGTCAGGATGGATCAATGTCATGGCGGGCGGCGGATCGATTCTCGCTGTACCGGTGATGGTGTTTCTGGGGCTTCCCGGACCCGTGGCGAACGGCACCAATCGCATCGGCATCATCGCGCAAAACATTGCCGCGGTGACCGGATTTTTCCGCAAAGGGTTTTCGGATTTCAAGCTGAGCGCCTCGCTGGCGGCGTGCGCTGCGGCCGGCGCTTTTTTCGGGGCGAATGTCGGCGTCAGGCTCGACGGCGTGTGGTTCGAACGCACGCTCGCGCTGATCATGGTCGGCGTGCTGATCATCATGATGACCGGGGCCGGACAGAAAGCCGTTCCGGCCGGCGGCAAGGCGAAGAACCTGATCCTCGGTCATATTCTATTTATCGGCGCGGGCTTCTGGGGCGGGTTCATTCAGATCGGCGTCGGCTTCATCATGATGCCAATTCTTAATCGCGTCATGGGCCTCGATCTTGTCCGCACGAATATGCACAAGGTTTTTGTGGCGCTGATTTTTTCACTTGTCGCACTAACCGTGTTCGCGGCTCAGGTTGATATTGAGTGGGGGCTCGGGATTGCGCTGGGGCTTGGATACGCCCTTGGCGGCTGGCTCGGCGCCGGTTCGACCGTCTCTCGCGGCGAAGCGTTGATCAAAAAGGTTTTCTATCTCGCTTTAGCCGCAATGGCAGTTAAGTTGTTGTTTTTCTGAGAAAAGTTTTCCAGAGGCGGTTTGCCGCCGTTTTCCCCAGTGGACAGGCTGTCGCAGCGGAGAGTAGGAGGGCGGCGCAAGTTTCAGCGGCGGATCTCGCCGCCTTTCCGCCATCCTAAAAAGGACCTCGCATGATCACGCATGACGTTCGCGCCCACCGTTCAAAAGACAATCTGAAACGCGAAGACCAGCTCGCCTGGAAGATTGCGGCGGTCGCCGCCGATCCGGTCGAAGTCGATGCCGAAGCGACGGACATGATCATCAACCGGATCATCGACAACGCGTCGGTCGGCATCGCGTCGCTCAACCGCGGCCCTATCAAATCGGCGCGGGCCATGGCGAATGCGCATATGCGTTCGGGCGGCGCGACAATGTTTGGATTGCCGGCGGATCATACGGTCTGCGCCGAATGGGCGGCGTGGGCGAACGGCACGGCGGTGCGCGAGCTTGATTTTCACGATACGTTTCTTGCGGCGGATTATTCGCATCCGGGTGACAACATTCCGCCGGTTCTTGCGGTCGCGCAGCAATGCGGACGTGACGGCAAAGCGCTCCTGCGCGGCATAGCGACGGGCTACGAGATTCAGGTCAATCTCGTCAAAGCGATTTGCCTGCACGAACACAAGATCGACCACATCGCCCATATCGGGCCGTCTGCGTCGGCGGCGGTCGGCACGCTGCTTGGTCTCGATACGGAAGTTATCTATCAGTCGGTGCAGCAGGGCCTGCACACGACTGTCACGACGCGCCAGTCGCGCAAGGGCGAAATTTCGACCTGGAAAGCATTCGCGCCGGCCTATGCGGGCAAGCTCGCGATTGAAGCCGTCGATCGTTGCATGCGGGGCGAGGGCGCGCCGTCTCCGATTTATGAAGGCGAAGACAGCGTGATTTCCTTTATTCTCAATGGCCGTACGGCGCGCGACAAGGGTGAGAGCCCGTATGAGCCGTCCTATCACGTGCCGCTGCCGGGCAAGGGCGAGGCGAAACGTGCGATCCTCGAGACTTACACCAAGGAGCATTCGGCTGAGTATCAGTCACAGGCGCTGATCGATCTTGCCTTCCGCATGGGCAAGGAGATCGAAGGGCGCGGCGGCTTCGACAAGGTAAAATCAATCGTTCTGCATACGTCGCA
>DGNI01000087.1:911-3314 GCA_002388885.1 Parvularculaceae bacterium UBA4496 | reverse complement strand
ACCCGCAGAAGATGGACCCGAATTCAAGCCGTGAAACGCTCGATCACTCAATCATGTATATCTTTGCGGTCGCGCTGCAGGACGGCGAATGGCATCATGTCCGTTCTTACGCACCGGAACGCGCCAAACGCGAAGACACGGTTCGCTTGTGGCACAAGATTTCGACGGTCGAAGACCCGGAATGGACACGGCGTTATCATAGCCACGATCCTAACGAGAAAGCCTTCGGCGCACGCGTTGTCGTCACGTTCGAAGACGGCTCGGAACTGGTCGACGAGCTTGGCATCGCCAATGCGCATCCGTTTGGCGCGCGCCCGTTTGGCCGTGCGGAGTACATCAAGAAGTTCAAGACGCTGACGGATGAGATTCTCGATGCGTCGGAATCCGAGCGCTTCCTCGATCTAGTGCAGCAACTACCGAACCTTTCCGCGGATCAGGTGAAACTGCTTAACCCGGTAGCGCCAAAGGGTTATCTGGTTGAAAACCCGGCGAAAGGGATTTTCTAACACATCATGACACCTAATCATGCCGCATCCTCGCGAACCCTGGCACGCTGGCACGACATGGTCGCCGCCCGCGACCTTTCAAAAGTGGGTGAG
This sequence comes from Parvularculaceae bacterium UBA4496, assembly GCA_002388885.1. Classification (GTDB taxonomy): domain Bacteria; phylum Pseudomonadota; class Alphaproteobacteria; order Caulobacterales; family Parvularculaceae; genus Hyphococcus. Next base: position 2,715 of record DGNI01000087.1, on the reverse strand, counting down.
ATCGCGCGGGAAGATGTGGTCTTCCGGTCACCTGTAGCGCATACGCCGTATCCGGGCCGCGAGGCGCTCACGCTTGTCTTATCAACGGTGATGACGGTTTTTGAGGACTTTAAATATCACCGGGAATTCCTAACTGAAGACGGCAAAAGCGTGGCTCTTGAATTCAGCGCCCATGTGGGCGGCAAACAATTGAAGGGCGCCGACTTCATTAAATTCGATGACGACGGATTAATCGCTGAATTCGAAGTGATGATCCGTCCAGCCAGCGGTTTGATGGCGCTTGGTCAGGCCATGGGCGCGAGGCTTGATGGCAAACTCGACATTCTGAAACAGGGATAAGCGTCATGCTGTTCACTAAAAGATCCGCGGCCGAAAAACGCAAGGAATTCCGCAAATGTCTTGCCTCGGGAAAATTGCTGCAATTCCCGGGTGCTTTCAATCCGCTCTGTGCGCAGATGATCGAACGCAAGGGATTTGACGGCGTTTATATTTCCGGCGCGGTGATGTCCGCCGATCTTTGCCTGCCGGATATCGGCATCGCGACGATGACAGAGTTTGTAGACCGCGGACAACAGATCGCGCGCGTCACCGATCTGCCGGCCTTTATCGATATCGATACCGGTTTCGGCGAACCCATGGCGGCGGCGCGCACCGTGCGGTCGATGGAGGAGGCAGGGCTTTCCGGGTGTCACATCGAAGACCAGGTGATGCCGAAACGCTGCGGTCATCTCGACGGCAAGGAAATCGTACCGACCGAGATCATGATTCAGCGTGTGAAGGCGGCTTCGGAAGCGAAGCGCGATCCGAACTTCGTGTTGATCGCCCGTTCCGATGCGCGCGCCGTTGAAGGGCTAGACAGCGCCATTGACCGGATGAAAGCTTACGTGGACGCTGGCGCCGACATGATCTTTCCCGAAGCCATGAAGTCGGAAAAGGAATTCGAAGCGGTCAGGAAGGCACTCGACGTGCCGATCCTCGCCAACATGACCGAGTTTGGAAAATCGCGGCTGCTGAACAGGAAAGAACTCGAAGACCTCGGGTTTAATGTCGTGATCTATCCGGTGACGACCCTGCGCCTCGCCATGGGCGCTTGCGACACTGGCCTCGACCGCATCGTAAAAGACGGCGACCAGAACGGCATTCTCGACATGATGCAACACCGGCGCGACCTCTATGATCTTTTACGCTATCACGACTATAACAAGTTCGATGAATCGATATTCAATTTCCAGGTTGGCGACACGCCGCAGGGATAATCGAATTACGCGCTGTTGGCGTTGATGAAACTGTACGGCAGGAGAAGAAAAGAAATGACGGATACGGATATCAAATACGGCCTCGCTGGCGTTTTAGCGGACGACACGGCGGTGTCGAAAGTGATGCCGGAGACGAACTCGCTCACCTATCGTGGCTATGCAGTTCAGGATCTGGCGAAACAGTGCCGGTTTGAAGAAACGGCGTATCTGATCTGGAACGGCGAGCTGCCAACCCAGAGCCAGCTCGATGAGTTCAATGCCAAGGAACGCGCACAGCGCGGTATATCCAAGGACCTGATTGATGTCATGCGCAAATTCCCCAAGGGCGCGCACCCCATGGCGACGCTGCGCACGGCGGTGAGTTTCCTAGGTCTTGAAGATAATGAGATCGAATACCATGCAACAGATAAGCTCTATGAGCGCGCTATTAGCATGTATGCGAAGATTCCTGAAATCGTTGCCGCCGATTATCGTCTGCGCAACGGCAAGGAGCCTATCGCGCCGACGAACGATCTCGGATTTTCGGAAAACTTCTTTCACATGTGTTT
>DGNI01000087.1:0-834 GCA_002388885.1 Parvularculaceae bacterium UBA4496 | reverse complement strand
GCGTGTGATCGCTTCATCCTTGTCTGGCATTTATTCCGCCGTCACTGGAGCTATCGGTTCACTAAAGGGTCCGCTCCATGGCGGCGCTAATGAAGCCGTCATGTATATGCTGCAGGACGTCGGCACGGCGGAAAATGCGAAAGCTTGGATGTTGGATGCACTCGCCACCAAGAAAAAGATCATGGGCTTCGGCCACCGGGTTTACCGGTCCGGAGATAGCCGTGTCCCGACCATGACCGAAGCGTACAAGAAGATGGTCGATATTATCGGCACCGACGAAGCGAAAATGTATTGGGAGATGAGCCGGGTTCTCGATGAGACGATGATCGCCGAAAAGGGCATCCACCCCAATCTCGATTTCCCGGCGGGACCGGCCTATTATCTGATGGGCTTTGAGATTCCGATGTTCACGGNNATTACCGGCTGGACGGCGCATATTATGGAACAGCTTTCAGACAACAAGTTGATCCGGCCGCTTTCCAACTATACAGGTCCGGCGCAGCGAGATGTGACGCCGATGGGCGAGCGGTAGGATACTGATGGCCGGCGAGCCGAAAGAACGAACCGAGGAAGAGCGGGCCCGCGCCCAGGCGGCGGTGCGCGAGCTGATTACGTGGATCGGCGACGACCCTGACCGTGAGGGCCTGAAAGATACGCCGCGCCGCGTNNGTGGATGCGTTTCTGGAGTATTTTCAAGGCTACGAGGAATGCCCTGAAACCTACCTGACGCGCACATTCGAGCAGGTCGGCGGTTATGACGAGATCGTGCTATTGCGCGATATTCCGTTTCATTCCCATTGCGAGCACCACATGGCGCCGATCATCGGCAAGGCG
>DGNI01000205.1 GCA_002388885.1 Parvularculaceae bacterium UBA4496 | reverse complement strand
GACTTGCGGCCGGGCGCGCGACCCGATAGCGCCAACCCTTGTGAGCCAGACCCGGAAGACCGCCGTCAACGCGAAGATTTACGACTGGACGCTCTTGGCGCTGATCGTCGCCTTCGGCGGTTCTGCTTTTGTGATGATCCGTACAGCCGTTGAAACCATTCCGCCCATGGGCGTCGCGGTGGGCCGCATTTGGGTTGGCGCACTTTTGCTCTACGCCGTCATGCGCGCCGCCGGACGGCGATTGCCGCCGCTGTTCGTTCGATCAAGCGGCGCCATCCGCATACGCCGCGCCTGGAAATGGATGTTCGCCGTCGGCGCCGTGGGCAATCTTTTGCCGTTCTTTCTTTTTCCGTGGGCGCAGCAATATGTGGAGAGCGGACTCGCCGGCGTCTACATGGCGTTCATGCCGATCTGGACCGTGGCGCTTGCCTATTTCTTTGCAGGCGAGTCATTGAGCGGGCGCAAACTGATCGGCTTCCTGCTGGGCTTTGCGGGCGTCATGATCCTGATGGGTCCCGAAGTGATCAGGGGCGCTCTTTCAAGCGATATCAAGGCGCAAGCCGCGCTTTTATTTGCAACATTCCTTTACGCGGCTTCCGCCGTCATCGCGCGGCGCGCGCCGCCGATCCGCCCGCGCGTCTTCGCCGCCGGCATGATGATCGTCGCCGCCATCATGGCGACGCCGGCACTATTGTTCGTTGAGCTTCAGCCAAGCGACTGGAAATTCGCCAGCATCGCCAGCGTTATCGGACTGGGGCTGTTCCCGACCGGATTAAACGGCGTTCTGATCATCATGCTGATCCGGCGCGCCGGCGCCGGGTTCATGTCGCTTTCGAATTACATAACGCCTTTATGGGCGGTCGCCATGGGGGCCGCCATCTTTCACGAACGCCTTGAAACAACTGTTTTTGTGGCGCTCATATTGATTCTTCTCGGCGTCGCCATTAGCCAGCGCGCACGCTCAAAATCAAAACAGCCGATTCTCTCCGGCGCGATCTCGACTGTTGCAGACAAGGCGAGCGATCAGACGAAAATCTGACCTTTTTGCACGAACACGGCGTCGCCGCCGATCCGGACGGCGGAAACTGCGCCATTCCCGACAGTGACTGTTGCGTTGATGCGGCTCGGCCGGCCCATTTCAAACCCCTGCTCTATCACCCAGCGATGCTCGCCGTCTTCAAGCTTCTGGCTGAGCGCAATCTGTCCCGGAAAACCGGCTGCCGCCGCGCCGGTGGCGGGATCCTCCATAATGCCGGCGCCCGGCGCGAACATGCGCACGTGCCACGACGCATCGTCAGCCTCGCCGCCTTCAGAGTAAAGATAGACGCCGACGACTTCATCGAGCCCCAGCGCATCCCATGCGGCGCTGTTCACTTTAGCAGCGCGAACTTGGTCGAGCGGCGCTCTAACGTACACAAAATCAACGCCGGCGCCGACGCGGCGCGGTTTATGATCGCCGGTATCGACACTGCCCGGCGGCAGCGACAACGCTTTTTCAATTGCTTCCACAGATGGCGCAGCGCCGTTTTCTTTCGGCAAGTTCGGGTTTTTGAATTCGGCAAAGCCGCCAGTTTCCGAAAGCTTCACATCCACCGTAAAAACGCCGGCCTTCAGCTCCAGCTTTAACGGCCCGGCAAGACCGCGCGCTTTTGCCAGCGCTACCGATGTGCCGACGGTCGGATGACCGGCGAACGGCATCTCGTAACCGGGCGTGAAAATCCGCACGCGCGCTATGTTTTCAGGGTTCTCAGGCGGCAGAACAAAGGTCGATTCGGCGAGATTGAACTCGCGCGTGATTGTTTGCATCTCCTCGCCGGAAAGCCCTTCGGCGTCGAGCAAAACCGCGAGCTGGTTGCCGGCGAAGCGGCGGCTGGTAAATACGTCATAAGTGACAAAATCATAGGCGCGCATGGCGGCCTCCATATTTCCGTTTGCCAGCCATGTTGGCGGCGCGGCGCGCCGCTGCAATCGAAAAATTCTCAGCGCTTCACCAGAAGCGCTAACGACCGGCTCTATTCTTCAAGCGGCCATGCATGATTGAGCGGCCCATGCCCGCCGCCATAGCCGGGCGCGGTTTCAATCGCATGGTGCACATAGCCAATCGCGCGCTCCACAGCATCCTTGAGCGCCATCCCCTGCGCCAGACCCGTCGCTATCGCTGACGCCAGCGTGCAGCCCGTGCCGTGGGTGGAAGTGGTGTCGATGCGTGGTTTTGAAAAAGCTTGTTTGCCAGCATGTGTAATCAATAGATCATCTATTTTAGCATTGCGCATGTGCCCGCCCTTAACAAGCGCAGCCTCAGCACCTAAATCCAAGCAAATTTCGCCTGCGTGTTTTTGGTCGGCTAAGCTTTCGACCTTTGTTCCAGTTAGTTGCTCCGCTTCTAGGGTGTTTGGTGTAACGAGATATGCTTTAGGAAAAAACTGTTCTTTAATGAGGTCGATCAAACCCGATTGCGCTAAGCTATCTCCGCTTGTCGCTGCGAGAACCGGGTCAAGGATTAAGGGGAGCGTACCTTTCGGATGCCCGCCGCCGTATTCCCACCCGCTATTTTTAAGAGCCGCTAAAATCGCTTCACCGGCTGCTACGCCGCCGATCATCCCGATCTTGATGGCGTCGGCGCCGATATCACTCATCACCGCTTCGATCTGCGCGGCGATGACGTCCGGCGGAACCGGATGTACGGCGCTGACGCCGCGCGTGTTCTGCACGGTGATCGCGGTGATCGCCGTCGCCGCATAACCGCCCAGCGCCGTCACGGTTTTGATGTCCGCCTGTATCCCCGCCCCGCCCGACGGATCTGAACCGGCAATGATAAGTACGCGGCCATTCATGTCTTCGCCTCAACTTAACCTTCAATCGCCGCAGTGTTTCCCGAAAAGCGCCGAATTCCGCGCCTACCCGGCGCATATTCATAAAGGGCCGGGGCGCGCGGAGAGAGATACCACAATGGCGACGAATAATCTTATCTGGATCGGGCTTTTCTGCTGCCTGACCGCGCTTGGCGTTCAGATGTTCCCGAATGCAGCCTTTAACATGGGCGTCGATGTCAGCGCGTCATGGTTAGTTTTCGGATTTGGCGTCTTTTTAATTCTCGTGGCGGCGTTTGTCGCCGCATCAGGAAAACAAAATGGACATCGATAAGGAGATCGGGCTAAGACGCCATCCGGAATTGCGCTTGCCGGAGATCGACAGGACGTCCGTCCTCGCTGATCAGCCCGGCGTGCAAGGGTGCCCCAGCGCCGCGTTCGACCAGCGACGTCTTGCCCGGCGCGTCGAGAATATGTTTCTCACCCCACTGCATCAGCGCAATCAGCGGCAGAGCGAGATCAACGCCCTTGGAGGTCAGCACATACTGATGACGCGTACGTTGGCCGTCTTCCTTGTAAGGGCGCTTGCGCAAGAGATCATTCTCGACAAGTTTTTTTAGACGGTTGGAAAGCACCGTGCGCGGCAAGCCGAGGCTTGAGTGCATATCGTCAAATCGCGTCACGCCGTAAAGCGCCGAACGAAGGATCAACAGCGTCCAGCGGTCGCCCACAAGTTCGACTGCAGCCGCCAGGCCGCAGCGCTCCAGCGAGGGCGCGCCGGCGCTTAATGTCTCAACGGTTTCACCATCAGCATAGGCCATGCCCGAATCAGTAAAGTGATTTGCGCCGGGCGCGCAATCGCCTGCTTTCACGCAATCCGCCGTCACGCCCGCCTCACGTTTATTTGTGAGCAAAATCAATTGTGACCGCTTTTGGGCCAGAAACCGCGCCATTCTCGCCGCATTCCAAAGCCATATGTCACGCATCACGGAAATCCGGCTGGGGCAAGCACGGAGAGCCAGATGAAAACGATTTTCAAAGCCATGATCGCCGCCATACTCGGGGCCGCAGCGCTGGGCGCAGGCGCCGCCATGGCGAAGCCGGCCCATTGTTCGCATGACCACGACCACCGCAGCCATGCGGCCGACTATTACAACTTCTATGCGGCCGACAAATACTACCGCTCCGGACCGTACCGGGATTCCGGATTCAGTTTCTCGATCACCTTCGGCGACGGCTATGATGACCGGTATGATCGCCGGGACCGTCGCTATGATCGCGGCCGCCGAAATGGTTACCGCGACGACCGCGGACGCGTTGTGAAGCGTGAAGTTTTCGAAACGCGCTACCGCGCCCGGATTGTCCTGGTCGAAGAAGCCTATCGCACTCGTCGCGGCCCGCGCCTTCTGTGCACCGTTGACGCGCGAGGTCCGCAGGCCCGTTACGTGCCGAAAAAGCGGATGCGTCAAATCGCCAAGCGTAATTGTTCGCGCAGAGCGCAGGTTCGTATCGTCGCCTAGCCATAGCTCAGTATGATGCGTGAACGCCCGCCGGCATGTGTATCTTGCCGGCGGGCTTTATATTGTCTCGCATGCCTGCCTGGCCGCTGCTTCAATGGTGTTTAACGGCGCGTTCGCCCGCGTCAGAACGCGTAGGCCAAAGTAGGCGCTTAAAAGCGCCGCCGCTTTCGCTTTTGTTGCTTCCCGATCACGGTTATAGGGCGCTGACACCCTGAGCGCTTCACGAAACATTCTTTCAAACCGTTTAACGGCGGCGCTGACGAAGCCTTGCGTCGCGGGATCGAGTTGCGCCTGATCTGTCGCCGCATTGCAGAGAAAGCAGCCGCGGCGGTCCCCCCGCGCAGCGCTGGCGACAAGATTGTCAAATACACGTTTGAAACGCTCACTAGCTCCGCCGGGGCCTGAGAGCATTGCGCGCAAGGGCTCGCCCTCCTGCTCCTCATATTTTTGCAGCGCAGCCAGATACATGGCCCGCTTGTCCGGGAAAAGCCGGTAAAGGCTTTGCTTGTTGAGGCCGGTGGCCGCTTCGATCTCCTGCATCGAAGCACCCTCAAAACCTTTGCGCCAGAAAACATCTGTTACTTTTTCCAGCGCCTCTTGAGGATCAAATTTCCTGGGCCGCGCCATTCTTAGACCTCTCACTGTTTTGTGACCGACCGGCTCGCAACAAATTATTGACCATTCGGTCCGCAATTCCATATGAGCCCTGTCGCCGCGGGCTGCAATCCCCAGCGCGGCCAGAAGAATAATCGACCCCGCCCGTTAGGGATCACGTGAATACGAAAGTGAGAAACCCAAATGTCTAGATTGACCCAGATTTCAGATGCAGAAGCATCCCCAGAAGCTTCTGAACTTTTCACCGCGATCAAGTCGAAGCTTGGCGTCGTGCCAAACCTTTACCGCGTCCTCGCCAACGAACCGGCGGCGCTCGCCGCCGCGCTCGGCCTTGGTGATACACTGAGCAAAGGCGCGTTCGATCCGAAAATCCGCGAAGCAATCGCCTTGACTGTCGCCGGTGCGAACAATTGCGACTATTGCGCTTCTGCTCACACGGCGATCTCAAAAAGCCTGAAAGTCGATGACGCTGAGATCTCAGCGCGTCTCAATGGAAAATCATCTGATGCAAAACTGCAGGCGGTTTTAACGTTCGCTTCGGCTGTTGTTGAAAAGCGGGGCGTTGTGTCTGACGGTGACTTGGCCGCCGCCCGTGGCGCCGGTCTCACCGAAGGCGAAATCGTCGAGACAGTGGTCAATGTGGTTCAAAACATTCTGACGAATTACGTCAACCACGTGGTGCAAACCGATATCGATTTTCCGGTCGTGCGCGCGCAGGCCGCTTAATAAAATAATTCCCGGCTCAGCAATCGAGCTGAGCCGGGCTACTCTTGAAAAAATCACTTCGCTGCGTCCACCGCCGACGCAATGTCGTCAACAACCGCTTTGACCGTGTCAGCGTTTTCGCCTTCGCCCATGACGCGGATCAGCGGCTCGGTGCCGGATTTTCGGATAACGAGCCGGCCTTTTTTACCAAGCTTATCTTCTCCAGCCTTGATTGCTGCTTTAACGGCAGCATCTTCCAAGGGATCACCGCCTGCATAACGCACGTTTTTCAGGATTTGCGGGAACGGTTCGAAATTGTGACAGACATCGCTGACCTTGCGGCCTTCGGACGCGACGACGGACAAGACCTGCAGCGCAGTCACCAGCCCGTCGCCTGTGGTGCAATAATCCGAAAGCACCACATGGCCTGATGGCTCGCCGCCGATATTGATGCCTTTGGCGCGCATTTCCTCTACTACATAACGGTCGCCGACTTTTGTACGTTCAAGGGTGAGACCTTGGCCTTCGAGAAACTTTGCAAGGCCCATATTGGACATGACGGTGGAAACGACGCCGCCGCCTTTAAGTGCGCCGTCCTTTTTCCAAGCTTTGGCGATCGTCGCAAGAATCTGGTCGCCATCGATCAGCCGCCCTTTTTCATCGCAGATAATCACCCTGTCGGCATCGCCATCGAGAGCAACGCCGATATCAGCGCGGTACTCCTTGACGGCATCCACCATCTTCTTGGGCGCGGTTGAGCCGATATTCTGGTTGATATTAAAACCGTTAGGCTCAATGCCAATGGCTTTGACTTCGGCGCCAAGCTCCCACAATACGGTGGGCGCAACCTTATAGCCGGCGCCGTTGGCGCAATCGATTACGACGCGCACGCCATCAAGCGAATTGCGGCGCGGGAATGCAGCCTTCGCAAACTCAATGTATCGCGCGCCGGCATCATCCACGCGCTTGACCCGGCCCAAATCCGCCGAAGCCGCGCGTCCGGCCGATAGGTCATCTTTCATCAGGCGTTCGATTTCGAGCTCGGTCTCATCAGACAATTTGAACCCGTCGGGTCCAAAAAACTTCACGCCGTTGTCGTGATAAGGATTGTGCGAAGCAGAGATCATTACGCCGAGATCGGCGCGCAGGGAGCGCGTCAGCATGGCCATGGCGGGCGTCGGCAGCGGCCCGAGCAAAAAGACATCCATACCTGATGACGCAAAACCCGCCGTCAGCGCAGGCTCAATCATGTAACCGGAAAGCCGAGTATCCTTCCCAATCACCACACGGTGACGGTGCGCGCCATTCTTGAAAACCCGCCCGACCGCCATGCCGAGACGAAGCATGCTTTCAGGCGTCATAGCGCCGGCATTCGCAAGACCGCGCACGCCGTCGGTCCCGAAAATTTCGCGCTTTCCCGTCATCTGGTCGTCGCCACGCATTCGCGCGTCTCCACTAAAACAACTGTTAACTTAACCGTTTTCCGGCTTCCAACCCGTTAATAGACTGGCACGAGATGTGCCATAAGTATAATCGAATTGTAAAATCAGGCCTTTCGGGCGTATTTGTGACCGCAGCTTCGAACCTCCTGTTATTTCTGAACAATACCATGCGACAGCTGCTTGGCGCCAAATATTGGCTTGCTGTCGGGTTGGTAGCGCTCGCATCGCTGTTCTTCCGACAGTCCGGACTGACGCCAGATGCGAGCTGGCTCCTGACCATGTGCCAACGGATGCTTGATGGTGAACGGGCTTATATTGACATTTTTGACACCGCCCCGCCGATCGCCGTGTTGCTTTATATGCCGGGGGCGCTTCTCTATAACCTGACAGGGTTAAGCGCTGAAGGGGGCGTATACGCCACATTTTATGCGCTCATATTTGGTTCGTTATACCTCAGCGACCGCATCCTTGCAGACACAACGATCGGAGCAATCCACCCGCGCCTTGCGGTCATCGGGCCAGCTGCAATTTTTCTGTTGGTAATAAGCAATGACGCTTTTGCGCAGCGCGAACATGCGGCGGCTATTTTGTCGCTGCCCATTGTCTCAATCTTTGTCAGAAGGGAAACGTCGGGGAAATGGCCGGACAGGAAACACGGGTTGCCCGCGGCGATTCTCGCAGGCGTGATGGCCGCCATCAAGCCGCCGCTCTTTTGGGCGCCCGGCGCCGCCCTTGCTTTATATTATTTAGCTCGCAAACCGGACTTGCGCTTTTTCTGGCGAAGCGGCCTGCTGATCGGGTTCATTTCAACGATAGCTCTCACCGCAGTCACGCTCCTAATATTTCCCGCATATCTTTCTGAAAATTTACAGCTGATGCGCGATGTTTATGTGCCCGTTCGTGTCAGCAATACGTATGGATTTACTTCGCTTCCATTCTTTGCACTGACTGCATGTTTTGCGCTGATTGGCCTTATGAGCCTAATGCGGCCAGGCCGCTCAGGCGCGCTAGTAACAACAATCGTGTCATTCTCTTTTCTGCTCATATACTTTATTCAGGGAAAGTTTTTTAATTATCAGCTTTACCCTGCTCTGTTCTTTGGATGGCTTGCAATTTTTTTAGCGGCCGCCGCGCTGTTGAAGGATAGGCCTTCGGGAACGAATGTTTTTGTCGCCATGCTGACGATTGCATGCGCTCCAATAGTTCTGATGAGTTTTGTTTCATTCAATGACAGAAGACCGCCCCTCGCCGAAAATCTCGAATGGATGGAGCAATTAAACCGTCCGACAGCCATGGCCATTTCAAAAGATATTTCAACGTCGTTCCCTTTAGCGCAAAAGGCAGGCGCAAAGTGGGTTGATAAAATGCACGGACAGTGGGTAGTGCGATATTCCTGGCTCGCAAAGGACGCTAAACATTTGAATGAAACACAAAAGCAAATAATTTTGCAGTACGCTGATCAGGAATTGGAACGCACACTCCAAACTATTTATGAAAAACAGCCCATGCTGCTCATTCAGGATATTACTGATGACAGGCTCATCGAAGAGTTACTAAAGCGCGACCCGGCGTTTCTGGATGACTATTATATAGCGTCAGAAAACAACCACACGCGCGTTCTCGCGAGACGCTAACTTTCGTTGCGGATAGCAGAAAAGACGGCTAACGCCTGACGCGTTTCTGCAACATCATGAACTCGGAATATGGCAACGCCTCNNGCAAGCCCGTGTAGCGCAGCGGCGAGCGAACCACCGAGACGCGCTTTAGCTGGGCCACTGCGATCTAACGCCGCAATGAAGCGCTTACGTGACGCTCCCAGCAATACTGGCCGGCCCAGCGCCCGAAATCGGTCGAGATTCGCAAGCAAGGAAAGGTTATGAGAGAGCAATTTTCCGAAGCCGATGCCGGGATCGACGATCAGGCGCTCTTCATCAATTCCTGCTGTTACGCACGCCTCGATACGGCCGGCAAGATATGCGTAAACCTCTTCCACAACATCGTCATAATGCGGATCGTCCTGCATGGTTTTCGGATCGCCTTGCGCATGCATGAGGACGATATCGCAACCGAAGGATGCAGCCGCCTCAAGACTTTCAGGCGAGTAGCTTAGCGCCGTTACGTCGTTCCAGATCGTAGCGCCTGCCTTGATGGCCGCCCCAGCGACATCGGGCTTTCTAGTGTCGATGGAAATCTGCGCGCCGCATCCTGATTCCAAGAGCCCCGCGATGACCGGGAGCGTGCGCGCCTGTTCTTCTTCCACGGACACGCTATCCGCGCCGGGGCGTGTCGACTCACCGCCGATGTCGATGATATCGGCGCCGTCTTCAACCAGCCTTAGGCCGTGTTCAATGGCCTTTTCGGGCTCCATAAAACACCCGCCGTCCGAAAAAGAATCCGGCGTCGCGTTAATAATGCCCATAATCCGCCAGCATTTTGTCGCCGGTTTTTCCACAAGCCGCTCGATCCACACGTTCCGCCGCAAAAATCGCCCGTTCTTATGAGCTTTCGTCTATAATACCGCAATGGTTTCTGATCCGAACATTACCGCCGCTCAACCTGATCATACACTTGGTCAATACCGCGCCTGGCGGCTTTCAGGCGGCGCGGTCGCGCCATTCGATCTTGCGTGGATCAGTATCGCGCGGGACCAATCGCCCGCCGCGCACAGACTCCTGCCCCACGGCGAGCCCAGCATCGCCGTCATGCGCAAACGCGACGCCGATGGCGAGATCAACGACGTGAGCCTCAAGGTATGCGGACCTTATTACAAGACGGATCATTATCGCCCCAAACCTCGAGAAGAGCTGATCGCCCTGAGACTCAAGCCGGAGATCTGCGCAGCACTCTTCAACATAGCGCCCAGGGAATATGCAAATGACGCCACCACACAAGCGCCGGCCGCACTTTACAACGCATGCGCAAAAACACTTGACCATGCGGCGAGCGCGAGCACCGCTGATATTCTCCTGTTACTGACGTCAGATTTATCTCGGTTTGTTGCATCTCACGGGGTCAATACCGGACCAGAAACCATCGCCGCCCAATGGATGCGCGACATGGAAGGCAGCATTCAGTTTCGCCACATCGCCCAAAAGCTTGAAGTCAGCGAACGAAATTTACGGCGCCGCTTCACCGATCATGTGGGCTGCTCACCGAAAGCTTACGCCCGGCGTCTGCAGATCACCGCCGCATCGCTGGCCGCGGAACGATCAGCAAAGCCTGATTGGGCGGCGATCTCAGCAGAGGCCGGGTTTCACGACCAACCGCATATGATCAATGTCTTCAAAACAGAAATTGGCCTGACGCCAAGCGCGCTACATGCGGAACGCCGCGCGCTTCTCGCCGCCTGATTGTCCGGTTTTTGCAATACATTTTGCCCGCGCTGAAGCACTTTGGGTTCGGCATGGCTGGGGCGTTCCCGGCCCGTTCAGGAGTCTTTCATGCGAAAACTGCTTTTAACCATCCTTTTCTGTCTCGCCCCCGCAACGCTGAACGCTCAAAGCGACGCCCCGGAAACCATAGAGTTCGGCGGCAAGACATGGCGCATCAATGCTCAGGAGGTGCGAGCCGAATCTCACCTTGGTCGCAGCGCGCTGTTCATGAAAGGCGGGCGCATCTGGTTGGAGGGCGCAACTTTTTCTGACGTGGTCATAGAATTCGACGCTGCCTTCGATGAGCGGCAAGCCTTCATTGGCCCGCAATGGCGCGCTGATGAGCAGCAAAACCAATTCGAAGAACTGTACTTTCGCCCGCACCAGTCAGGAAAGCCCGACGCCATTCAATATACGCCCGTCGAAAATGGCCTGTCTGCGTGGCAAATTTTTTCCGACCTCAATGCAACAGCAGCCGCTGAATTTAATTATGGCGAGTGGAACCGCTTCAAGGTTGTGGTCAAAGGCGGCAAGGCCGATTTTTACGTCAATGGCGGCGAGCCGCAATTACACATGCCGGACCTGAAAACAGATCGAACAGAAGGTATGGTCGGCTTGCGCGTTTCAGGACCTGTGGGTGAAGCCTACCTGTCGAACATTTCGGTGCGCCCGCTGACTGCCAGCGACAATATTGTCGGAACACCCAAGGCGCCGCCCACAGAGCTTCCCGAAGGACTGATAACGTCATGGAATGTATCTACGCCCTTCGCCGAAGCCGACGTCGCTACGGTCTTAACTCTTGATGACGCTGATTCCGATCTCAAATGGAACAAGCTTGAAACGGAAACAAACGGCATCGCTAATCTCGCAAAACTCGCCACCGCAGACGATAATTCAGACACTGTGTTTGTACGCCTTAACGTCAACGCCGACCGCGCGATGATGAAGGAACTGCGCTTTGGTTATTCTGATCGCGTACGCATTTATCTGAACGGCAAGCGCGTCTATCATGGCGTCGCACACTGGCGCGCCCGCGACTTTCGGTTCCTCGGCACGGTCGGGTTTTTCGACAGTGTCGGGCTCGACCTGAAGCGCGGCGACAACGAAGTGCTTGTGGCTGTTTCGGAAACCTTTGGCGGCTGGGCCTGGGCCGGCGCCATTGAGAACCAAAGCGGGATAAAACTCTCAAACTAAAGACGCCGCACTCTCCTTCGGCAGTCTATGGCGGCGTTCGTTTCACAAAACGGACGCCGTTATCGTCAGGAAGGTTATTCGCTTGCCGCCGCCGCGGTCTGCTCTGCAAGCGCTTCTTCGAAGGCTTCCTCCTTCGCAGCACGATAGCGCTGGAAGGCGCCGCGATTGACGAAAGCGAGCGGGTCACCGGTCTTTTGCTTTTCACGCGTTTCCTTCATCAGAAAAACTTCAGGGTGATTGGCGAGAAAGACATCCGGTTCCCATGCGTTCGTCCTATCGAATGTGTAGCGATAGTCCTCAACGATGCCTTCATATTGCGGCGGATTTACAAGCCTGTTAGCCGCCACTGTCGCACTACAGAAGATAAGGACCTCATAGTCCTCTGCTTCCTCCTCAACGGTCAGCCGCCATGATGTGCAGCCTGGGCTATGTCCAGGGGTAAGCCATCCATCTATTTGGAACGATCCAAGATCTATTTCCCACACCCCATAGTGCGGAATTTCGCTGAAGCTACGCCCCTTACACCGTTCAACGCTAACCGGCGGTGCTGAAAATTCTTTCCGCTCTTCATAACCAATATAAACACCCTGTTTCAGCGCATTACAATCGTCCGCACTCGCCCAAAGCTTCGCACCTGATGCTTTCTTCAATACAGCCAACCCGCCCGAATGATCGAAATGCGCGTGGGTGTTCAGCAAGGTTCTGACATCCTTGATATCAAAGCCAAGCGTAGCGATGTTGTCGATGATGATCTGTTCATAACCCGGCAGTCCGCCGTCGATGAGAACGTGGCCGTCGTCGCCGGTAATCAGGAACACCGCCAGCCCTTCCGTTCCCACATAATAAATATTGCCGATCACGCGGAACGGCTCAAACGGCGCAACCATTTTGGGAAACGCTTCTGCATAGTCGAACGGCGCCTGCCATTTCTTTTCTTCAGCGGAAGCAGCGGAAGCGAAAACTGAAATAACAGCGGCGAGAATGAAGCGCATGAAAAAGCCTCCCTGTCTGGAGGCTTTTAACACGTTTGGCGCGGCAAAATAACGGCGGAATCTAAGCCCCTTGCGGGCTCGGTTCCATCCCGCCTGTGCCGTCATCATCTTTTTTCTTTCCGCTGGCAGGCACACCCGAGGTCGGCACCGATGACGGGGGCGTGTGGTCTTTCGGATCCAGCGGGTCTTCGCGCACGATTTTTTCGCCCTTGAAGAGCTTCAAAATCTCCTCGCCGGAAAGCGTTTCGAACTCAAGGAGCGCCTGCGCCAGCGCCTCCCAGTCGTCCCGGCGATCGGTGAGCGTTTTACGCGCGCGCTCAAACCCTTCCTCAACGAAGCGTTTGATCTCTTCTTCGATGAGTTTTGCCGTATCGCCGGAAATAGACTTGTTGCGAGCGATACTCTGTCCGAGGAAAACCTCGCCTTCATCTTCGGCGTAAGCGATCGGTCCGAGCTTTTCGGAAAGGCCGTATTGGGTCACCATAGCGCGCGCGATTTTGGTCGCATGCTCGATATCGGACGAGGCGCCGGAGGTGACTTTTTCCTTGCCGAATTTCAGTTCTTCAGCGACACGCCCGCCCATGGCCATGGCGATGCGCGCCTTCATCTGCTCAAGCGTCATCGAATAACGGTCGCGTTCGGGGAGCGACTGCACCATGCCGAGGGCGCGTCCGCGCGGAATGATCGTCGCCTTGTGCACCGGATCATTGCCAGGCACATCGATAGCGACGAGCGCGTGCCCGGCCTCGTGATAGGCGGTGAGCATTTTTTCTTCTTCAGTCATGACCATGGAGCGGCGTTCCGCGCCCATCATGACCTTGTCTTTCGCATCGTCGAATTCCTTCGCCGTCACAAAACGCTTCCCGCGCCGCGCGGCGAGCAGCGCCGCCTCGTTGACGAGGTTCGCAAGGTCCGCGCCGGAAAAGCCCGGCGTGCCGCGCGCAATGGTGCGGATGTTTACATCCGGCGCCAGCGGGACTTTCTTGGCGTGTACGTTCAAGATCTTTTCGCGGCCAATGACGTCCGGATTCGGCACCACCACCTGACGGTCGAAACGACCGGGACGAAGGAGCGCCGGATCGAGAACGTCCGGACGGTTGGTGGCCGCGATCAGGATGATGCATTCGTTTGATTCAAAGCCGTCCATTTCAACAAGCAACTGGTTCAGCGTCTGTTCGCGTTCGTCATTGCCGCCGCCGAGCCCGGCGCCGCGATGCCGGCCAACCGCATCAATCTCGTCGATGAAGATGATGCAGGGCGCGTTCTTTTTCGCTTGTTCGAACATGTCGCGCACACGGCTCGCGCCTACGCCCACAAACATTTCGACGAAATCGGAACCGGAAATCGTGAAGAACGGCACATTCGCTTCGCCCGCGATGGCGCGCGCAAGCAGCGTCTTACCGGTGCCCGGAGGGCCGACGAGGAGCGCGCCTTTCGGGATCTTGCCGCCAAGGCGCTGGAACTTCATCGGGTCTTTCAGATACTCGACGATCTCTTCGAGTTCTTCTTTCGCCTCATCAATGCCGGCGACGTCGTCAAACGTGACGCGCCCCTGACGCTCGGTCAAAAGCTTCGCACGCGACTTGCCAAAACCCATGGCCTTGCCGCCCGCGCCCTGCATCTGGCGCATGACGAAGAAGAAGAACGCGAGGAAAATCAGAAGCGGCAGAATGTTGAATAACAGCGAAAGCAGGAGCGGCAGCTCCTCTTCCTTTTTGATTTCCGTATTGACGCCCGCCGCATCGAGCTTGTCGGCGATGCTTGTCTGGCCGTCTTCCGGTATGGTCGTCACATAAGCGCCGCCATCGGAAAGCTCTCCGGTGACTTCGCCTTTCGCAACGGTCGCAGAGCTGATCGAGCCGGATTCAACCCGTTCAATGAAATCGGAATATTTAAGCTCTGTCGGCTCGGGCCCGGGCGTGTTGAACTCGAAGAGCTGCAGGGCCACCACCACAAAAACGATAACAAGGCCCCAAACGAGAAGATTACGTCCGTTCATTCCGATATCCCTTTTGGCCGACCTGTGTCGGCCCGATTCTCTCTGCGTATGCGCTCGGCGAGCCTAGTAGATAGGCGTTAAGAAAAGCCAGCGCCATCGCTTACGCAGTTTTTGACTGCCAATCTCACAAAAATCTAACAATTCCGCCCATATAGCGTTCCTGAGCGAGCGATTTCGACGCCGCCAGGCCATTCATAAATGGGAGCGCCGGCGCGCCGATCAACCGGTCAGCCGCATAGAGCCCGGGCAGGCCCGACAGAGCCTCTGAGGGACCCTGAAACAGGGTTTGGTGCCCACTTAAAAATTCCGCCGCTTCGGGGCCCAAGGGGCCGACCGAGAGCCCGGCGAACCCTTCCGGCGGCTCAAGAATGAACCGTCCGTCCCACAAAAGAGGAGCATCTAACGGTTGCCGTTCAGCGGGTGCAACACCGGCCCGTCCTGTCAGCGCCGCAGGTTCGCGGAAAAACCACAAGCGGCCACGCGATCGCTTGATCGCCGCCCCGGATAGCGTCGCCGCGCCGCTGGACATGGCCTGCTCCGCCGCGCCGCCGGATTTCATCTCATCCGGTGCGTATTCCGCGCCGCTGACCGCATGGAGCAGGCGCCGCGCCAGTCCGCCGGCCGAAGCGGCGGAAACGTCCCAGCGATCAAGCGATACGCCGCCCCACGCGTAAAAACACCCGCCCAGCGACACGAACAAAGCATCTTCCTGCGCTTGCAGATGCTCGAATGCGGCAGCCAGTTTTTGTGCTGTTTCGGAAAGCACGCGGCCGGTTAACAGATCCTGTTCTTCCAGCGCGGCGAGAAGCGCCCGCACGCGCACACGCTCGAAATGAGGATCGTCATTGGACGGATCATCGAGAAATGATTGATCGCGCTCTTGCAGGTATGACGTTACCGCCCGCCGTGAAAACGAAAGCAGCGGCCTCAACATCAGCAAAGGCGCGCCTGCGCCGGCGGCGACCAGGCTGCGTTCACGAATTGATGAAAGACCTTTCACACCTGCGCCGCGCGCAAGACGCATGAACAAAGTTTCCGCCTGATCGTCGAGCGTATGCGCCGTCAGCAGCGCTTCGCAGCCTGCCCTTAGCGCCGCTTCAATCAGAAGCCCATAACGCGCGCGCCGCGCCGCTTCCTGAATGCCCGATTGGGGCTTTTCGCCTTTCCATAAAAGTATGTCGTGAGCGACGCCTGCCTGTGCGCACCAGTCCCGGACACGCATCGCCTCATCACCGGACCCCGCGCGCAAACCATGATCAATGGTAAAGGCCTTGAGTTTGGCGCCGGCGCCCTTTGCATAATCCGCACAAAGCCTGAGAAGGGCAACGGAGTCACGCCCCCCGGAAACCGCAATCGCCATACAGCGTGGAGCGCCGAGTGACTTCAGGCGCGCCGCAAATGCTTCCTGCGTGATCGTGTCCGGTGAGACTTCTCCGCCCAACGCCCGCCTATTTGCAGTCGATGCGCGCCATCTCGAGATCGGCGCGCTGCACCACCGCCGCCGGCGCGTTGGGGTGTTTTGATTTCATCGTCTTGAAGACCGTGCAGGCCTCCGTCGGCTTGTCGAGACGGGCGAACGCCGTACCGAGCTTAAGATAGGCTTCCGCGGCCCGGCCGTTATTCGGATAGTTTCGGATATGCGCGATGAAAGCATCGGCGGCGGCGGCGTTTTCTTCAAGCGCTAGATGAATTTCGCCAAGCCGGAACTGTGCATCCGGCGTGCGCTGATGATTTGGAAACGCCTCAAGGTAAAGCGTAAACGCAGCTTTTGCGCGCTGATAGTCGCCTGCGAGAATAAATCCGGATGCGTAATCGAACGCCGCATTTGGGTCGAGGGGCAGGGAAACGTCATTTGCGCCGCCGGACTGTCCGCCCGAACCTTGCGCCTGTTGCGCAATCTGATCCGCAATCGGATCATTGCCCATGGGATTGCCGCCCTGCGGACCGCGCGCCATGAGATCAACCGGCCCGCCAGATGGCGAGGAAGGCGAAGTCTCAAAGTCGCTGAAATCGCCAGCGGCGGTCATCGAACCGTCACCGGCGAGCGCCGCACTGACGGCATCAAGCCGCGTATTCGCCTGATCGAGTTCATACTGCAAGCGCTCAACCTCGCCGGTAAGGCTTTGGATTTGCCGCTCAAGCTGCGAAATGCGCACGGTCGCCTGGCTCTGACCTGCGAGCGTTTGTTGCAGTTGTGCAACCTGCGCCTGCAGCGCGCGTATATCGTCCTTGGTTCCCGCAGACGCCGTTCCCGACAGGAACAGCGAGCTGACTAGAACCAAAATGCCTGCTCTGACGCTCATCATGATCACCACCTTACGTCTGCTTGTGCTGGGTTGCCCGGCCCATCCATATCACACCCAGCCATTATGGCACGGAACTGCGGCGAAAAAACGCCTCAAGCCTTACAAATCCCACAAAGAAAAGGCGCGCCGGTCAATAATGACGGCGCGCCCCTTCAAGACTGCATGCAATCAGCGGTTTAAGAACCAACCGACTGGATCGTCGTCGTCGAATTACGGTTCAGGGACCAAGCCTGCTCCGTCGACCGCGGATCGATCGGACGTTCCTTGCCATAGGAAACCGTCGTGATGCGTGATGCGTCAACGCCGAGGCTTACAAGGTAAGACCGCGCGGCTTCCGCACGGCGGGCACCGAGCGCAAGGTTGTATTCGCGGGTGCCGCGCTCATCGCAGTTACCAGCGAGGAGAATGCGCACTTCCGGATATTCTTTCAGCCAAGCCGCCTGCTTCGCCAGCGTCGACTGCGCCTGCGGCGTCAGCGTGTACTGATCATAAGCGAAAAAGACGCGGTGTCCCGCTGAATCTTCGAGGTCTGCCTGCGATCCCGGCGTAGGACCAGCAGGTCCGGTCGCTACATTCGTATCGGAGGCGCCGGTAGTATCGAGACCAACATCACTGTTGCTCGCACAAGCGGAAAGCAGCGCCAGCGACGCAACAACCCCCGCGATCTTCATCATTTTTTTCATAACTTGCTCCACTTCCCCAGTCTTCAGGTTCCAAATCCTTTGACTGTTCTGTCCGGCTCGGCGGGACCGCCCCCAACCTTCAGCCTTTTGTTACATAAATCCGCCGCGCTTGCGGGCGCACAATCGCTGCGGAATTGTTTACTTCCCCCGCCTTACAAATCTGTGTCAGTCAAATTCCAAAATTTAACCAACCTGTGAATCGTAGCGAGACATGCGCCAGCAATCAAGAACGACTGTTCCGGCGCTAAAATGAATTTTCAGTTACGATCCGTCCTGATTTTCTCCCAAATTCGAACAGCTTATGGCAGGAGCGGCGACCAGGCAGGGTCGGATGCGTCGCCAGGGGTTCGCACACGCCGCAAATTTCTGCCCGTCAAATCCACCGACCAGAGCGAGGTATCGCCGCCGGAACCGTCCCGGCGGGTCGGATTCTGGCGATAAAACATCAGCACTCGTCCGTTTGGCGACCATGTCGGGCCTTCCTCGAGGAAACTCTCCGTAAGAAGACGTTCACCGGAACCGTCCGGCCGGATGACGCCAATATAAAACCGGCCCTGATAAGAGCGGGTAAACGCAATCAGATCGCCGCGCGGGCTCCAGACCGGCGT
>DGNI01000063.1:26177-27051 GCA_002388885.1 Parvularculaceae bacterium UBA4496 | reverse complement strand
GGTTCAGCGCAACCGCGAAGATTTTTCCAAATCAGCCGATGAAATGCCGGTATTCGGAGCGATCGCATCGCGCTATCAGGATGACGGCGTTACGGGGCTCTACATCGCGTTACGTGATCAGATCGCGGGCAAGGGTTACTCGCTGCCGGATACGAAGTTCAAATCCAANNAACAAACGCATGCCGTCCACGCGGGACGCCATTGTGCCGCCGTCGCGCCAGCGTTATTTGGCGGAGATCGCGTCGGAGGTTCGTGGGTATCACGAAAAGACGAGCCAGCAATCGGCGCTGGCGCGCGAGATTCAGCAACTGGAGCGCTCGCAGGAAATGCTGGAACAGGCGGATGGCGACGGCAAAGCGCTCGACAAACTGATTGAAGAACGCCGAGGCCGGCAGGATCCGCGCGCCAAAAAGCTGCTCGATAACTGGCCGAAAGTGAAAGAAAGCTATTCGGGCGACGAATATGTCGTGAAAATTCGCGACAAGGAAATCCGCACCAAGCTGACGCGCAAATCGCTTTCCGGCACGGAAATCCGGAAAGTCGTATTGCCGCGTTACGAAGATCACGGCGAGCTTTTGAACTGGATGTTGCGCGAAAACCTGCCCGGCAGCTTCCCTTACACAGCGGGCGTGTTCGCCTTCAAACGCGAGGGCGAAGACCCAACGCGCATGTTCGCCGGCGAGGGCGATCCGTTCCGCACCAACGCGCGATTCAAGTATCTTTCAAAAGACTCAGACGCCAAGCGCCTGTCGACGGCATTCGACTCCGTAACGCTTTACGGATTCGATCCGAACGAACGGCCGGACATTTACGGCAAGATCGGCAATTCCGGCGTGTCGGTTGCGACGCTTGACGACATGAAGGTGCTGTTTGA
>DGNI01000063.1:5513-26161 GCA_002388885.1 Parvularculaceae bacterium UBA4496 | reverse complement strand
ATGACCATCAACGGCCCGGCGCCGACCATCCTCGCTATGTTTCTCAACACGGCGATCGACCAGCAGCTCGATAAATTCGAAAAGGAAAACAATCGCCAGCCGACGGAAGACGAGGCCAACAAGATTCGTGAATGGTCGTTGGAAACCGTGCGCGGCACGGTTCAGGCGGATATCCTGAAGGAAGATCAGGGTCAGAACACCTGCATTTTCTCGACGGAGTTCTCGCTGAAAGTGATGGGCGACATTCAGGCGTTCTTTGTCGACAATCGCGTCAGGAATTTTTATTCCGTCTCGATTTCCGGCTATCACATCGCTGAAGCTGGCGCGAACCCGATTTCGCAGCTCGCCTTTACGCTGTCGAACGGGTTCACTTTTGTGGAATCGTATCTCGCTCGCGGCATGAAGATTGACGATTTCGCACCGAACCTTTCCTATTTTTTCTCCAACGGCATGGATCCGGAATATTCAGTGCTGGGCCGTGTGGCACGACGTATCTGGGCGATCGCCATGCGCGAAAAATACGGCGCCAACGAGCGTTCGCAGAAACTGAAATATCACGTCCAGACGTCGGGCCGCTCGCTGCACGCGCAGGAAATGGATTTTAACGATATCCGCACCACTCTGCAGGCGCTGATCGCCATCTATGACAACTGCAACTCGCTGCACACCAACGCCTATGACGAGGCGTACACGACGCCGACCGAACATTCGGTGCGCCGCGCCATGGCGATCCAGATGATCATCAACAAGGAGTGGGGTCTTGCCCAGAACGAAAACCCCAACCAGGGCGCCTTTGTTATTGATGAATTGACGGACCTCGTTGAGGAAGCCGTGCTGAAAGAGTTTGAACGCATTGCCGAACGCGGCGGCGTTCTCGGCGCCATGGAAACCGGCTACCAGCGCGGAAAAATTCAGGAAGAAAGCCTTTATTACGAGCATAAAAAACATGACGGCTCGCTGCCCATCGTTGGCGTTAACACGTTTATTGACCCTGATGCGCCGCCGCCGCCGTCGCCGCCGTTGCAGCGCTCAACCACAGAAGAAAAAGACAGCCAGATCAAACGCCTTCGAGAATTCCAGGCGCGGAACCCGGAAAAGTCTGAAGAAGTTCGTCAGCGTTTGCGAGATGCTGTGGTCAATGACGAAAACGTTTTCGCCGTGCTGATGGACGCTGTGCGTTACTGCTCGCTCGGCCAGATCTCCGATACGCTGTTTGAAGTCGGCGGCCGCTATCGGCGGAATATGTGACGCTTGACGAGGTAAAAACTGCTGCTCAATCCGCGGGGCTCGCCTTTCGCGGTGCGTTTCATCCAGATGCTGATGATTTCCCGGATGGAGGAACGGCGGGAACGCTCGTCATGCTCGGGTTTATCGGCGGCGGCGAGTGGAGCGGGTTTGCAGGATCGTCTGAATACAAAGACGGCAAGCCGCACCCGCTCGACCGCTGGTCCTATCGTGTGATTTCTGGGCTTTCACGGGACCTCGGCGCCAAACCCTACTTTCCGTTTACGGCGCCGATGATGCCTTTCATCCGCTGGGCGCAGAAGGCCGAACCCGTCGCGCCGTCGGAAATCGGCATGCTTGTTCATCCCGATTTCGGATTATGGCACGCTTGGCGCGGCGCGCTTGGGTTTGATGAGAAGCTGGATTTGCCGCCGCGCGACCCGCGCCCCCGGCCTTGTGATGCATGCGAAGAAAAGCCGTGTCTTTCAGTATGCCCGGTGAACGCGTTCAGCGGCGGCGGCGCCTATGATGTTCCCGCCTGCGGCGCCCATATCCGCCGCCCGGAGGGTGCTGATTGCATGTCGCTTGGCTGCCGGGCGCGGCGCGCCTGCCCCGTTGGGAAAGAATATCAATACGGGCCGGAACAGGCGTTATTTCATATGAAGAGTTTTCGGGGAGGGTGACATGAAGCACGTTGTTGGTGATCTCTTGCAGTTGGCATTAGCAGGAAAATTCGATGTAATCGTTCACGGTTGTAACTGTTTTCACAAGATGGGCGCTGGAATTGCCAAACCGATTTCCTCGCTTTTTCCTGAAGCTTTTGAAGCGGACATGAAGACGCCGTTTGGCGACCGCGCAAAGCTTGGTTCGATTTCTACTGCGAATGTTGTACGTGACAACTTCAGTTTTGTGATTGTAAACGCGTACACGCAATTTGATTATCGTGGGAAAGGACAAAAAGTTGATTATGACGCCATATCAAGCTGTTTCGGACTGATTGGTGACCGGTTTTCTTCAGCGCGTATCGGGTATCCGCTGATTGGAGCAGGTCTGGCTGGCGGAGACTGGGCAATCATTTCCAAGCGGATTGAGGAATGCTTGGACGGCCTCGATCATACGTTAGTCACTTTACCAGAATAAACATTCTTTCTAACAGTGTTATCTGTTCATTCTGATCTGAAACTTCTTATGATTTCTTGCATCTCCTCCAACCCGTCCGTTAGCGCCGCCGGACCGGGCTGCAGGATGATGGCGGATTTGATTTCATAAAGACGGTTGTTCTTGACTGCGGGAATTTGATCGAATCCTTCGCGCGCGGCGACAGATTCTTTTTTGAAACCCTTGCCGCACCATGAACCGATAATGATGTCCGGCTGCGCGGCGATCACTTCTTCGGCCGTTACAAACCGGTCTTTCGCCGCCTGACCAAAAGCGCGGTCGGCGAACACGTTCTCACCACCCGCGATTTCGATAAGCTCCGATACCCAGCCGATGGCCGAGATCATAGGGTCATCCCATTCCTCGAAATAGACTTTAGGCCGGCGCGCCAACCCGTTAGCCTTCTCGCGGACCGCATCAACATGATGCTGCAAATCCGCAGCGAGTTTTTCAGCTTTTTCGGGCTCGCCGATCAGCGCGCCAACCGTGCGGATCATGTCGAATATGCCTTCGACGGTGCGGTGGTTGAACGCGTGCACATCCAGCCCTTCGCGCATCAGGTTTGCGGTAATATCAGCCTGAATATCGGAAAACGTAAAAACGAGATCGGGTTTCAGCGCGACAATCTCATCGGTCTTCGCTTCGATGAAAGTCGAAACCTTAGGCTTGCGTCTTGCTTCGGGCGGGCGAACCACAAAGCCGGAAACACCGATAATCCGATCCTGATCGCCCATCAGGTAAAGCGTTTCGACGGTTTCTTCCGTCAGACAGACGATGCGAGATGGTGGATACATTTGTCGTATTCCGATTACAGAGCCATATTCAAATTATCTTGTATTGTTGAGGAATTGAAGGGCCCCCCCAGGTGTTTCTCTGAACACGTTTGATCCGGAGGTCTAGTTTACAACTTCGCAAAGCCTGATATTTGCGCAATCCAGTCATACATCGCGATGTGCACGGATATTGTGTATCTGCTGCGTCTGTAGGTAGAAATAGCTAGCGAAAAATGGACAAGAACATGGTTGGTACGAGACAAGGGCCGTTGGCTGGGCTGCGAGTGATTGAATTTGCCGGTATCGGGCCGGGGCCCCATGCCGCCATGTTGCTGGCTAATCTCGGCGCCGAGGTCTTGCGCATTCAACGGCCCGGCGGAAACGGTTTTCCAAATCCGGTTGTTGATTCCGGTCTCAGTCCGGTCACGCTTGATATCCGCACGGATGAGGCGCGGGAACAATGCCTTGAGCTTGCAGAACTTGCGGATGTTGTTCTGGAGGGCAACCGTCCGGGCGTGATGGAGCGTCTCGGCTTGGGGCCCGATCAGGCGATGGCGCGCAACCCGCGCCTGATCTACGGGCGGATGACCGGATGGGGCCAGTTTGGTCCGCTTGCTCAAGCTGCAGGCCATGACATTAATTACATAGCGCTAACGGGCGCGCTGGCCGCCATTGGCCGCGAAGGCGAAACGGCGCAGCCCCCGTTAAATCTCGTCGGCGATTTTGGCGGCGGATCGCTTTATCTCGCATTCGGAATTGTTACGGCCCTTTGGGAGCGTGAAAAGACAGGCGAGGGCCAAGTTATCGACGCAGCGATTGTCGACGGAGTCGCATCGCTGATGAGTTTTTTCGCCGGCCTCGCCCCGGGCGGGATTGTGTCTTTGGAGCGAAGCAAAAACATGCTTGGCGGCGCGGCGCCGTTCTATCGGTGTTATCGCTGTGCGGATGGAAAAGAGATCGCCATTGGCGCCCTTGAGCCAAAGTTTTATGCAGAACTTCTGGAAAGAACAGGCGCTGACGATTCTCTGAAATCAGGCCAACTGGATCAGCGTAATTGGGAAGAACGGAGCAAACAATTTGTTTCCCTGTTTGCGACAAAAACCAGAGACGAGTGGTGTGATATCCTTGAGGGAACCGACGCCTGTTTCGCGCCGGTGCTGACGCTAGATGAGTCCGTCAAGCATCCGCATATGAAAGAGCGCAATGTCTATATTGAGCGTGACGGCTGTTATCACGCCGCGCCGGCCCCGCGATTTTCCCGGACGCCAGGCGCTGTGGCGCCGGCGCCGTCGGGGGAGGCGTTGATTTCTCACTGGCGCAATGGGCAAGGCGGTTCTAAAAACTGACGCCGTCACAACGAAGGCTTAGTCTTTCAGTTTATATCGTTGTAATTTTCCTGTTTGCGTTTTCGGCAGGGCTGATACGAACTCGATTTCCCGCGGATATTTATAAGGCGCAATCATGTGCTTTACATGCGTCTGCAAGTCGGCCTTTTTTGCGTCTGATGTGTCTTCTTTTGATTGCAAAACCACAAATGCCTTGCAGATCTGGCCGCGTTCCGCATCAGGCACGCCGATGACAGCGGCTTCGGCGACGTCCGCATGCAACAGCAACGCATTTTCCACTTCCGGCGCAGCGATATTGTAGCCTGATGATATGATCATGTCGTCGGACCGGGAAACATACCAAAAGTAACCATCCTCATCCTGACGAAAAAGATCACCGGTAAGATTCCAGCCCTGCTTTACGTAGTCTTTTTGCCGGTCGTCCGCGAGATAACGGCAGCCGGTCGGACCGCGCACGGCGAGGCGGCCTGTTTCGCCGGCGGGAAGTTCGCGCATCTCTTCGTCAACGATGCGCGCAACGTAACCGGGCACGGCGCGGCCTGTAGAGCCCGGGACAACATTGTCGCCCGATGCAGATATGAAAATATGGATCATTTCCGTCGCGCCAATGCCGTCGATCAGCCTTATGCCGGTTGCCTCGCGCCAGCCATCTGACGTCGCTTGCGGCAAATGCTCACCGGCCGACACGCAAGTATGCAGCGACTGAAAATGTTTTTGCGGCAAGCTCATCATGCCGCGATAAGCGGTTGGCGCCGTAAACAGCGTCGTCACTTTGTGCTGTTCGATGGCGTCGAGCAGGGGGTCGACGCCCGGGCCCATGGTCAGCGCGCTTGCTGCGCCGCAAGCTGCCGGGAAGACCACCGACGCGCCGAGCCCGAACGTAAATGCAAAAGGCGGCGTTCCGCAAAAGACGTCTCCGGCGCTCGGTTTGACGATGTGGCGCGAGAAAGTCTCCGCCATGGCGAGGACATCGCGGTGGTAATGAACGCATCCCTTTGGTTGCCCGGTCGTGCCGGATGTGAATGCGATCAATGCGGGCTCGTCGTTGGGAGTCGGCGCTGGTTCGACGAAATCTCTTGCTTTTTCAAGCCGGGCCTCGAATGCGCCGTCGCCGTTGAAATATTCTGCAAAGCGAATGAATTGCGAGTTGTTACACGCATCGTCGAACGCGGACTGGACGCGCGCATCCACAAGGGCGTGACTGATCTCCGCCTTGTGGATAATGGTTTTGACCTCGCCCGCGCGCAGGAGCGGCATGGTCGTCACCGCGACGCCGCCGGCGCGCAATACGCCCCACCAGATCGCCATCAGCATGGGCGAGTTGGGCCCGTGGATAAGAACGCGATTGCCGGGCCTTAAATTCAATTGCGTTATCAGCGTATCGGCAATGCGGCACGCCTGTGTCAGGAGTTCCTTATAACGCCAGCGCCCGGCGCTCCATAAAACGGCGTCCTTGTCGCCATGTCCTGCAGCGACTGCGCGATCCAGCAACACCGAAGCGTTCAGCATTGCGGGGAACTTCAATTCAGGGCGATCGAAATGAAATTCTGGCTGTAGCGATGTGTCAGGAAGATTGTCGCGAACGAAGGAATCGTAGCGAGAAGACAGATCGAAATTCATTTAGCTTTTCTTTTGCAGCTTTCATGATTTCTATATATGCGACCAGCACGCTTGTCATGCGATTCCCGGCCCCAAACCTTAAAACAGGAGGTGTCGTTCGCTGGTTCAAAATTTGTGCAGTGCGCTAAACTTGGGGCGTTTCCATGTAAACGACGCGTCTGCAGATTTGCGCCGCCTTACTCACGTCCGGATTGGCGAATGCGATGTTCTTTTTTTGTTACGGGAATGCAAAGGCTCAAGGCGCCGTCAGTATTAGGAAATCTGGTCTCTGACGCGGGTATCATAAACCTACTATGTAAACGCTGCTGCAGACATCGATCAGTCTTGCGAAACCCGATCTGCCGGCGTGCAGTTTGCGTCCGAATTTTATTGATCCGTTACGTGCGTTCCGGACATGGTTTTTGTGCGTTCATAACGGCTGTGCCGGTGGCGAGCGCAGGCATTTTGAGGGAATTGACAAGATACCAACTGGTCGGTATTAAACTCATTTGAGCGAGCTATGAGAAATCATGCCAAAAACAGCAGCCAAGCCCAACGCAAAAACCAAGCTGCTTGATGCCGCCCTGCAGATCATCAGGACGAAAGGATATGCTGCAACCACGGTGGATGATCTATGCCATGCTGCGGGCGTCACAAAAGGCGCGTTCTTTCATCACTTCAAGGCAAAAGATGATTTGGCGGTCGCGGCAGCGCAGTACTGGTCGGATACAACGGGCGAACTATTCCGCACTGCAACGTATCATGATCATGCCGACCCGCTTGATCGGGTGCTCGGATATATCGACTTTCGCAAGGACCTTCTTGACGGTGAGGTGGAGGAATTCACCTGTCTCGTCGGCACCATGGTGCAGGAAGCGTTTCACTCGACCCCTGAAATACGCGCCGCCTGCGAGGCAAGCATTAGCGGTCATGCGGCGACCCTTGAAGCTGATATTGAAGCGGCGCGGAGGGCGCGCGGCATTCGCGCGGGATGGACAGCGAAGAGTCTTGCGCTTCACACTCAGGCCGTTTTGCAGGGCGCATTTATCCTCGCCAAGGCGAAGGACGGGCCGTCGGTTGCAGCTGAAAGCGTCGATCATTTACGGCGCTATGTGGAGATGCTGTTTGCAGCGCCGAAAAAGAAAAAATCCCGAGCCAAAACTGCCGCTTAAGTAACACTTGCCGTGGCGCCTGCGACGGGCCGCGCTATTCCACTTGACCGATCTATAGTTCCGGCGAAATCTCTCCTTTTCGAGGGCTCGTGACCTCGAGCCGGCAATCGCTTATAATTGCCTGACGATTCGGGGGAGGCGGGAGAGTAAGCGACATTTGAGCCGTCTTGCGCCCTATGGCGGCGGTTCTTCGACTCGCGTCTTTGCGCCAGAAATGGAGATTAATCATGACCGCAGGAATCTCGATCTGGAGGGCGCTTGCGTTATGTTGCGCAATGCTTGTTCCGGTCGGAGCAGCAAAGGCCGACGACGACCGCCCGGTGGCGATGGTCGAATTCATCGCTGATGCGCCGGAAGCGACCGTTTTCGATTTCGACTATCTTTATGACGGCGACAAGATTGATCTGCGCCCGGAAGGTCAGATGACGGTAGCCTATTTTGATAACTGCATCGTCGAGACGTTTGAGGGCGGCGTCGTCAGGATTCGCGATGACGGTGCGAAGACCAGCCGCGGCGGCACATCGACGACAACCATGCGCGCGTGCCAGACGGCGGCCTTGGCGATTGACTCTGAAGCAACCGAAGCCGGTGTTGCCGTCAAGCGCGTCGATGACAGTTTGTTGCCGCAAGAAGCGATCAACGAACTGACGATTGCGGCGGACCGGCCTTCCTTTGTGTGGCCACGCGAGCGCACCCGCGGAGAACCAGTGACCGTGAGCGTCTATTATCTCGA
Organism: Parvularculaceae bacterium UBA4496; assembly: GCA_002388885.1. Classification (GTDB taxonomy): domain Bacteria; phylum Pseudomonadota; class Alphaproteobacteria; order Caulobacterales; family Parvularculaceae; genus Hyphococcus. The sequence continues at coordinate 18,156 of DGNI01000063.1, read as the reverse complement.
CGCCGAACCGAAGACCTTGATGTGGCAGACGCAGTTGAGCGGCGTTCGCGCCGACTACCCGGAAGAAGGTCCCGAATTTGAACGCGGCATGCCGTACGAGGTTGTAGTCTCCTTCAGCCGCGGCAATGACTTGACGGCGGTGTTCTCCATCGATCCGGATCTCGAGCTGCCGGCATCGCCCTTAACCAGCGTGATCCCGCTTGGCCTTTGATTCCAAATACGCAAAGGCTCTGCGCCTGCCGGTGATCGCCGCCATGGCGGCGGGGCTTGCGGCGGCGGCATCTGCGCCGTTTTCGGATTATCTGACGCGCCTTGGCATGGATCTCACCCTGCCGCTTGCTTCGGCGCTCGAAACTGGCGCGGCGGCGGAAGCGGACATCGCGCTCGTTCTGATCGACGAGGTTACCCACAATTCACCGCCCTTCAGCGAAATTCCTGACGTCGCGTGGACGCCCCATCTGGCCGATGTGTTTCAGGCGGTGGACGCGGGCGGGCCAAAGGTCATGGGGCTCGACATGATCTTTCAAAAGACCCTGTCGACGCGCGAACTTATCCCCGGTTTTGACCGGCCGTTTTTACGGGCGATTGCGGCGAGCGCCCGGCCCGGCCGGCTGGTGCTTGCCGAAGTGCGGCTTTCCGAAAACGCCATCACGCCCTATCAGGGGCAGATTCTCGCTGCCGGCATCGATAATATCCGATCCGTACAAATCATTCCCGATACAGATAATGTGATCCGCCGCCACCCGCCGCAGTTTGACCGTGTTGACGGAACTGTGACGCCGTCCTTTGCTGCGGAGCTGGCGAAGCGCGCAGGCGCGCCAAACGCTGCAAACGATGAACCTTTCCTGATCGATTTTTCAACGCCAGTGAACTCCATTCCTGCCTACCGCGTCGCGGACCTTTACGCCTGCGCACAGGCAGGGCGAACAGATATATTCGAGGCGTTCAAGGACAAGATCGTGCTTATCGGTACGTCGCTTGACGTTGAAGACAGGCATGTAGCCGCGAACCGGTTCGTCGAGGATCGTCAGCCCGTCATCCTTTCCGTCGATTGCGGCGTGGTTGAGGAAGCGCCCAAGGCGCCGCCGCGCGGCACGGTGCCCGGCGTTCTCATTGAGGCGCTCGCCGCCAACACGCTCCTTCATGAGAGCGCGCCGGAAATGCTGCCGCGCCGTGTCAGCTTTGGCGTGTCGGCTGCGATCTTTGCGTTGCTGGGGCTTGTCTTTTTCAGGCTGCAGCCTGTCGTCGGTGTTATCTTGTTTGTGCTCGCTGCCGGTTTGATCTGGCTTGCCGGCGCGGTGGCGCTGAGCGCCGGAACAGTGACGCCGGTGCTCGCCTGGGCGGGCGGCGGCGCGGTGATGTTTACCGCCGTTTACAGTTATAGGACGTTTCTTGAGGATCAGGAAAAGCGCTGGATCCGGCATGCGTTCCAGCATTACCTAAGCCCGGCGCTGGTCGATCAGCTCGCGGAAAACCCGGACAGTTTGCGTCTCGGCGGCGAACGGCGGCGTGCGGCGGTGCTGTTTGTGGACATGGCGGGCTTTTCAAAACTCACCGGCGAGCTTGTGGATCAGCCGCAAGTGCTTGCCGCAAAGCTGAACAGTTTTCTTTCCGCCGTCGCTGACGCCATCGACGAGCATCAGGGTTATGTGGACAAGTTTATCGGCGACGCCGTCATGGGTGTGTGGGGTGCGCCCGTTGAGCTTGATAACATTGAAGCGTCCGCAGCGCGCGCAACCCTCGTCTGCAAAAAAGCCGTTGAACGGCTCAGTCAGGAATCAAAACGCGAGTTTGGCATGCGCGCCGGCCTCAGCGTCGGCGACGTGATTGCGGGCAATCTCGGGTCGCGGGACCGGTTCAATTATTCCGTTGTCGGGGATTCGGTAAATATCGCGGCGCGGCTAGAGCCGTTGAGCAAGGATTACGGCACAAGCATTCTTGCGGATGCAGATTTTGCTGCGGCGCTCGGCGACGNNGGTCGATATCGTCATCCTGCGCGGACGCAGCGATTATTCGCATTTGCATGAGATTGTAGGCCTTCGTTCGGAAATGACGCCGGGCGGCGTTTCCATGGCGGCGGAATATACCCGTGCGGTGGAGCTGTTCCGCAATCGACAGTTTGATGAAGCGGCCGCCATATTCGCCAAGTGGAAAAACGCTGACAAATTGTCGGCACTGTATCACCAGCGGGCGAGTGCGTTTGCCGCATCGCCGCCTGATCGTAACTGGAACGGTTCCCTGACGGCTTCCTGATAATGGAGAAGCGAAATGAAAAGAGAAACTTTCGATAAAACCCGGCGCCTGATGACGCTCGGTCTTGTTTCCGCCGGCGTTCTGTCGCCTGCGGCCGCAGCGGCACAATTCCGGCTTGACCTCAACAAAATTGTCGATCTCGTAAAAGTTCTCGAAGGACTTTCCATCGATGAAGAAGATGAAATTCAGATGGGCGAGGGGCTTTACGGATCGTTGATCAACACATCGGGCGGTCCCTATCGCAACAGCGCGGTGCAGAGTGCGGTCGCTCGCATTGCGCAGCCGATTTTCGAGACAAGCGAACGCCCTGCCTTTGCATGGGATATTGTGGTTCTCGACAACAACGAAGTGAACGCCTGGTCGCTGCCCGGCGGCAAGGTCGCCGTCAACAAGGGGTTGCTGCGCTATGCGGCTTCGGAAGATGAACTGAGTGCAGTGTTATCGCACGAAATGGGCCATGCGGAACTCAGCCACGTCAAACGTGAGATGAAAAAGAAAGCTTTTTACAAGGGGTTTTCATCGGCGGCGACGACTGCGGTGGCCGAAGCGGTCGATAACAACAAGGTCGATACCGCGCTTGGCGCGTTGCAGGGGCCGATGTACCAGCTTGTGACATCGGGATATTCCAAGGACTCAGAAGACGAAGCGGACGTTCATATCGTTGATGTGTTCAACAAGACCGGCCGGGACGTCGCCTATGGCGTCGGCTTCTTCAACACGCTGCTCGAACTTGTTCCCAGCAAGTCAAAGCGTACGACGTCGCTGTTCTCCGGCCATCCGGAAACCAAAAAACGGATCAGTCATATTCTCGAAGCTGCCCCTGCCGCGGGAACGGGCGCGCCGACAACGCCGACGCAAGATTTTGCGGACCTCAAAACCGTATTTCCAACAAGGCAAGTCTATATGCGCCAGCCGGTCGCGGATGACGACTAGCCGATAGAGTTTAAAAACCGCAGCATCAGCCGGCTCATCTTATCGAAGGCTTTCGCGCCTTCGGCGAGCGTTTCGTCATGGGTGATTTTATGCGCGGCGATTCCGGCGGCGTGATTGGTGATCAGCGAAACGCCCGCGACGCGCATCCCTGCATGAACAGCTGCGATGGCCTCGGGTACGGTCGACATGCCAACGGCGTCGGCGCCCCATTTTGCGAACATGCGGATTTCCGCAGGCGTTTCAAAGCTTGGGCCCGTCGTATAAAGATAGACGCCGCGTGAAAGCGCGATGTCTTCTTCCTTGCCGGCGGCAAAGAGTTGTTCCCGCAAGTCGCGATCATAAACTTCGCTCATGTCCGGAAAACGGGGGCCTATGGCCTCGTCATTTTCACCAATCAAGGGGTTGCGGCCCGAGTAGTTGATGTGGTCGTCGATCACCATCAGCGAGCCTGGCCCCATTTCCTGTTTCAAACTGCCGGCGGCGTTGGTGACGATCAGCGTTTCGGCGCCAAGCTTTCGGTAAGTCCTGATCGGCAATGCGACTTGTTGAATTGGGTGGCCCTCATAAACATGGAGACGCCCCTGCATGCAGGCAACAGGAACGCCAGCCGCCTTGCCGATCAGCAACTGACCTGAGTGCCCGGAAACGGTCGAAACGGGAAAGCCGGGAATTTCGCCGTACGGGATTGCGGTTTGCGTTTCGATGCGTTCGCCGAAGCCGCCAAGGCCGCTGCCAAGAATCAAAACGGTCTTCGGGAACGAGCCGTTATGTTTTTTCCTGATTGCGTCTGCGGCGGCGTTGATGGCGTCGAGCATGGTTATCCTTTCAGACATCGGCGTCGCCGATCATTTTCTTTAGCCGGGTTTTGGTTTCCTCGTCGCAAAACGCCGCGTCAATGGCGTGGCGCGTAAAGCCGAGCAAATCGGCGGCAGAAAACCCGTGTGCTTCGGCGCTGCGTTTATATTCTTCCGCCGGGTCCGTATCAAAAAACGCCGGGTCATCGGAATTCAGCGTGATCTTCAGGCCTGCATCAGCCAGCTTGCCCAACGGATGCTCTGCGATCGATGGGTAAAGTCCGATGGCCACGTTCGATGTCGGGCACACCTCCAGCGTGATATCTCGTTCTCTTATTTCCGCTATCAGTTTTTCATCCTCAATGGCGCGGACCCCGTGGCCGATACGGGAAACATCGAAAAGATCGAGAGCGCGCCAAATGCTTTCGGGTCCAAGGATTTCTCCTGCATGCACAGTGCGTGCAAGCCCGGCGTGTTTCGCAGCGTCAAACGCCGGTTTGAAATCCTTCGCTTTGCCAAACGCCTCATCGCCCGCCATGCCGAAGCCGGTGACAAAAGGGTGCGGCGAGGCCGCAGCCATGTTCGCGACCCCGAGCGCGTGTTCGGCGCCGTAATGCCGCACGGCGGTGACGATGATCCGGCCAGTCAAACTGTTTTCCGCTTCCGCCTCGCGCATCGCGCTGGCGACTGCGTCCATCAACGCGGCGTAGGAAACGCCAAAGCGCGCCGCATGGGCCGGTGAGACAATGAGTTCGCCGTAGATCATGCCTTTCGCCGCCATGCGCTCGAAGTAGTGGGCTGTAATTTCAAAATAATCTTCCGGCGTGCGGATGACTTCGCTGACCGCATCATAAACGTGAAGGAAGTCATTAAAGGTCTTCCAGCGGTAACCGCCAGCTTCATCGAAGACTTCGGAAATATCGAGATGGTGACGCGCGGCGAGGCGTCTGGCGTCAGCGGGTGAGACGGTCGCCTCGATGTGACAGTGAAGTTCGGCGACGGGTATGGCGTCGGTTACGGTCATGATGTTGCGTCCCGGTCATGAACGAGCGCGCCGGCAACGTAAGTTTTCGATATGACGCGATCATCGCCGAGAATCATCAGTGCGAAGAGACGTTCTTTTAAATCTTTTGCAGCTTTCATGCGTCTTTCTATCAGTGGCGTCGCCGCATAATCCAGCACGATAAAGTCCGCCTCGGCGCCGGGTTCAAAGCATCCGATCTTGTCCGCTGCGTTTAGCGCCCGCGCGCCGCCGAGCGTCGCCAGATAGAACGACGTAAAGGGATCGAGGCTGTAGCCGCCAAGCTGTCCGACCTTGTATGCGCTTCTCATGATTTGCAGCGGCGAAAAGCTCGCTCCGGCGCCCACGTCGCTGCCGAGCGAGACCTGCACGCCCGCTTCATGGGCCGCCTCAATGGCAAACAGACCGCTGCCGAGAAACAGGTTCGATGACGGACAGAATGATATGGCTGCATTTGCCTTGGCGATCCGCTTGAACGCGCCGTCATCCAGATGCAGCGCATGTGCAAAGACAGAGCGGTCAGTAACGAGTCCACAGCGTTCATAGATATCGAGATAATCCCTGGCGTCAGGAAACAGCTTACCCGCCATCTCGATTTCCGCGTGGTTCTCGGACAAATGGGTTTGTAGGAATACGTCCGGGTGGTCGCGCAGGATTTCACCCGCCATTTTCAACTGTTCGCTGGTGCTGGTCAGCGCAAAGCGCGGCGTCACCGCATAGCCGAGCCGGCCCTTGCCGCGCCATTTCTTAATGAGACTGACGGTATCGGCGCGCCCGAGATCGGCGCCGTCGCACAGCGTCTTGTCCGCAACTCGGTCCATCAACACCTTGCCGGAATAAAGCCTCATGTTTTTTTCGAGCGCCGCCTCGAAAATCGCATCGACGGAGTCGGCATGACTGGTGGCGAAGACCATGGCGCTAGTTGCGCCGTTGCGAAGCAGCTCACGAATGAAAAAATGCGCCGTGTCGCGCGCGTACTCAGGATCACTGAATGCGGCCTCAACGGGATAGGTGTAAGTTTCAAGCCAGTCGAGGAGCTGCGCGCCATAGGCGCCGATAATGTCCGTTTGCGGAAAATGGATATGGGTGTCGATGAAGCCCGGCGTTATGATTGCGTTTTTGAAATGAACCGGCGTTATATCTTTTGGCAACTCTTTTGCGAGATCGGCATACGCGCCGGCTTTGACAACGGTTTCGTTGTCGATGAGCAATAGCCCGTCCTGAAAATGTTGTATGGATTCTTCGCCGTCAACTCGAGGATCGCCGGTTACGTACAAAATTTCAGATCGATAGGCGCGAAGCGGCATCTTTGGCTTACGTTTCTATTGTGAACTGTTGATTTTCCGGCAATACAATCTCATCGAGATTATCGCCGGGGCCGGCACGGTCGATCACGAGAAAGTCGCTGGTTTCTTCGAGCGCGAGCAGGAAGTGATGCCAGACGCCTTTGGCGTAATTGACGCCTTGGGCGCCGCTGGCGTGAAAGACTTTTATTTTTGCGGCGTCAAAATCACCTGACGGCGCCACCACGACGAGATAGGGGCGGCGCCCCAGAGGAATGAATGCCTGACTGCCGAGCGGGTGGCGTTCCATCAAACGAATGATAACGGGATTCATCGGCGTTGACCGGAAGATGCTGACGCAAACATCCCCGCCTTCGTCGTGAACGTCGATGCCGGCAATGTCATCATACCGTGTTGTGTGCCCGTGATTGATCGGCAGCGCACGTTTGGCGTTTGCAACATCAATGACGTCGCCGAAAGGCGCGAAGGCTTCCGCCGTCAGCGGCTTGGCATTAATGGAGCGCTTCGCCGTTACTTTCATGCCGGTCAGTCTTCCTGCTGGTCGAGCCATCGGCCAAGGGTCGCGCGTTCTTCTTCCGTCATGCCTGTGGCGTTGCCAAGCGGCATGATATCGCTGTCGACGGTCTGTAACCGGATGCCGAATGCGTTGTCGCGTACGGCGTCAAGCGTTTCGAAGGATACGCCGCCGGGGGGAGCCGGGAACATTGTGTTCGATGGTTCAGCCGCATGACAGGAAACGCAGTGTGTTTCCATCATCGCGCTGATAACGCTGTCCGGCACTTTGTCATCGGCGTCGCTCGCTACAGCGGTTGAAGGTTTTATCGATGCAACAAACACGGTGGCGAGAAAAAGACCTGCCGCCCCTGCGGCAAGCGCCGGCTGCATTGTTCCTCTGTGTTTGAGATTAAAGAAATGGCGGATCAGGACTGCGGCGGCGGAAAAACCTGCGAGCAGGAGCCAGTTCAGTTTGTGGCTTACAAGGAGCGGGTAGTGGCCTGCGATCATGATAAGCAACACCGGTAAAGTCATGTAGTTGTTGTGAACGGAACGCTGTTTCGCCGCGACGCCAAGCGCCGGATCAGGGTCTTCACCCGCGATCATGGCGGCGACAGTCTTTTTCTGGTTTGGGATGATAACGAAAAATACGTTCGCGACCATGGCTGTGCCGATAATCGCGCCGACATGAATAAACGCGCCCTTGTCGGTGAAGATTTTCGTCAGCCCGATCGTTGCAGCGATCAGCAATCCAAACCAGATCGCGCTGAAAACGGTCTGATTTTTTCCCAACGGTGACTTGCACAAGAGATCGTAGACGACCCACCCCAAGCCGAGGGAGGCAAGCCCGATCAGGATCGCGACGCCTTCACTGATATCAAGTTTTGACCGGTCGATGAGGTAATTCTCCGCGCCGATGTAATAAACGATAATCAAAAGCGCGAAGCCGGAAAGCCACGTCGTGTAGGCTTCCCATTTGAACCAGTGCAGGTCTTCGGGCAGTTGCGACGGCGCCACCATAAACTTTTCGTTGTGATAAAACCCGCCGCCATGAACGGCCCATAGCTCGCCCGCGACGCCGGGATTAAGTTTGCCGTGGGCGCGCAGGGAGTTATCGAGCCAGACAAAATAAAACGACGCGCCGATCCACGCGATGCCGGCGATAAAGTGCAACCAGCGTACACCCATGCTGGTCCACGAAAGAAGATCGATATCTATCATGCTTCGCCTTTTTGATATTGTTGATGCGCGATAAGCATTTCATGTGCGGCGCCAAGCGCAATCACGGCGGGGAGTTTGCTTTTTACGCCGCCCGCGCCGATGGGACAACGCAAATGTTCAATTTGCGTATCGCTTACGCCCGCCCGCCTCAGACGCTTTTCAAAGCGCACTCGTTTGGTGAATGATCCAATCAGCCCGCAATAGGCGCCGTCTGCGCGTTTCATAATATGCAAAACGAGATCGTAATCCAGCTGATGGTCATGCGTCATGACGAAAAAACAGGCGCCCGGCGGTGCGGAGTCGACGATTTCTGTTTCTCTATCTGTGGGAACGGTGCTGACGTCTATACTTTCAGGGAAAACGTCTGCGCGACGGTCGATCCATGTAACCGTGACAGGCAAGGCGGAGAGTATCCGTGCAAGCTCCTTTCCCACATGCCCGGCGCCGAAAATATAGACGGGAATACGCTGGTTGCTAACAACTTCACGGATGCGCGTAATTGCCGCCGGATCGGGAATGCCTTTGGGGTGCGCTTCGTTGATCGCTGAAAACAGTTCTATGGTGTTATTCTGAACTGCAGCAGACTGATCTGACGGGCGCCAATCGCCTCCCGGAAACGTGCGCTCAAGGACGACATCTTTATTATCGCTCACTAAATTTCGCGTATCTTCAAGCCATGCGCGCGCAGTTGGCCCGATGCGTTCATATAATAACAAGACCCGGCCGCCGCAGCACTGGCCCAGCGCAGGTCCCAATGGAAATTCTTCAAACAGACTTGTGCTTGCTTCTTCCGAAAGCAATGCGCGGGCATGAGCCGCGGCTTCGAATTCAAGGGCGCCGCCGCCTATGGTGCCCCACTGTTTATGGCGCGTCACAATCATCTTGGCTCCGGCCTCGCGCGGCGCCGACCCCTCAGCCGCGCAGATGGTGATGACGGTGAAGCTTTCTCCTTCACCGATCAATTCGATGGCGCGTTCTATCCACTCGACTGACATTCCTAGACTTGCGCCGCGCGCGCCCGCGCGTCCTCAACGGCGCGTAAGATTTCTTCGGGCGTCGCCGGTGCGTTCAATCGCGCGCAGGCTTTGTAATTCGCCGCCGCCGTCACGGCCTGGCCCAAAGCTGAAAAAGCTGAAATCGCCAGCATCAGCGGCGGTTCACCAACCGCCTTGGATTTGTGAATCGTGTCCTCGCGGTTTTCACCGTGCTTCCAGATTTCGATGTTCATGATTTCTGGGCGGTCGCTGGCCGTCGGTATTTTGTATGTCGAGGGCGCATGTGTTTTGAGAACGCCCTTGTCGTCATAAACGAGCTCCTCAGTCGTGAGCCAGCCCAGCCCTTGAATGAAACCGCCCTCAATCTGGCCGTAATCAATCGCTGGGTTTAACGGCCGTCCGACGTCATGAAGGATATCAACGCGCAGGACGCGGTTTTCGCCCGTCAGCGTGTCGATAATAACTTCGCTCACTGCCGCGCCGTAGGCAAAATAGAAAAAGGGTCGGCCTTTCTGCGCTTGTTTGTCGTAATGAATTTTCGGCGTGCGGTAATAGCCGGTTGACGACAGCGACACGCGCGCAAAGTATGCGGCTTTAACGAGATCGGCGAAATCGACGCATTCGCCGCCAGCGTAAACCTTGTTGTTGCGAAAAATAACACTTGCCGGACTGCAGCCATAGGTTTCCGATGCGAAAGAGATCAAACGCTTCTTTATAGTGATCGCCGCCGCGCGCGCCGCCATGCCGTTAATATCGGAACCGGACGAGGCGGCGGTCGCTGACGTGTTGGGCACTTTGTCCGTCGCCGTCGCGCTGATTTTTACACGTTCAAGATCGACCTGAAATTCGTGCGCGACGATTTGGGCAACCTTGGTCATCAGGCCCTGGCCCATTTCCGTGCCGCCGTGATTGAGAAAAATACTGCCGTCCGTATAAACGTGAACGAGGGCGCCTGCCTGATTGAGATGCGTTGTTGTGAAAGAAATGCCGAATTTCACCGGCGTCAGGGCGATGCCCTTTTTGAGAATTGCGTTCTTTTTATTGAACGCCTCAACTTCTTCCCGCCGCGCGCGATAGTTCGCCTGTTCAGCCAGCGTTTCCATCAATTCGCGCGCGATGCAGTCCTCGACGCGCTGGCCGTAGGGCGTCTCGTTCCGATCTGGGGCCGCGTAGATATTCTGCAAGCGTATATCGAACGGGTCCTTGCCAAGCACGAACGCCGCCTCGTCAATAGCGCATTCGATGGCGATCATGCCCTGCGGTCCGCCGAATCCGCGAAACGCCGTGTTCGAAACCGTATTTGTTCGATAGCGATGCGAAATAATCTCGGCATTCTTTAAAAAATATGCGTTATCCGAATGAAACATGGCGCGGTCGTTGATAGCGCCGGAAAGATCGGCGGAATAACCGCAACGGGACTCAAGCGTGAACGCTGCGCCTTCGATGTCGCCGTTCTTGTTAAAGCCGACTTCATACGCGACTTCGAAGTCGTGCCGTTTGCCGGTCATGATCATGTCGTCATCCCGGTCGAGCGTGACTTTCGCAGGGCGTCCGGTTTTAACCGCGGTGAGTGCCGCGACAGCAGCGAATAGCGACGGTTGCGTCTCCTTGCCGCCAAAGCCGCCGCCCATGCGGCGCAGCTCGACGGTCACCGCGTTTTGCGGCACGCCCAATACGCGCGCGATGACATGCTGGCCCTCTGTCGGGTTTTGCGTCGATGAATAGACATGCACATCGCCGTCCTCCTTTGGAACAGCGAATGCAGCCTGCCCTTCGAGATAAAAATGATCCTGACCGCCGATGCATCGTTTGCCTTTGATGCGGATGTCGGATTCTTTCAGCGCAGCTGCGGCATCGCCAATGCGCATGGGCGCCGCCTCGACCATAAAACTTTTTGCGTCACGCGCATCTGCGATGGTGACGAACGGCGCGCCTTCATCGTAATTGATATTCGCCAGCATCGCGGCTGCGCGGGCCTTGGTCAGGCTTTCCGCAGCGACGGCAAATAGCGGCTGCCCTGCATAGAAAACCTCGCCCTCCGCAAAGACCGGATCGTCGCCTTCGATCGGGCTGTAGTCGTTGACGCCGGGAATGTCTTCCGCCGTCAGTACTGCGGCGACTCCCGGGGCGTTGCGAACGCGCGTCAGGTCGAGCTTTTGGATTTTCCCGTGCGCGATTGTGCTCATGGCAATGTAGATATGCAGCTGGTCCGGATATTCCGGCAGATCGTCTATGTAATATGCAGCGCCGGAAACATGCTTTTCAGCGCTGTCATGGGCGATAGCCTCATTTACATCGCCCTTGATGCGATCTTCCGGCGATTTAAGGCGCGCATCATCCATGGGCCGCCGCCTTGAAATCCACTACGCGCGCTGGCGCGCTGTCATGCTCTAAAAATGCTTTGCGCAGCAGGTTCTTGGCTGCGGCAAGGCGGTATTGCGCCGAGGCGCGGATATCCGAAATTGGAGCGAAGTCTTTTTCAAGCGCTACCGCCGCTGTTTCCATTGCCTCTTGTGACCAGTCGGCGCCGTTCAGGACGCTTTCGCAATGCTTCGCGCGTTTCGGCGTTGCCGCCATGCCGCCGAAAGCAAGCCGGGCGCATTCCACACGCCCGTTCTTAAAGGTGAAATTAAAGGCAGCGCAGAGCGCGGAAATATCCTGATCGAAGCGTTTGGAAATCTTGTAGGCGCGGAAATAGTCATCCTTACCCAGCCGCGGCAATGAAACCCGTTCAACGATTTCGTCGTCGTGCAAATCCTGCTTGCCATAGTCGACAAAGAATTCTTCAAGCGGGATTTCGCGCGCGCCTTTCTGGCTGCGAAGAACCAGCATAGCACCGCCGGCGATCAGGAGCGGCATGGAATCGCCGATGGGCGAACCGTTAGCGATATTGCCGCCGATTGTGCCGCTGTTGCGGATCTGGGTTGAGCCAAGCCGCCGCAAGACTTCACCAAAATCAGGATGCCAGCGCGCGAGCGCCTCATGGGCATCTGCGTAAGAGGCCATAGCGCCAATTTCGATACTATTTTCGGTTTCGCGAATGGATTTGAGGTCGCAAACTTCATTCAGTGCAATGATCGTATCGAGATTACGGTGTTGCTTTGTCACCCAAAGCCCGACATCCGTGGCCCCGGCGACCAGCGTAGCGTCCGGATTTTCTGCGCGAAGCGTCAGCAGGTCCTGTAATGTTTTCGGTGCGTAGTACCGTTTAGCGTTCTCTCCGGAGAAATATTCAATCGTCAGCGTGTCTTCGCGCCGAATCCGTTTCAATAACTCAACTGTGTTTTTACTCTGGTGATACATTGCTGCGGACGGCAATGCCTTCATTCTTTCGGNNTTGCCGGCAAGCGCATCGCACAGGTTTTTGTGATCGGTCGGCGCGTCATTCTCATAGTGAACGAACAGCGACATAACAAAGCCGGGCGTGCAGAAACCGCATTGCGAGCCGTGACAATCGACCATGGCCTGTTGCACGGGGTGCAATCTTCCCGGGGTGCCCAGGCTTTCAACGGTGACAAGTTCCTTTCCGTCAAGCGTCGGCAGGAAGGCAATGCAGGCGTTGATCGCGCGATAATTGATCTTGTCGCCGTCAAGCGACCCAACCGCCACCGTGCAGGCGCCGCAGTC
>DGNI01000063.1:0-5473 GCA_002388885.1 Parvularculaceae bacterium UBA4496 | reverse complement strand
CGTAATCGTCGGATCGAAGTCTGTTGCTTCGATGATTTCGCCGTCGAGAACAAAGCGCACGGTGTTGTTCAATGTTCAGCTCCCCCGATAGGTGCTGTAGCCATATGGCGAGACGAGCAGCGGCACATGATAATGCGCCGCGATATCCGAGACGGCGAAAGCAATGGGAATAATGTCGAGAAATGCGGGGTCGTCGAGGCGAATACCCTTTCGTCGAAAATAATCGCCGATGTGAAACTCAAGAAGGTAGCCGCCTTTTTTCATGTCGTTCGCGGCGATCAGCGGCGCATCGCAGCGGCCGTCTGCGTTTGTGACCGCTTCTTTGAGCTTTTCCGCGCCGCCGCCATTTCGAACGCTCAGGACGATTTTGACGCCGTCAGCGGGCGCGCCATGGGTGAGGTCGAGAATATGGGTGGTGAGACCGGCCATCGTTCCTTCACGTTTCTTATGGTTAGCCGTCCATTCTAGACAAAATCGCGCAGCCCCGCCATAACGGATGTCTTATTATTTTCAGGGGATTACCGGATTTTTTATGGCTGATAAGACGCGTGAAAATTATCCCCGGGACCTTGCGGGCTACAAGGGCGCGCCGCCGCATGCAAAATGGCCCGGCGGCGCGAGGATCGCCGTACAGTTCGTCATCAACTACGAAGAGGGCGGTGAGAACTCCGTGCTGCATGGCGACGCCGGCGCCGAGACATTTTTGTCGGAGATCGTCAATGCGCCGGAAATCAAGGGCGCACGGCATATGTCGATGGAGTCGATTTACGAGTACGGCTCACGTGCGGGCGTATGGCGGCTCATCAAATTATTCCGCAAATTCAAAATTCCCGTAACAGTGTTTGCGGTCGCATCGGCGCTGGAACGCAACCCGTGCGTCGCTGACGAATTTCTGCTCGACGGACACGAAATTTGCTCGCACGGCCTCAAATGGATCAACTATCAGGACGTGCCGGAAGACGTAGAGCGTGAGCACGTCGCTCAGGCGGTAGAGATCATCAAGGGCATGACCGGCGCTGCGCCGCATGGCTGGTATACGGGCCGGACGAGCCCGAATACGCGCCGCCTCGTCGTCGAACATGGCGGCTTTGTTTACGACGCCGACGATTATTGCGATGACCTACCGTTCTGGACGAGAGTAGGCGATAAAAATCATCTCGTTGTGCCGTACACGCTCGACGCCAACGACATGCGTTTTGCGACGCCGCAGGGGTTCAATTACGGCGAACAGTTTTTTGCTTATCTCAAGGATACGTTCGACGTTCTTTACGCCGAGGGTGCGGAAACGCCGAAGATGATGTCTGTCGGCCTGCACGGGCGCATCATTGGCCGGCCCGGACGCTTCGCGGCGCTAGAGCGGTTCGTCGAATACGCGGCGGAAAAACAGGACGTCTGGTTCTGCCGACGCATCGACATCGCCAATCACTGGATCAAGCACCATCCTGCGTCATGACAAGTTTTCATCCTGTTCCCAGCGCCATGACGAAGGAAGCATTCATGACCGCATTTGGCGGTGTTTATGAATCCTCGCCCTGGGTGGCGGACGCAGTGTGGCCTGAAGTGACGACGGGTAATGCAGATGAGCTGGAGTCGCTGCAATCACTGATGCGCGATGTTATCGATAATGCCGGACGTGAAAAACAGATGGCGCTGGTCTGCGCGCACCCGGAGCTAGCAGGCCGCGCCGCTATCGCCGGCGAGATGACCGACGAGTCGAAATCGGAACAGAAAGGCGCCGGGCTCGATCAGTGCAGCCCGGAAGAATTCGCGGAGTTCATGACCCTGAACGTGCGGTACAATGAGAAGTTCGGCTTTCCGTTTATTATTGCTGTGAAAGGTCATGACCGGAAAAGCATATTGTTGGCGTTTCGAAAGCGCATTGAGAACGATATTGAAACGGAATTCAAAACGGCGCTCGAACAGATTCACCGCATTGCGGCCATCAGGCTGTCGGCCATTGCAGAAAAAAACTTATGACAAATGATTTTACAAAACTTGTTGATCTTGCACAGCCGAGGCTGGGCGCGAAAGTGGTTTACGCCACGGACGATTTTTTCGCCGACAAGGCGCGGCTGATTTCGCCGGCGGAGCCGGTGTTCATCCCGGACAAGTACGACGAGCACGGCAAATGGATGGACGGCTGGGAAAGCCGCCGCAAGCGAACGCCCGGCCATGACTGGTGTGTCGTGAAATTGGGTAAGCCGGGGCGCATTGCTGGTGTTGAAATCGACACACGACACTTCACCGGCAACTACCCGCCGGCGGCGTCGGTTGAGGTTTGCAACTGTGGTGACGAAACGCCGGGCGAGGGTCAGGCGTGGGCGCCGCTGGTTGAAAGAACGGATCTTAAAGGCGATGACCGGAAATTTATCGCGGTCAATAGTGACAGCGTGTGGACGCATGTGCGGCTGAACATTTTTCCCGACGGCGGTGTGGCGCGCCTGAGGGTTTACGGCGCCATCGACATCGACTGGTCAAGGGTGAGCGCCGATGAGGTGATTGATCTTGCCGCCATGGAATGGGGCGGTCGCGGGCTCGGCGCCAATGACGAACATTTCGGGCGCGTGGCCAACATGATCGCGCCGGGCCGCGGCGCCAATATGGGCGACGGGTGGGAGACGCGCCGCCGACGCGAGCCGGGCCATGACTGGGCGGTGTTGAAGCTGGGGCATCCCGGCGTGATCGAGAAAATCATCGTCGATACGGCGCATTTCAAAGGCAACTATCCCGACCGGTGTTTCATTCAAGGGACGGGCGAAGCGATGAGCGACGAGGAAGCTTTGGCTCAAGCGGAAAACTGGCCGGTGATCCTGCCAGAACAGAAATTAGAGGCCGACCGCGAGCATGTTTTCGTTTCGGAGATCGCCAAACACGAACCCGTCCGCTTTGTTCGCCTCAATATCATTCCCGACGGCGGGGTCAGCCGGTTGCGTTTGTTTGGGAAGGTTGTGCAGTAGCAAATCTCATTCTAACTAAAACCCGAGTTGCAGTATTATAAGCATCCAAGCTCATGTGACGCGCCTTGTGCAAATATCAGCTTGTTCTGCGCATTAAATTCGAGAAATACATAATATTGAATATTGCAATACCAGACGTCACCTTCGCGCTGATATATTTGACGCCCTTTATCAATTTCATACTGGTATCTAAGCCACACTTCTGAGTCCGCTGTTCGTGTGAAGCCAAAATGCTTTAGCTTTTGTAAAACGCTCGCTCGGTCTTGATCGGTTTCAAATTGATCAGGAATAAGCTGAACGCGATCTCCCCATTTCTCGACAGTCGTGTCTGTGTTGATCTCTTGAACGATAGGATTGAACATTAAATCCAACCGCAAAAATATATGAGCCGCAAATAAGCCGCCAATAATTAGCAGGACAGTCAGTACTAAAACAGTTAGTTTCAAAATTCTCATTGATCGCAACCGGTCTACGAAATTGCATCCCAGAAATATTGCCTTTTAATCCCCGTAGGGCAGCCAGATATTCTTGACCTCCGACGCGTGCCGTAAAAATTCGCGACCTTCGCCGGTGCGGGCGTCAGCCCAGTCGCGCGCGCGGCCGTTGTTGGTCCACACGCGTTTCAAATTATCGGCTGAGGCTTGCTCGACGAATTTGCATTCGTCCGCCGGTCCGTGATGCCAGATCGCTTCTACCTGATCGTGCTCGGCGAGGGTTTTCACGAGCGTTGCGCGCTCGCCGGTGACGATGTTGACGACGCCGGCGGGCACGTCCGAGGTTTCAAGGATCTGATAAAAATCCGTCGCCAGCAGCGGATAGCGTTCGGATGGGACAACCACCACGCGGTTGCCCATGGCGACAGCCGGCGCCCACATGGAAACAAACGAAAGAAGCGGCGCCGTATCGGGGCACACGGTCGCGATAATGCCGATAGGCTCGTTCATGGCGAGCACCACATTGCGTGATGGCGGTGAGTGCGCGAGGCCGTCATACTTGTCGGCCCAGGCGCCGTAGGCGAACAGGCGAGAGACGGTGGCGTCCACTTCCGCGCGGGCTTTGGCTTTCGTGGCGCCGGTGAGCTGTTGCAGGCGTTTGGTGAATTCATCGGCGCGTTTGGAAAAATTCTCGGCGATAAAATATAAAATCTGCGCGCGGGCGTGCCCCGTTGTCGCGCCCCAGCCTTGCGCCTTGAAGGCCGCCTCGACAGCATCGCGAATGTCCTTGCGATTGCCGAAGGAAACCCGGCCTGCATAGGTTCCGTCATGCGCCGCCACCGGCATGGTGCGCGCCCAGTCGGGGCGTTTCTGCTTGCCGCCGATGAACTGTTTTGGCGTCTGGTCGATGCCTTCGACGCCTGAATCTTCCTCGACGTTGACGGCGGGAACAGGTTTTTCGACGCCGCCCCACTCTTTACGCAGCTTCACATATTCATAGACGCCTTCGCGACCGCCCTCTCGGCCGAAGCCGGATTCGCGATAGCCGCCGAAGCCGCAAGCGGCGTCAAAGCCGTTCGTCGTGTTGATCCAGACAACGCCGGCCTTCACCATGGCCGCCGCTTCAAGCGCGCGGTTGACGTTTTCCGACCAGATCGTCGCGGCGAGCCCGTAACGCGTGTTGTTGGCGAGGTCGATGGCTTCCTTCAGGGTGCGGAACGACATGGACGTTAGCACGGGCCCGAAAATTTCCTCGCGCACCGCAATGTTCGACGGCGAGACATTGGAGATCAAGGTCGGCGGATAGAAGCAGCCGATTTCCGGCACATCGATCTTCGGGCTCCAGACTTCGCCGCCTTCCTTTTCGCCTTGCGCCACCAATGACTGAATGCGGTCGCGCTGTATGGGATCGACAATCGCGCCCATGTCCAAGGCCTTGTCGAGGGGATCGCCGATGCGGAAAGATGAAAGGCGCCGTTTGATCTTTTCCGTCACTTTGTCGGCGACGCTTTCTTCCACCAGCAGGCGCGAACCGGCGCAGCAAACCTGGCCCTGATTGAACCAGATAGCGTCAACGAGGCCCTCGACGGCGCCGTCGAGATCAGCGTCTTCGAAGATGATGAATGGCGACTTGCCGCCAAGTTCGAGCGAGAGCTTTTTGCCAGAACCCGCCGTCTGCCGCCGGATGATGCGGCCCACATCCGTCGACCCGGTGAAAGCGATTTTCGCGATATCGGGGTGATTAACGATCAGCTCACCGGTTTCGCCGGCGCCGGTAACGATGTTGACGACGCCCGGCGGGATCTGCGCCTCTTTGCACAGTTCGGCGAAATAAAGCGCGGTGAGGCTGGTGTACTCGGCGGGCTTCAACACCACTGTGTTGCCCATGGCGATGGCGGGGGCGATTTTCCACGCCATCATCAGCAGCGGAAAGTTCCAGGGGATCACCTGACCGACAACGCCCAGCGCTTCGTAGTCAGCGAATTCCGTTTCCTGCAACTGCGCCCAGCCGGCGTGGTGATAAAAATGCCGCGCCACCAGCGGAATATCGATATCGCGGCTTTCGCGGATCGGCTTGCCGTT
>DGNI01000036.1:671-7633 GCA_002388885.1 Parvularculaceae bacterium UBA4496 | reverse complement strand
AGGCCGTGTCGTCGAGGAACATGTATTCCGAGCACGGGTTGGACGCACGGATGTCGCCGCCTTCGGGGCAGGTGTGCCAGGCGTTGATGGTGTCGTGAAATTGCAGGCCCGGATCGGCGCAGGTCCATGCGGCGGAACAGATATTGCTCCACAAGGCGCGGGCGCGAAGCGTCTTCGTCGTCTTGCCGTCGGTGCGGCGCTTCAGCGACCAGACGCCGTCATCGGTGACCGCTTTCAGGAATTCGCTGTTCACACGCACGGTGTTGTTGGCGTTCTGGCCGGAGACGGTGCGATAGCTGTCAGAATCCCAATCAAGGTCGTATTTGTCGATGGAGATCTGACGATACCCCTGCCGTGCGAAATCGATCACTCGGCGGATCGACGCTTCAGGGATAAAAGCGCGTTTCGCGTCGCGGATCGCGGCTTTGAGCGCGGCGTTTTCTTTCGGGTCGCAGCGGGTTTCGTCGTTTTCATCGGCCCAGCAGGCAGCGAGCACCAGCGGCAGATGCTTCGCCATGGCGCGCGATCCCGCGACCAGCATGGCGACTTTTTCTTCCTCGCGCGTTTTCCACGAAACGAATTCTTCAATGTCCGGGTGGTCGGCGTCGACGACAACCATCTTCGCCGCGCGCCGCGTCGTGCCGCCGGACTTGATCGNNCCCGCCGCCGCGTCGCCGACCTTGAGGAAACTCAAAAGCCCGGAACTTTTGCCGCCGCTCGACAAGGGCTCGTCCTGCCCTCGAATGTTCGAAAAATTGGTGCCGGAACCGGAGCCGTATTTGAACAGCAGCGCCTCGCGCTTCCACAAATCCATCACGCCGCCGTCGCCGGTCAGGCTGTCTTCCACGGACTGGATGAAACAGGCGTGCGGCTGCGGGCGTTCGTAGGTGCTTTCGGATTCCGTCAGACGGCCCGTTGCATGGTCCACATAAAAATGTCCCTGGCCGACAGCGTCGATGCCATACGCCCAATGCAATCCGGTGTTGAACCATTGCGGAGAGTTCGGCGCCGCCATCTGCATGGCCAGCATGGCGCGCATCTCGTCCATGTAAATCTGCGCCGACTCTTCACCGTCGAAATAGCCGCCTTTCCATCCCCAATAGGTCCAGGCGCCGGCCATGCGGTCGAACACCTGTTTGGCGGATGTTTCCGGTCCGTAGCGTTTGTCGGCGGGCAGTTTAGCGAGCGCCTTGATGTCCGGCATGGAGCGCTGCAGGAACGCCGGCACGCCTTTCTCGGCGACTTTCTTCGTTGCAGCCGGAACGCCCGCCTTGCGCAAATATTTTTGGGCGAGAATATCGACCGCGGTCTGGCTCCAGTTTTTTGGAACTTCGAGGTCGCGGGTTTCGAAAATGATCTCGCCGGTGATCGAACGGATTTCGGAATCGGCGCGCCGAAATACGATCACGCCATAGGGCGCGCCGGTCTCTTCCGTAAATCGGCGTTCAATGCGCATGCGATTCGCTCCAACAGGCCATCTGGCCTGATTCGGATATCCAATCGTGAATATAGTGTCCCGAAAGCCGCAGCTCCACCATATCCGGCGCGATCAGGCGGTAAAATCCGCGTAAAATCAGCGTTTTCGCCCGCCAGTGCGCATCTATTGCGGGGGGCGGTAACGGGCGCCATATTCGCGCCGCGCCCGCGCGATAGGTTCAAGGCGGCGAAACGGGATTTTTGATGTTTTCACAATTGTTCACCTGGTGGAATTCAACCACTTACGGCACGTCGTTCACCTTGTGGCGCAAGGGCGCGCGGCTAGTGGGGACGGACGAGCAGGGCAACCGCTATTACGAGGAAAAAACGCCGAGCCTGCCGGGCAGCGACGGAAAAAGACCCCGGCGCTGGGTGGTCTATCACGGCGTCGCCGAAGCCTCGCGGGTGCCGTCAGACTGGCATGGCTGGCTGCACCACACATTCGAGGAAGCGCCAAGCGATGCGCCCTTGACCCGGCGCGCCTTCGAGAAGGATCATTTGCCGAACATGACCGGCACGCCGCTGGCCTATCATCCGAAGGGGAGCCTTTCGCTCGCCGACGGCCCGGCGGACGTCAATGACGATTACGAAGCCTGGTCGCCGGAAAACGCGTGAACGATTGAGTTAAGGGGGGAGCCCAGGAGGTAACGATGACACGAGCGGGATTTTTTGAAACGGTAGTCGGCGTCATCGTCATCACCGTCGCCGCCGCGTTCATGGTCTACGCCTATGGCGCAAGCGGTAATGTTCTCGGCAAGGATCATTATCAGCTCGACGCCGTGTTCGGCCGCGTTGATGGCGTGACCGTCGGCTCCGACGTGCGCATCGCCGGCGTGAAGATCGGCACGGTCGCCGCCAACAGCCTCGATCTTAAAACCTATGAAGCGAACGTCGCGCTGGCGATCGACAAGGGCATTGGCATTCCCGAAGACTCCGTCGCCAAGGTTGTGTCCGACGGCCTTCTCGGCGGCGCGCATATCGCCATCGAACCCGGCGCCGCGGAAGAGATGCTGCGCGCCGGCGACAAGATCACCATCACGCAAGGGTCCGTTGATTTGCTGGGGCTCGCAGTTCAGGCGTTTACCAGCCAGTCGGGTGGCGGCAAGGGTAAAACGGAAACGGCGGAAGACCCGCTCGGAGATCTGTAAAATGCGTAGGCTAGTTGTTTTCGCCGCGGCGAGCGTTTTCGCTTCTGGTTTCTCATTGGCGGCTGTTGCACAGAACCAGCCCGCCGATCCGCTGGCAGGTATCGAAGAAGCCGAAGAAGACGAAGAGTTGAGCGAACTCGAGCGCCTGTCCCGTTCCGAGGATGATCCATTCGCGGGCGTCATTGAATCCGAACAGCGCGAGCCGGTTTCCGTCACGTTGCGCGCGCTCAACAAGACGACTGCGCGGTATACGGATATCGAAATCGAGATGAACCAGATTGCGCGCTTCGGCTCGCTCGAAATCCAGCCGCGCACCTGCGACAAGCGCCCGCCGGAAGAGTTTCCGGAAACGACGGCGTTCCTCGAAATTTTCGATACGGAATACAACAACCGCGAAAGCGATCTGAAAATCACCGAGCCGGAAGTCATCGAAGACGAAATCGAAACGCAGGAATTCGATGTTCTGCCAGCGGCGGAACCGGTCGGCGATGCACCGCAATTCGACTCCGAAGACGTCCAAGGCCCGGCGCCCATTGTCGAGGAAGGCCCGCAAGCCGAAGGCGTCAATATTTTCCGCGGATGGATGTTTGCATCATCCCCGGCGCTTAACGCGCTGGAACATCCGGTTTATGATGTCTGGGTGATCGACTGCACAACGCAGGTTGTGGACAACTGATCGGGTGCGGCGAAAAAATCCGCCTTTGATTTCCGCGCCTCCGCCAGCTTTACCTGATAGTCAGCGTCATCGACGCCGATGAGGCCGAACTGCGTCAGATGCTCGTTGTAAAACTGCGCGTCGATGAAACGAAAGCCGCCCAATTTTAACCGCGTGATCAGATGCAGCATGGCGATCTTGCTGGCGTTATCTTCACGCGAAAACATGCTCTCGCCGCAGAACGCTGCGCCCATGACAACGCCGTAAAGACCGCCGGCAAGCTTGCCGTCTTTCCAGCACTCGATTGAATGCGCGCAACCTCGAAAATGCAGTTCCGAATAGGCCTCGATGATGGCGTCATTGATCCAGGTGTCGGGCCGCCCATTCGTTGTCTCGGCGCAGGCGGCGATGACGTCATGAAAGGCCGTATTCACGCGCACCTCAAATGGTTCCGTTTTCAAAAATCGGACGAGGCGTTTCGGCGCGCGCGCCTGATCCAGCAGAATAACGCCGCGCTCGTCAGGCAGCACCCAAACGACGTTTGCATCATCGCGCGTACGCGCCATCGGGAAATAACCGAGCGCATACGCTCTCAAAACATCTTCGGCGGGAATGCTATAGGCGGAATCGCGCGGCATGGGAGCCATTATGCGGTGAACCGGGCGCGCCCGGCAATCGTCTGAACGGCCGACTTTACGGATTTCTAACCCTGTTTTGTCACAATAAACGCTTCTGTCGGGAGGGTTACTCAATGATTAACGGAACGGAAGCGGCCGCACACGGTCGCGCAATGATGGCCGCTAAGCTCGCGATGAAAGTCGCGCCGGAAACGGCGCAAGAAGCGTCCAAAAAAGAAAGCGCGCCCGGACAGCAGGCGAAAGCCGCCATCGCCGAAGCGCGCGAGGCGGGAACCGAGCTTCCCAAAAACATTCAAGGGAAAGTGGCTTCGGCCATCGCCCGCGGCATTGATCCGCAGACGGTTTTCGCCGCGCTGGTCGAGCCGCAGCCAGAGCCGGTTGACGAAACAACCGAAGAAACAAAAACTGTCAACGTAGTGGACGGAGAAATCGACGCTGAACAAGACGAAGCCGTTGTCCTGACAGATGAGGTTGAAATCAACACTGTCAGCGACGCAGAAGCCGCGTTAGTCTTGCTTCTTGAAGAGAACGGCGAAGAAAGCGCTTAACGCTATTGGGCTTTCGCCAGCCACTCTTCAAGCCAGTGGATGTGATAGTCGCCCTTCTGGAATTCAGGGTCTTCAACAAGATCCATAAAGAGCGGCACAGTCGTGTCGACGCCTACAAACACCATTTCCGACAGCGCGCGCCTTAGCCGCGCGATGCAATGAGCGCGGTCTTCACCGTAAACGATTAGCTTGCCGATCATCGAGTCGTAATAGGGTGGGATCTTGTAGCCGGTATAGACGGCGGAATCGAAACGCACGCCAGGGCCGCCGGCTGGGTGGAATTGCGAAATCGTGCCGGGCGAGGGGCGGAACGTGCGCGGGTCTTCCGCATTGACCCGGCATTCAATGGCGTGCCCCCTGAAGACAATATCTTCCTGGCTGAACCCGAGCTTGGCGCCGGTGGCCACCATGATCTGTTCTCTAACAAGGTCGATGCGCGTCACCTGTTCGGTGATCGGGTGCTCGACCTGAAGGCGGGTATTCATCTCGATGAAATAAAACTCGCCGTTCTCGTAGAGAAACTCGATCGTGCCGGCGCCCAGATAGCCGATCTTTTCAATTGCTTTGCGCACGGTCTCGCCGATTTTGACTCGCTCTTTTTCCGTCAGCGCCGGCGACAGCGCTTCTTCGAGGACTTTCTGGTGTCGGCGCTGCAGCGAGCAATCGCGTTCGCCAAGCTGCACCACGTTGCCGTGACTGTCGGCGATGATCTGCAGTTCGATGTGGCGCGGCAGCTGCAGGTACTTTTCAAGGTAAACCGCATCATCTCCGAAAGCGCCTTTCGCCTCCGCCTTGGCGGTGGACATTGCTTCTTCAAGGTCTGCTGGCTTTTTCGCGACCTTCATGCCGCGCCCGCCGCCGCCCGCGGCCGCCTTGACCAGCACCGGATAGCCGATTTTTTCAGCTTCGATGCGCGCTTCTTCGAAAGACTGCAGCGCGCCTTCGGAACCCGGCACCAGCGGAATGCCGGCCTTGCCGACCGCTTCCTTGGCGGCGATCTTGTCGCCCATGACGCGAATATGCTCCGCATCGGGACCAATGAAGGTGATGTTATGCGCCTTTACGATGTCGGCAAAGCGCGCGTTCTCCGACAAAAACCCGTAACCGGGATGAATCGCATCGGCGCCGGTGATCTCCGCTGCGGATATAATCGCCGGAATGTTGAGATAGGAATCTTTCGGCGCCGGCGGGCCAATGCAAACGCTTTCATCGGCGAGGCGCACATGCATGGCGTCTTCATCTGCGGTCGAATGCACCGCCACCGTATCGATGCCGAGTTCCTTGCACGCCCGGTGAATACGAAGGGCGATTTCACCGCGATTGGCGATCAGGACTTTGTTGAACATAGCTTTCCGTCGCGCGAAACGCGCGTTTGATTATTCAATGATGAGCAACGGCTCGCCGAACTCTATCGGTTGCGCGTCGGAGACGAGCACCTTGGTCACTGTGCCCGAACGCGGCGCGGTAATCGGGTTCATGGTTTTCATGGCTTCGACGATCAGAACGGTCTGGCCCTCGCTCACCTGCGATCCTTCCTTCGCGAAGGGCGCGGCGCCCGGCGATGGCGAAAGATAGGCTGTGCCGACCATCGGCGATTTCACCGCGCCCGGATGATCCGCATTGGTTGCTGCAGGAGCAGGAGCGGCAGGCGACGGCGTTGCCGCAGGCGCCGGAGCAGGGGCGGCGGCTGCAAAGGATGCGACGCCGCCCTGGCGGGACACTCGCAGGCGCACGTCATCTTTTTCGATTTCAACTTCTGTCAGGCCGGTTTCATCGAGGATGCCGGCAAGCTCACGTATCCAGTCTGCTTCAGTCCCGAGTTCCGATTTGTGCTTTTTATCAGACATGCAATTCCTGCTGATTTCTTATTAATCTCGCGTGCTCATTTCGACGAGCCGCGGCGTTCCATAAGGCTTTTAAGAGCTTCCAGCGCCAAGCGATACCCCGGCGCGCCGAACCCCATAATCACGCCATCGACAGCTGAGGCCGTGACCGATTGACGCCGGAAGGCCTCACGGGCGTGAATATTGGAAAGGTGAAGCTCGATTTTGGGGATCGACGCCGCCTGAAGGGCGTCGAGAAGGGCGATGGACGTATGGGTGTAAGCGCCGGGATTGATGATCAGACCCGCGGCCTTCGCATCGGCCTCCTGCACCCAGTCGACCAGCGTTCCTTCGGTATTCGACTGGCGGAATTCAGCCGAAAGGCCCAATTCTGTGGCTCGGGCCACCGTCGCCGCCTCGATATCAGCGAGCGTGTCAGACCCGTAGATTTCAGGCTCCCGTGCGCCCAGAAGGTTCAGATTCGGGCCGTTAAGGACAAAGATCGGTTGCGCCGCCATTCCCGTTCCGCTGCTGCTTCAAAAGGCCCCTTAACGCCCCTTGATAAGGAGCCTACATATACGGGGGCTTTCATGGCCTCCGCAATAGTGGGAAGTGGTTGAATTTTCATGGATATTACCGTCAACGGGGACAAAAAGCGGCTCGACGGGCCGATC
>DGNI01000036.1:136-587 GCA_002388885.1 Parvularculaceae bacterium UBA4496 | reverse complement strand
GCGACGGCGATAAAATCGAAATTGTGCAGTTTGTTGGAGGCGGTTGATTGATGAGCGACGTACTGGAAATTGCCGGCCGGAAATTGTCCTCGCGCCTGATTATCGGCACCGGTAAATACGAGACCTACGAGCAGAATGCGCAAGCTGCGGAGGCTGCGGGCGCCGAGATGGTGACGGTCGCCGTGCGCCGTGTGAACCTGACGGATAAGGACAAGCCGCTGCTCGTCGATTATCTCGACCCGGAGAAATACGTTTACCTGCCGAACACCGCAGGATGTTTTACCGCCGAAGACGCGATCCGCACCTTGCGCCTCGCGCGCGAGGCGGGCGGCTGGGAGCTTGTGAAACTCGAAGTCCTTTCCGACCAGAAAACGCTGTACCCGGATATGGAGGAGACCCTGCGCGCGGCGAAGCTTCTCATCAAGGAGGGCTTCGACGTCATGGTCTATTG
>DGNI01000036.1:0-128 GCA_002388885.1 Parvularculaceae bacterium UBA4496 | reverse complement strand
GGGCTGCTGCGCGATCATGCCGTTGGGCTCGCTCATCGGGTCGGGTCTCGGCATCATCAATCCGGTGAACATCCGGCTTATCATCGAACAATCATCCGTACCCGTTATTGTCGATGCGGGCGTCGGCA
>DGNI01000060.1:28382-35552 GCA_002388885.1 Parvularculaceae bacterium UBA4496 | reverse complement strand
TCTGGGGGCCGCCCGGCACGGGCAAGACCACGGTCGCGCGGCTTCTCGCGGGCGAAACGGATCTCGCGTTTGAGCAGATTTCGGCGATCTTTTCCGGCGTCGCCGATCTGCGCAAAGTTTTCGAGCGCGCCAAGGCGCGTCGTGCGGCGGGGAAGGGTACGCTGCTGTTCGTTGACGAGATTCACCGCTTCAACAAGGCGCAGCAGGACGGCTTCCTGCCCCATGTGGAGGCGGGCGTCATCACGCTTGTGGGCGCCACCACAGAAAACCCGTCATTTGAACTGAACGCAGCGCTGCTGTCGCGTGCGCAGGTGTTTACGCTCAACCGCCTCGACGATGAGGCGCTGGAAAAGCTGTTGAAACGTGCGGAAACCGAAGAGGGGCGTGACCTGCCGCTGACAGACGATGCGCGCGCCGCCTTGCGCAATATGGCCGATGGCGACGGGCGGTTCGTTCTGAACCTGGCAGAGGAAATTTTTGCCGAACCCGAAGACCGCGAAGCCATTAAGCCGAAAGAGCTTGCAGAGCTCGTTCAGCGCCGGGCGCCGGTTTACGACAAGGGGCAGGAGTCGCACTACAATCTTGCCAGCGCGCTGCAAAAATCCATCCGCGGTTCTGATGTGGACGCTGCGCTTTACTGGGCCGCGCGCATGCTCGCTGGCGGCGAGGACCCGCGGTTTATCCTGCGCCGTCTCATCGTCATTGCGTCCGAAGACATCGGCAATGCGGACCCGCAGGCGCTGCCGCTCGCCATCGCCGCAAGAGACGCCTATGAATTTCTCGGTCAGCCCGAAGGCGAGATCGCCATCGGCCAGCTGGTCGCCTATCTCGGCGCGGCGCCGAAATCCAACCGCTCGCATGTGGCGTTCAAGCAGGCGAAAGCCGCCGCACGCGATACGAGTTCACTCATGCCGCCGCCGCACGCCATGAACGCCCCAACGAAGCTGATGAAGAACCTCGGCTATTCCGAGGGCTATGTTTACGACCATGATGCGGAGGATAATTTCGCCGGCCTTAATTACTTTCCGCCGGATATGGAGCGGCGGCGATTTTATCAGCCGTCGCAATACGGCTTCGACAAGGAAATCGCCAAGCGCCTCGAATACTGGGAGAAAAAGCGCCGGGAAAAAACTGGCGATTGAGCATGTTACAGGAATACACCGCATCCCTTCATCCTGAGGGCCCTTTTCCTTCGTCCTTCGAGACGCGCGCCCGCAAGATATGCGGGCACACCCTCAGGATGAAGGAAAAGGGCGTCTCAAAGGATGAGATGCGGGTGTTTGACCGGCGCCGCTAATGGATATTTCGTGGCAATCGTTTGCCGCAACGCCTGTCGGCGTGAAGGCCCTTGTCGTCGGCGCAGTATTCATCCTCTTTTTCACAGGCGAACGGATTTATTCCGCTGCGCCCTATCCGGAAGGCAAGGCCCGCCTTTTTCGGAATATCGGACTGTGGGCGATTGTGCTTGTGGCATCGCCGCTAATTATCGCGCCGTTGACGGCGCTGGGTGCCAACCAGCTTGTGTGGACGCGTTCGGACAGTTTCTATTTCAACGTTCTCGTTCTGGCCACGGATCTCGTTCTTCTTGACCTGTGGGTTTACTGGCTGCACCGCGCCTGGCATCGCGTGCCTTTCATGTGGCGCATTCACAAGGTGCATCATTTTGACGAGTTTCTGGATTCAACCAGCGCATTCCGGTTCCATTTGGGCGAGGTCGCAATTTCCGCCGGGCTCCGGCTGATCCCGATTACCTTGCTAGCCGTTCCGCTGGGGCATGTGCTGGCCTTCGAAACGCTCATGCTATGCGCTGTAATCTTTCATCATTCCAATTTACGGATCCCCGCATTGCTTGAGCGCGCGATTTCGCGGGTCATTATCACGCCGTCGATTCATTGGGTCCATCACCATGCGGTGATGCACGATACAAACTCGAATTACGGCGCGATTTTCAGTATCTGGGACCGGCTTTTCGGGACGAAGAGTGTAACCGTGCGCACATACGATATGAGAATCGGCGTTGAATCCGTTGAAGACAAATCGTTTTTGGGCTTAATCCTGAGCCCGTTCAAGAGGAATGGTTAATGGGCATGAATATCTGGCTGGCGGTTGCGGCGGGCGGCGCATTGGGCGCTATGGCGCGTCACGGCGTATCGCGTGCGGCAATGCACGTGCTGGGGCCGAATTTTCCGTGGGGGACGCTTGCAGCGAATGTAGTCGGCTCTTTCGCCATGGGGCTGATCATCGTCTGGCTCTCGGCGAAGGAACCGGCGAGCCCGGCGCTGCGCGCTTTTCTGACCGTCGGACTTCTGGGCGCGTTCACGACGTTTTCGACGTTTTCGCTTGATGTCGTCACGCTTTATCGCGACCGTACGCTGACAATCGCCGGCGCCTATCTGCTGGCGTCGGTAATTTTATCCGTAGGCGGCCTTTTGGCTGGTCTTCAAATAGGGCGGCAACTCGCATGAGCGGCGTTCAAGTGAAAACAGTCAGCGGCGACGAAGCCGGAATGCGCCTCGACCGCTGGTTCAAAACGCACTTTCCGGCCATTCGGCACGGCGAGCTTGAGAAATACCTGCGCAAAGGTCAGGTGCGCGTTTCCGGCGGGCGCGCGAAATCGAACCGACGGCTTGAACCCGGCGATGAAATCCGCATTCCGCCGCTCGGCGATGAACCGGCGAGACCAAAACCGCGCCTGTTCAGCGCCGAAGACCAGACGGAAATCAGGAAGCTGATCCTGTTCGAAGACGATTCCCTTATTGCGCTGAACAAACCTTTCGGGCTCGCTGTGCAGGGCGGCGAAAAAACCACGCGGCATCTCGACGGCATGCTTGGCTCGCTCGAAAAAGACGGTGAACGCCCGCGCCTCGTGCACCGGCTGGACAAAGATACTGGCGGGCTGATGCTGGTGGCGAAGACCAGGAAAGCGGCGCAGGCGTTAAGCAACCTGTTCAAGGGCCGGGATATCGAAAAAACCTACTGGGCGCTGACCGCCGGCGTGCCGCGTCCGTATGAAGGTACCATCGATCTACCCGTCGCCAAGAAGATGATGCGGATTGGTGATGGCGACCAGGAGCGGGTGGCGCCAGCTGACGGCGAGGACGCCAAGAAAGCCATGTCGCACTACCAGACCATCGAAGACGCCGGCGTCGTCGCCTTCCTCGCCATGCAGCCGGTAACCGGCCGGACGCATCAACTGCGCGTTCATGCGGCGGCGATCGGCTGTCCCGTTGTCGGCGACGGCAAATATGGCGGCGGGGCGGCGCATATCGAGGGCGTATCTCCGAAACTTCATCTGTTCTGCCGGTCCATGACATTCCCGCACCCGAAAACAGGCCGGCGGATGACGCTGACGGCGCCGCTGACGGGACACATGCGCGAGACATGGAAGTTCTTTTCGTTCGATACTGAAGCGACCTGCGCGTGGCCGGAAGACCTTGAATGAACGCGCCGCGCATCAAACGGTTTTACAAAACAGCGTCACTGGAACGGTCGGGCGAGCGCTATCGTATCCTGCTCGACGGCCGGGCCGCGCGCACGAGAACAAGGAACGAGCTTGCCGCGCCCACGGAAAAACTTGCCGCCGCAATCGTTGCAGAATGGGCTGCGCAACACGAAGAAATTGAACAAAGCAAGATGCCGCTAACCGGCATTCTTTCAGCGGCGATCGATGGCGGTGAGGGCGCCGCTGAAGAATGGCGGGAAGACATTCTCGATTACCTGAAATCCGATCTGGTTTGCTATCGCGCCATAGAACCTGCCGCGCTCGTAAAACGTCAGGCGGACGGATGGGATCCTTATCTTGAATTTGCACGCCAGGAATTCGGCGCCGCGCTTGTCGTCACAAGCGGCATTGTCGCTGTCGACCAGCCGGGAATCGCCGCCGACGCGGTGAGAAAAGCCCTGTCTGAGCAATCGCCTGAAACGCTTTTCGCGTTGCGTCTCGCAACGGCGATCACAGGCTCGGCGGTGCTGGCGCTGGCTCTGTGGCGGCGCGCTTTCCCGCCGGGAGAGATTTTCGAAGCCTCACGCATCGATGAGCGCTTTCAGGAAGAGCGCTGGGGCGTAGACGATGAGGCGAAAGCGCGCGAGGATCGCATGCGCGCCGAATTCATGTCAGTCAGCCGGTTTTTGCGGATGCTGAAATAAAACTGGTCATTACGATATCGTCGATTCTCCACGGCTTGACCGTGGAGTCCTACTTTTTGGAATTTTATGGACCCCACGCTTAAAGCGTGGGGAGTCGCGTTAGATGGCCAATACGGATTTCGAATCCATTTGCGGTAAAGATTTTCAACCGCGGATTTGCTACTCCATCGTCTCGCCGCGATTGAGCGCGCGAAAGCGCATCAATTCCTCGCCGTTGAGGATCGTATCCTTGTCGGCGTCCATGGAATCGAAATCGAGCATCTGCTCGCGGATATAATCCTGCAAGCTAAGCGTTTCCGCCGCGCCGGCCATGAACGCGAATTTTTGAAGCGCGAACGCCTCAGTCTGCTGTTCCGCCGTATCCGGATCGATTTCTTCCAGGAAAGCATCGTACTTGCGCTGACGTGCAATTTCTTCTGTCGGCGCCTCGGCCTGACGCGTATGCGTCTCTCGCCAGCTATCGACAAGGCGGGCAAATTCCTGCGCCGTCATCCGGCCGTTCCGGTCAATGTCGGCAATCACAAAATCGAGCTTGGCCTCTTCGAACGCTTCGGTGCGCGTCAGCGCCTCGCCGTCGAATTTCTCTCTGAGCTGCTCTACTGTCGTTTTGCCGGCTTCGGTTTCGCGATAGGGATCGCTGCGGTCGTAAGTGACGGTGCGTTTATCGGTCTCGATCACTTCGCCGTTGACGGTGCGCTTTAGCGTAAAGGTCTGCTGCAGCTGCTGACGGCTGTTCAGCATATCCGCCATGTTGTCTTCATCGACTTCCGTCGTTTCGGCGTTTTCCTCAATGGGTTCGTCAGCAGCGGGTTCCTGAATTTCCGCCGCGGCAACGTCTTCAACAGTTTCCTGAGCGAAAGCCGGGCTCGTCGCAAAAGCAGCGGTGGCAACCAGAAAGAGGGAGCGCTTTGTCAGCATCTGGCGGATCTCCTTGTCTTTGCCCGTACTAGACACGAAATCTGGTAAAAAGTCCGCAAATTCAAAGGGGTTTCGCGCGCTTTTCGTACATTAAATCGCCTTAATGCGCTCCATCGCGCGCGCCGCATCAATGACAGCGTCGCGCGCCGGGCGAAACTCAACGCCGGTCATTGCGGTTGCGTACCCGCTTACGGCTTGCGGAACCGAGCCGAGATCAGGCGTCACCGACGAGACATTGCGATCAACCAGCGCAAGCATTCTCACCAGCCAAGGCGGCATCAGGCGCGATGGAATTTTACGGGCGCGATCTGGAAATGCTTCGCGCAGGATATTGCCGATTTCCAGCAAGGATTTCGTTTCGCCTGCGGCGATCAGACGCCTGCCGCTAGCTTCCGGCGTTTCGAGCGCTTTCACATGCAACGCCGCCACATCGCGCACGTCGACGACAGGAAAACTCACCGGCGGTATGGCCGGATAAGCGCCTTTCATGAACAGACGGATGACTTCCAGCGACGCGCTGATGTCGTCATCAAGCGGAGGGCCCAGAACCAGCCCTGGATTCACGGTTATTACTCTGTGCTTGTATCCGCCTTCGACAGACGCTTCCCACGCGGCTTTTTCCGCTTCCGTTTTTGAGACGATGTAGGCCGATAACGCCTTCCACGAAACGTCCGTCCAGTCATTTTCCGTAACCGGAAAAACCGGCGGGCGCCCTGGCCGATACATCATCGCGGCGATGGAGGAAGTAATTACGATCCGTTCCGCTTTTTTTGCGGCCTTGAGGACGCGAAGGACGCCGCCGCGCGACGCGGGCGTCAGCGCATTGCGGCTTGACGGCTGTGAAACCGGAAAGGGCGAGGCGACATGCATGACGCCGGCGCAACCTCTGACGGCCTCGTCCCAGCCTTCGTCTTTTGTCAGGTCAGCGGCGCTGAAGCTCAACCGACCGATATCGCCGCCGGCGTCTGCAAGGGATTTTTTGACCTGATCGGCTTTATTGAGGGCGCGCACTGTCCCGCAAACGTCATAGCCGCCCTGCAGGAGCTGCAGCGCCACATGTTTGGCGATGAAGCCGCTGATGCCGGTGACCAGAACCCTTTGCGCCATCGCGGTCCTCCCTAAAAGGAATCACTCACGCCGGGTCGAATTTCACCATGATGGCGGCGCGGCGTCGAGGGTAGGGCCGAACACCGTTCCAAAAGTGCGCTTAAGCGCCGCATCGGCGTCGTCCATGGTGACCGGCAAACCGAGATCGACAAGGCTCGTAACGCCGAGACCTGGCTCGCTGACGCCGCACGGCGTGATGCCGGAAAAATGCGAAAGGTCGGGTTCGACATTAAGCGCAATGCCGTGAAAGCTCACCCAGCGGCGCACGCGGACGCCGATGGCGGCGATNNGCGATTTTATCTTCGCGCAAAGGCCCATTCGGCAAAGTCCGGTCCACCCACACGCCGACACGCCCGTCGCGCCTATCGCCTTTCACATTAAAGTCGGCGAGCGTTTGAATGATCCATTCTTCGAGCGCGTTTACGAATGCGCGGATGTCTTTTCCGCGCTTTTCAAGATCGAGCATGACATAGGCGACGCGCTGGCCGGGACCGTGATAGGTATATTGTCCGCCCCGGGAGGATTTGAACACGGGAAACTGGTCTGCGTTCAGAAGGTCCTGCGGCTTGGCGCCGGTCCCGCCGGTATAGAGCGGCGGATGCTCAAGCAGCCAGACCATTTCCTCGGCCTCGCCCGCGCGGATCGCCGCAGCGTGTTCCTCCATGAACGCGACCGCGTCGTCGTATCTGATGCGCGCATCGGATACGGCCCAGGCGACAGGTCTGTCGTTCCAGAGTCTGGAAACGCTTTTAGGGGCGTTTTCAATAGCGCTCATAAGCTTAGTGCAGGCCGGTTGCAGGTTTATCCGTAAATGGCGCTTTCCGCTTCAGCCCGCAAGGCCGCGAGCCTAGCGCCTTGATTGCTGGCTCGCGATCCCGAGGGTTTGTAAGGTGAACAATATAGCGGGTTTTTCGCACTCCTATGGGCTTCACAGGCGGGGTGGCTTTTGCTATCTCCCGCCCTCCCGTTTCAGGACTTGCGGTCGTGGCGGAATTGGTA